>JAWALG010000007.1:0-40659 GCA_038886995.1 Candidatus Iainarchaeum sp.
CTTCTAATTCCAGCTGATCCTGCTGGCGGGTACTGCTATGGGAATGCGACTAAGACATGCAAGTCTAAGAGCGCTAGCCATGAAGCGCTCTGGCGGACGGCTCAGTAACACGTGGACAATCTGCCCTAAGGAAGGGTTAATCCCGGGAAACTGGGGCTAATGCCCTATAGGCAATAGGTACTGGAATGTCCTATTGCTCAAAGGCAACTGTTTCATGCTACAGTTGCGCCTTAGGATGAGTCTGCGGCGGAATAGGTAGTTGGCGGGGTAACTGCCCACCAAGCCGAAGATCCGTACGGGCCTTGGAAGAGGGAGCCCGGAGAAGGGCACTGAGATAAGGGCCCTAGCTCTACGGAGTGCAGCAGTCGCGAAACCTTTGCAATGCGCGAAAGCGCGACAGGGGTATTCCCAGTGCCAGCTCTGCTGGCTTTTGCCGAGTCTAAAAAACTCGGCGAATAAGTGGAGGGTAAGATACGTGCCAGCCGCCGCGGTAACACGTACTCCACGAGTGGTGCCCACTTATATTGAGCCTAAAACGCCTGTAGCTCGTCCGAAAAGTCGCTTGTGAAATCGCTCTGCTTAACAGAGCGGCGTGCGGGCGATACTATCGGGCTTGAGACCGGGAGAAGGCAGGGGTATTTTCAGGGTAGTGGTGAAATACGAAGATCCTGGAAAGACCACCGGTAGCGAAGGCGCCTGCCTAGAACGGATCTGACGGTGAGAGGCGAAAGCCAGGGGAGCGACCCGGATTAGATACCCGGTTAGTCCTGGCCGTAAACGATGCAGACTTGGTGTCCTGACAGCGCAAGCTGTTGGGGTGCCGTAGGGAAGCCGTTAAGTCTGCTGCTTGGGAAGTATAGCCGCAAGGCCGAAACTTGATGGAATTGGCGGGGGCGCACTACAAGGGGTGGATGTTGCGGTTTAATTGGACACAACGCCAGGCAACTCACCAGGGCCGACAGCAGAATGATGGTCAGTCTGAAGGGCTTACCTGACACGCTGAGAGGTGTTGTATGGTCATCGTCAGCTCGTGCCACGAGGTGTCCTGTTAACTCAGGTAACGAGCGAGACCCATGCCCTTAGTTGCTAACCTTCTGTTTTCAGAGGGGGCTCTCTAAGGGGACTGCCCCAGCAATGGGGAGGAAGGAATGGGCGACGGTAGATCTGTATGGCCCGAATGCCTTGGGCTACACGCAACATACAATGGTTGGGACAATGGGTTCCGAGCCCGAAAGGGTAAGGCAATCCCCTAAACCCAATCTCAGTCCGGATCGAGGGTTGCAACTCACCCTCGTGAAGCTGGAATCCCCAGTAATCGCGTTTTATCAAAGCGCGGTGAATAAGTCCCTGCGCCTTGCACACACTGCCCATCAAGCCAACCGAGTGGATCTTGGATGAGGCATTTCCATAAGGAAATGTCGATTCCGAGTTCTGTGAGGGGGGCTAAGTTGTAACAAGGTGTCCGTAGGGGAACCTGCGGACGGATCACCTCCTAAACTTTTTTTGCTGTATCGCACCCAAATGTCTTTTGGACAATATAAACCCGTGTGCTAAAACCAAGAAATCAGCGAGCATAGCAGAACTAAAATATTTAAAACATTCGCAGGAATTGCTAATGAGGGCCCATAGCTCAGTGGGAGAGCGCTGCCCTTGCAATTTAACAGGGAAGGCAGAGGCCACGGGTTCAAATCCCGTTGGGTCCATTAGGTGCCATAAGCTTTTTTATGGCATCTGACTAGCATGCTTAATTTGCATGCGATGATGTCTGCATAGACGCTAACCGCGCATGAACAATAAGCCGTATAGTGGATGACTAGGCTTGAGTGCAGATGAAGGGCGTGACAAGCTGCGATAAGCTTAGGCGAGCTGCATGTAAGCGTTGAACCTAAGGTCCCCGAATTGCTCCGCGAGGAGCTGGAATGCGGTGAATTGAAGCATCTTAGTAACCGCAAGAAGAGAAAGCAATAGCGATGCCGTTAGTATCGGCGAGAGAACACGGCACAGGGCAAACCGAACTTCCATGCGAAAGCATGTAAGGATGTGGTGTTTGGGCCTAGGTAGGCCTAAGGGTCTTGCGCTGAAGTGCCCTGGAAAGGGCTGCCACAGAGCGTGATAGCCGCGTAAGCAAGAGGCCTATGGCCATTCCTGGAGTCCCAGAGTAGCGTGCATTGAATTGTGCGCGCAAATATGGGAGTCTTTAACTCCTAACCCTAAAAACAACTCAAGACCGATAGCGGACTAGTACCGTGAGGGAAAGTTGAAAAGTACCCCTAACGGGGGGTGAAAAGCGTCTGAAACTATACGGTCACAGGCGGATGCAGCTCCAAAGAAGAGACGCTTTTCCGAGCGAACCTCCGCAAGGTGGCAAGCAAGGAAAAGCTGATCAGAGTTGCATCGTCCGTCTTGAATAATGGGCGAGGGAGTTTGCTGGTGTGGCGAGGCTAATGCCCTTAAGGCAGCAGCCGCAGTGAAAGCGAGTTTCCGCAGCTGCTTTTTGCAGTGAGGGAAAGCGTGTTAAAGCACGTAAGTCACACCGGCCAGACCTGAAGCCGAGTGATCTATTCCTGGGCAAGGCGAAGCCTTCCTTCCGGAAGGTCGAGGCCTGCAACCGGTTCTAGTCTATCTGTTCGGGTGACCTGGGAATAGGCGCGAAATACGACTCGCACTCGGCAATAGCAGGCTCCCCCCGAAGTAGCTCTCAGGCTAGCCTGGCCGGAGAGTGGCAATGGCGTAAAGATACTGATTAGAAGGTAACGGGCCGAGAGGCCTGGCCTTCTTATCAAACTCTAAAGTTATTGCCCTCGAAGATGGCTGGAGTAGGGGCATGCGGATAAGCCGCATGTCTTGGAGGGGAACAACCCAGACATAGGTTAAGGCCCATAAATGTCAGTTAAGTGCTAACCCGAAGGACATCTCTGCCCTAATACAATTGGGAGGTTGGCTTAGAAGCAGCAATCCTTTAAAGAGTGCGTAATAGCTCACCAATCTAGGACAGAGGTTCCGAAAATAATCTGGGCTAAAACTGGCTGCCGATACCTATGGCTTCTCTCTGAGAAGCGGTAGGGGGGTACTCTGGTGGAGAAAAAGTTGCTCAGTGATGGGCAATGAATCTGCCAGAGCTATGGATCCTCGCGCTAGTAGCAACGATTGATGGGTGAAAATCCCATCCGCCGAAAGGACAAGGGTTCCTTAGCGCTGATCATCAGCTAAGGGTTAGTCGGTCCTAAGTACTGCCGTAATCCGAGCAGTACGAATGGGAAACGGGTTCATATTCCCGTACTGCCTGAATACGTTTTCGGTGACGAAAGCCTCTGTCTTGACATCTTGGGCTAGACCAAGTTCCATCGCCATGGAATCTAACCTGTATAAGCCTCTGGAGAACCGTCATGGTGAGAAAGAGGCAAAAGCAGGGA
The DNA here is from genome assembly GCA_038886995.1 of Candidatus Iainarchaeum sp. Lineage (GTDB taxonomy): Archaea > Iainarchaeota > Iainarchaeia > Iainarchaeales > DTGL01 > DTGL01. Next base: position 3,414 of record JAWALG010000007.1, read on the forward strand.
TGGGCCGCAAGGTTTGGTCAAGGCCTAGGATCAGTGAAAAGAGACAGGGGAAGGATTTCAGGCAACCGTACCGAGAACCGGGAGAGGTGTCCTGGCTGAGAAGGCCAAGGCGTATCGGGATAAATGCACTAAGGGAACTCGGCAAATTAGCCCTGTATCTTCGGTAGAAGGGGTGCCTGTTTCGCAAGAAGCAGGTCTCAGTGACTAGGGGGGTCCGACTGTTTATTAAAAACAAAGGTTTCTGCAAGTCCGAAAGGATGAGTACAGAAACCGACCTCTGCTCACTGCCAGTAGGTGAAACTCCTTTCCAAGGGAGCTAAGCCCTGGTGAAGAGCGGGCCTAACTCTGAGGCTCTCATGGTAGCGTAATACCTTGCCGGTTTAATGCCGGCTTGCACCAAGGAGGTAACGAGATCCCCACTGTCCCTAGTGTGATCCTGGCGAACTCGCTGCGCGGTGAGTAAGCCGCGGTCTCCCAGTGGGAAGAGAAGACCCCACGGAAGTTTACCGCAGCCTGATGCTGTAATATGGTTTCCGGAGTGAAGAGTAGGTGGGAGCCATCGAAGTGTTCTCGCTAGGGAACATGGAGGCACCAATGGGACACCACCCTTCGGGAACTATGTTGCTAACTCGAAAGAGGACAACTTTAGGTGGGCGGTTCGGCTGGGGCGGTACGCCCCTGAAAAGATATCAGGGGCATCCTAAGGTCTGCTCAGGCGGGTCAGAAATCCGCCGTAGAATATAAGGGCAAAAGCAGGCTTTATCGGGTTTCGCACAGCAAGAAACCCGATTGCGAAAGCACGGCCTAGAGAACACTGGTGTGCCCTTTAAAGGGGCCCCGGTCTGATAATGAACTTACCCTGGGGGTAACGGATCTGTCGCGGGTGAGAGTCCACATCGACCCCGCGGTTTGATACTCCGCTGTCGGCTCAAGGCATCCTGGCTGTGCATAAGCAGCCAAGGGTGGAGGTGTTAACTCATTAAAGCCTTACGTTAGTTGGGTTGAGAACGGTGCGAGCCAGTTTGGATACTATCTGCTGGGAGTGCTGGTTGGCTGAGGGGAAGGTCCATTAAGTACGAGAGGAACGATGGGCCGCAGCCTCTGGTGTGCCGGTTGTCCGGCAGGGCAATGCCGGGTAGCCACGCTGTAATCGATAAGAGCTGAAAGCATCTAAGCTCGAAGCGAACCCTGAAAAGAGCCAACCATTCCCGAACCTTCGCAAGAAGGCTAGGGACGAGGGCGTCGCTAAAAGAGCGGTTTGATAGGTTCGTGGTGTAAGACGCGAGCTTCGGCGAGCGTTTCAGCCTACGAATACTAAAAGCCCGAGGTTTGTGCGTTAGCGTCTATGCAGGCATTTCGCTTTTATTTTTTTGTTTTACTATTTTTGGTCTTTTTGACAGTATTTAAAACTTTTTTACAAATAAATATTTGGGTAGCGGAAGGTCGGCCTACGGGGCTTTGCCCTGAGGAAAGTCCGCCCACCCGCAAAAAGCGTGAAGAGCGCACTCCCGAGAGGGAGACCTGAAGAACAGAAACGAGACCATTGCAATGCAAGCAATGATCAAAACTGAGCGCATTGCTTTGGATGAAACGTGCTTCAGGAGGGTGCAAGCCTTCAAGGCGCTTAGACGAATGCCGACAGGCCTTTGCATTGCAAAGGCGTAACAGAAGGCGGCTTACTCTCCGCTGCCCAATTATTTTTTCAAATCAGACATAAAATAAACATTATTCTGCACAAAAGTGCTTTAGCTCCAAGCCAAAAGGTTAATAAACAAGTTTAATATAAATTTTAATGCTGTGATAGGCATGAAGTCAATTAGGCGTTTTCTAACTATTAGCAGTTTTGTATTAGCATTATTATGCGCAGCAAATGCTCAGTTGATTGACTTCACACTTGAGCCAGACATTCTACAAAGCAAAGAAATAACACTCAATTATGGGCAGCCAATTGAGATTAGGGCTGAGCTTAGTGGCCCTAAGCTTGTTGAAGCGCAGAACATAACACTTAAGATGACTATTGCTGAGACAGCAACTGAAAAATATTTCACTAAGCTATCTCACAATTCGTACCTACTTAAGACAACGCTTCCTGAAAATAGGTACTATGAAAAGATATTTGTCCAGTTTGAGCTAAAAGCATACATTGACAGGGACATAAGCGTAAAAAGGTGGCTCAACATAAAGCTGACAAATGAATTGCTAGTTGACATTGTAGAGCCCTCAGGAAGCTTACTTGGCACAGGCGAAATTAAAGAGCTAAAGGTAAGGTTGAGATACTACAACACAATGCCTTTTGACAAAGATCGTGTCTTCGCAAATTTCATTGTTGACGATGGCATGGAAAAGAAGATTGAGTTAATCAAAGATGGCGACCTCTACACAGCAATTTTGCCTGAGCCAATCCCTGAAGGCAACCATGAGATAAAGCTTGCTTTAGTTGGAAATTATCGTGGCAGCGCATCAGTTAAAACAAACCCAAACATAATTATACCCTTATTTTTGCTGGTTATAATTGCTGCTTTTTCAGTTTTTATGATAAAAAAACTCATAAGAAACATGAGGGAAAGCAACATTAAAGAAAAGGCGGAAGAGAAAAAGCAAAAGCCAAAAGAAATAGCGCCTAAAGAAGCCCCTATGAGGAAGAGTTTATTTGGAATAGTATTACCTCCGGTAAAGAAAGAAGAAAAAACTGTTACAGAACCGAGAAAAGAGGAGGTTGCGCCTCAGCAAAAGGAGAAAAAAATAGAGGAATTTGTAATTGAGAAACCCAAGCCAAAATATGAGGTACCTGTTCAGAGAAGAGAAGATGCTGAAATAGTTGAGGTAGGAAAAGCCTCAGAAAAAGAGGCCCGGGAGCAGAAAAAGGAAAGTGAACAAGAATTGCCAAAGGAAGAAAAGGAAAGGAGATCAGCATTATTCCCTCTTTTTATGCCAAAGAAAAAGCAAGAATAGAGGATAGCAATGCCATTCATAAAAAACCTCATAGGAAATAAAGAGCAGTACATCCAAGTACTAAACATTAGAAAAACCCCTGAGAATATCATTGAAAGTTTTAAACAAGGCACTCGGCTTTATGCAGAGTGGAACGACAATGGCAAAAAAATACAGGATCTGCGAACTGAAAGAAATAAGCTCAGCAAGGAGTACGGTAAAAAAAAGGAAGAAGCTATCTTGAGAAAAGCTGAGAAAATAAAGAAAGAAATAGAAAATCTTGAGAAAAGGCAAAAGGAATGCGAAGAAAAATTAAGGGCAATTGAATTGATGCTACCAAACTGGCTTGCTGAAGATGTGCCCCGCGAAGAAAATGGAAGCTCGAAGCCAATTGAGTACTTTGGAGTTCCAAAAGTGCTAAATAGCAACGTATCGGAATTTGAAAAACGTTATCCAGATGTTCAATACATACAAACTGATGAGGTATTGCACCATTATGACCTTGTTGGAAAGCTCATAGAACAAGACATTGCTGGTGAAATAGCTGGCTCAAGATTTTACTGTGAGTTTGACGAGCTTGTAATACTTGACTTTGCACTAACAATGTATGCCCTTGAGTTCTTCAGGAAAAAGGGGTATGCAAATCGGTTACTGATAACACCATATCTTATGAAAAAAAGTGTAGAAGAGAAAATAACATACTTTACTAGCTTTGCAGACACTATTTTTGAACTTGAGAAAGATGGCCTTGTGCTTATTCCTTCATCAGAGCATACCATTGTTGCCTTTTATTCAGACAAAATATTTGAGGAAAAAGAGCTACCCTTAAGGGTAATGGCCTGGTCTCCTTGCTTTAGAAAAGAAGCAGGTGCTCACGGAAAGGATACAAAAGGAATATTTAGAGCAAAGCAGTTCCACAAGCTTGAGATACATTCCATAATGCCACAAGATGATGACTTAGATGAAGTTGAAAGAATAAGGAAAGATGTACAGGAATTCATGTTTTCTTTGGGATTGCCAAACAGAAGTGTCATTGTGCATGCGGCCGACACTGATATGAGAGCACTAAAGCAAGTTGATGTAGAAACATGGATGCCGGGGCAGAACCAGTATAGGGAAACACACTCAATTGCAACAATGGGCACCTGGGTCTCTGAAAAAGTGAAGATGCGCTACACAACAAAAAGCCATGAACGGTTGCCAACAAATAATGTATATGCAACAGCAGTCGCAAACCAAAGGACAATCTGTGCGATAGTTGAAAACCATTACAGCCCAAAAGAAAAAGCCATCCAAATACCAAAGCCACTGCAGAAGTACACATTTGGCGTAGACAAAATAAAGCTTTAATTAGTTTTCCTGTCTAATTAATATTCATACAAGTTTATGGGCCCGTAGCTCAGTCGGTAGAGCACCAGACTCTTAATCTGGGTGTCGCGGGTTCGATTCCCGTCGGGCCCACCTTGGTATCCTTATGAAGTTTCTGCAAATTGCCGAAGTGATGGAAGAGATTGAAGGAATCAGCTCCAGAATAGAGATGACTGGCAAACTTGCTGATTTGTTCAGAAAAGCTAAAGCGGATGAGATTGACAAGATAATATACCTAATGCAAGGGCGTGTAGCGCCAGCATATAAAGGTCTTGAAGTTGGTATCGGGGAAAATTTTGTAATTGACGCTATTTCCAAAACCACTGGATACAGCGAAGTTGATGTAAAAAGACATTACAAGGAATCTGGTGACCTTGGCATAGTGGCACAAAAGCTAGTTAAAGAAAAAAAGCAGCGTTCACTTTTTAGCGAAGAGTTGACATTAGAAAAGGTTTTCTTAAACTTTTACAAGATTAGTTCTTCTTCAGGACCTGGCTCTCAGGAGCTGAAGATAAAGCTTCTGTCTGAACTTATAAACTCTGCACAGCCGATCGAAGCAAAGTTCATCGTGCGAATACCTTTGAACACTTTGCGCCTCGGCATAGGGGATCCTACAATACTCGATGCACTAGCAGAAATAAACATTGATGAATTCACTAAGAAGAACCCTCTGCTTGTTAAAGAGCTGAGCAAAGATTACAGCGGAGCTGAGCTACACAGGCAGGTAAGGGCGCGGCTAAGGGAGAAAATAGAAGAGAAGTATAACATTCATTCAGACCTGGGCGTTATAGCAAAAAAGCTCAAAGAAAAGGGATTAAAAGCACTTGATGAGATTTCTATCACATTAGGCATACCTATAAGGCCTACCTTGGCTGAGCGCCTTTCAACTGCAAAAGAGATAATTGAAAAGCTTGGGAAATGTGCAGTGGAAGGCAAATTAGACGGCTTCAGAATGCAGATACATAAAAACGGAGAAAAGATAACCATTTTCTCTAGAAGGCAAGAAAACATGACATTCATGTTTCCTGAAATTGTAGATGGTGTTGCGAAACAGATAAGGGAAAAAAAGGCCATTGTTGAAGGAGAAGCCATAGCATATGATGAAAACACTGGCCAGTTCTTTCCATTCCAGGTAACAATGCAGAGAAAAAGAAAATATGATGTGCACCATTTTGCTGAAAAATATCCGCTTAAGCTTTTTCTATTCGATGTGATGTATGTCAATGGCGAAAGCACAATGGATAGGCCTTTTATCGAAAGAAGGAAAATCTTAGAGGGTCTTGTAAAAGAAGGCAACATAGTTGACCTAACTGAGCTAAGGGTTGTTTCTGATGCAAAGGAACTTGAAAATTATTTCACTTATTGTATTGAACGTGGCCTAGAAGGCATAATTGCCAAAGACCTCAATGAGAAATACATTGCGGGTGCGAGAAAATTCGCTTGGATAAAGCTTAAACGCTCATATAAGGGTGAGCTAAGTGATACTCTTGACCTTGTAATCATTGGCTATTATAAAGGCAGAGGTGCAAGAGCAAAATTTGGGATCGGTGCACTGCTATGTGCTGTCTATAACACTAAAAATTCGGTTTTCGAGTCAATAGCTAAAATTGGTTCGGGGCTTACAGAAGAGCAGCTTGTTGAATTTGAAAAAATGCTTGGTAAAATAAAGGTTGAAAAAAAACCAGCAAATGTAGTGTGCGACTTAGAGCCGGACTACTGGTTAGAACCTATGTATGTTGTTGAAGTTATAGCTGATGAAATAACTAAAAGCCCGGTACACAGCTGCGCAAAGGAATTGTTAGGGGAAGGCCTAGCGCTGAGGTTCCCGCGGATAGTTAAGCAAAGGCCTGATAAGAAAGCTGAAGACGCAACAACAACAGAAGAAGTTGTAGAAATGTTCCGCATGCAAAAGGAAATTGTTACCGAAGAAAGCACAGATAAAGGAGAAGGAGTTGAAAAAAATGGGGGTTAAAGACCTGCCATTAATAGAAAGGGCCATAATCTTTGTTGCAAGCTTTATAATAGCAGTTTATGTCCTCGTGCGATTTAGGATATGGGGTAATGATTTCATAATGTACTTTTTCAGAACAAACAAGTGGGTTGACCTTATATTTGTAATAGCATTTACAACAGCTCTCTCAATGTTCTTTATATGGCTGCTAAGGGCTGAGTTTAGGTTTTTTGCCGATGTACGCGAGAGAACTAGAAAATAGGTGTTGAGGAACTAATTAAAAACATTTACAGCAATATTCACATTGATGAGATGTTTTGATTTATTGCACAAAATTGGGGCTAAGCCCGGAGATAGGATAAAGGTTGAGACAAATAAAGGCACTTATTCTGGTGTGTTGTTACCATCTTCTAACTTTTTGGAAATTAAACTTTCTAATGGCTATAATGTTGGATTTATGACTGAATCTGTAAAAAGATTAAGCTTATTGGAAAAAGCTTCAGCCCACCCTAAAAAAAATGCTGACAAAAAGAACCTCGATTCGAAACTACCTTTGATTTTCATACTACACACTGGGGGAACAATAGCAAGCAAAGTTGATTATAGCACAGGTGGCGTTTCGCCGAGCATTGATTCTGAAGAGATCATTTCTGAAATACCTGAAATCAGCAAAATAGCGAATATAAAATCAGTTTTTGTCTCAAACGTGCTTTCAGAAGAAATTTGTTTTCAGCATTACGGGCTTTTTGCTAGAGCAATAAAAAATGCAATTGAAGAAAAGCCGAAAGGAATTATCATAACGCATGGCACAGATACAATGCATTATTCTGCAAGTGCAATGTCCTTTATATTTGAAAACCTGCCATTACCAATAATATTTGTTGGCTCGCAAAGAAGCAGCGATAGGCCTAGCACTGATGCAAAGTTAAACATGATAAACGCCGCAAAATTTATCACAAAGACCGATTTTGTAGGAGTTGCAATTTGTATGCATGCTGACATTAGCGATGATTCCTGCTATATATTGCCTGGCACAAAAAGCAGGAAAATGCACAGCACTAGAAGGGATGCATTCCGTGCTATAAACAGCAGCCCAATAGCAAAAGTTAGTCAAGAAAGCATAGAGTATTTGCAAAAATACCAAAAATACAGTGGCGGCCAGCTTAAAATTAATGATAAGTTTGAGGAACGTGTTGCAATTTTGAGGGCTAGGCCTGGGTTAAGAGCCGAAGAAATAAAATTTTTCCAGGAAAAGGAATATAAAGGGCTTATAATAGAAGGGACAGGCATGGGGCATATTGCGATATCAGAAGGTAAAAACACTGAAAATCTTGAAGCTGTAAGGTCACTTATTGATTCTGGCTGTGTGGTTTGCATGACAACACAATGCATATTTGGCAGGACAAATCCAAATGTCTATAGCACTGGCAGACGCCTGAAAGAAGTTGGTGTGATTTTCTTGGAAGATATGACTACAGAAACAGCATACATAAAATTGTCTTGGCTTATTGGCAACTTTGGCCTAGAAAAAGCAAAAGAGCTCATGCAAAAAAACCTTCGCGGGGAAATTGACGAAAGGAGTGGCCTAGAATTTTTGTAAATTTTTTATTTTAAGAAAAAATTTTGGAGGTATTTTATGGTAATGGCAAAGTGCCCTAAATGCGGGTCAGAAAACATTGACTTTGGATATCCAACAGCTTATAACCGCAGGCTTATATTCATATCTTCGAAGCAAAAGGGCCTTTTTGCAAATCCTGAAAATATAAAACAGCTTACCGCATATGTCTGCCTTGATTGTGGATATGTGGAATTTTCAGTGGATTCTACAAAAAGTTAAGGTCAAATAAAAAGAAGCGATTTTGCAACTACTTTATTTCCCTTAAACGATAGCTCAAAAGCTTTTCAAAGCCCTTTGTATAGTGGAAGTCACCTTCAAAATGCTTTCCAGATAGAAGCATAGGATACCAATACTTGTCATCAGGCCACATCTCATTGAAAGGCAAATTTTTGATGTCAAACCATTCAAGTAAGCCCTCTTCGCTAGGCATTTCCGTTCCAGAAAAAATTTTAGCTGCAAAAATGTGCACGACCCAAACTGGCTCACTCGAATTTTCAAAAAAGAAATTAACCTTTCCAACCTCTGAGAGTTTTTCTACTTTAAGGCCTGTTTCCTCGAAAACTTCGCGCCTTACAGCTTCAAAGCAGGTTTCGCCGTCCTTGACTTTGCCGCCAGGCATGTTCCACTTGCCTTCACCAAATCTTCCCTTGGCCTTTCTCTGCAAAAGTATTTTCCCATCTTTTTGTATCATACAAAGCGTTGCAACTACCGGCATCGAAACCAGCTACTTGCTTGCAAGCACATATGCAAAAATCAGCGGTGCAACAATTGTAGCATCGCTTTCTATTATAAATTTTGGTGTGTCCACTGCTAATTTACCCCATGTTATCTTCTCATTAGGCACAGCACCGGAGTAAGAGCCGTAGCTGGTTGTGGAGTCGCTTATCTGGCAAAAGTAGCCCCATTTTGGAACCTTTTTTCCGAGGTCTTGCTCAATCATTGGTACAACGCATATAGGGAAGTCACCAGCTATGCCCCCACCAATCTGGAAAAAGCCGATAGAGCTTTTTGCACTAGTTTTAATGTACCAGTCGGCAAGATCAATCATATATTCTATACCGCTGCGCACAATTCCAGGATTTTTTATGTCACCAGCAATGCAATGTGCAGCAAATATATTGCCAATTGTAGAGTCCTCCCACCCTGGTACAAAGAGCGGAATTTTCTTTTCACATGCTGCCAAAACCCAACTATCCTTTGGGTCTATTTGATAGTATTTCCTGAGTGTGCCTTTCTCTATGATTCTGTAAAAGAATTCATGTGGAAATAACCTCACCGAGTTATTCTCTGCTTCCTTCCATTCTGCAACAATGGCCTTTTCTATCCTACGAATTGCCTCATCTTCAGGTATGCAAGTATCTGTAACACGATTTAAGTGTCTCCTGTAAAGGCGCTCTTCATCCGCAGGAGAGAGTTGTCTGTAATGAGGCACATGCTCATAAAAATTATGTGCTACAAGGTTAAAGATATCCTCTTCCAAATTAGCGCCTGTGCAGGAAATTGCATGAACTTTACCTCTGCGTATCATCTCAGCAAGGGTAATTCCAAGCTCAGCAGTGCTCATTGCTCCGGCCATTGCAACAAGCATTTTTCCGCCACGTTTTATGTGGCTTACATAGGCCTTGGATGCTGCTTTTAAGGCGTAAGCATTGAAATGCTTAAAGTTCCTGTCAATGAATTCCTTTACAGCAAAATAATTTTGGCCTGTCATAATGAGATTATTTTATGTAAATTTTTATAAGGCTATTTGCAAGCTTTAAAAAAAGTCAAAAAAAATTAAAGGGCGTATTGTCTCAAATATTTTTTCGCTTTAACTTTTTTCATAGAATAAAAGGCTTCTCTTTCTCTTTCCTCAAGCCTTTGCTCAATATACTTGGTAGAACTTTCAAGTTTGGGAATAATTATCTTTTCAAGCGAGTTAACTTTTCTCTTTGTTATAGCAATCTCAAAAGAAAGCCTTGCAACTGACGCCTCTTTCTCGGCCAACGAAACAATTTTCTCAAGGACTGATTCGAATTTCTCTGCTGATTCGTCCAAAACAGAGCTTGAACCAATAATTGAGTATCCACGTTCTAGCAAGGTTCTCCTTATGCCTGACGCCTTAAGCAAAGGAACTCTCGCACCCATAATATTTTTTTCTGAGACATTAAGCGCTATTTTTGATGTCATTGAAGAGTCCTCCGCGAAAGCTTCAAGGTTTAGAATACCGAGCTTTGCTTGGGCTATTGCCAGTGATTCGAAAGCGTTATCTAAAATGGCTTCCGTATCTGAGCGCAGTTGCCTTGCTGCATTCATTTCCTTGTAAAATTCGCTAAAAAGAGCATCCCTTTTCTCCTTCAAAAGCTTGTGGCCTTTCCTTGCGAGCTCTATCCTTTTTCTAAGCCTCAAAAGCTCCATCCGAGTTGGCTTGACGTTAAGTAGCATTAGAATCACTTTTTGCGCTTCTGCTTCTTAGAGATTTTATTGTTCTCTAGCGGCTTTTTTTCTACGTTTATATTTGTTTTACCGTGTAGATATTTCTCAATATATTTTGGGTTAATCCTTTTTAGCTCCTTTTCGGGAATGATTTTGAAAAGATTCCAAGCAATTTCAAGGGTTTTTTCAATAGGGCGGTCTTCATTAAAGCCCTGGCATATAAATTCTTTTTCAAAGTGCTCTGCAAACTCGAGAAACTTTTTGTCACGGTCACTAAGCGCATCCTCGCCAACAACCGCCACTAGATCTTTCTTGTCCATACCTTCAGAGTATGCTGCATAAAGTTGGTTTGAGACATCAGCATGGTCTTCCCTTGTTTTTCCAACGCCTATGCCTTTGGACATAAGCCTGCTCAAAGATGGCCTCGGATCTATCGGCGGATAAATGCCCTGCCTATGAAGCGCCCTGCTCAAAACAATCTGGCCTTCAGTTATATAACCAGTGTTATCCGGGATCGGATGTGTCTTATCATCATCTGGCATTGAAAGTATTGGTAACTGTGTTATCGATCCTGGCAAGCCCTTTATGCGCCCAGCCCTTTCGTATATTGAGGCCAGATCAGTATACATATAACCAGGATATCCGCGCCTTCCAGGAACTTCTTCCCTTGCTGAGCTTATCTCCCTCAAGGCCTCACAATAGTTAGACATATCTGAAAGTATTACTAGAACATGCATGCCTTTATCAAAAGCAAGAAACTCGGCAGTAGTCAATGCGATTCTTGGGGTTATAAGACGCTCTATGGCTGGGTCATCAGCAAAGTTCAAGAAAAGGACAACCCTTTCCAGAGCGCCGGTTCTTTCAAACTCCTCACGGAAGAAGTTTGCCTCTTCATGTGTTACACCCATAGCACCAAAGACAATTGCAAATTTCTCATCTTCGCCAAGGACTTTTGCTTGTCTTACGATTTGCGCAGCAAGCTTATTGTGTGGCAAACCTGCACCGGAGAATATAGGCAGTTTTTGCCCCCTAACAAGAGTGTTCATACAATCTATTGTGCTTATGCCTGTTTGGATAAAGTCGCTTGGATTGTCTCGGCTTGTTGGGTTTATTGCCAAGCCATTTATATCAAGTTCTTTTTCACCAAGCACTTCTGGGCCAGAATCAATCGGCTTGCCAATTCCATTGAAAACCCTGCCAAGCATCTCGCGGCCGACTCTAATTGTAAAGGTTTTGCCCAAGAACTTCACACTTGAATTTTTAGTATCAATGCCAGAGGTGCCTTCAAAGACCTGAACAACAGCAAAATCCTCAGAAACCTCCAAAACTTGCCCATTCTTTATGGATGAATCTGGAAGCTTTACCTGCACTATTTCCTGAAATCTGACACCTTTGGTGTTTTTCACAAATATAAGTGGCCCGGCGGCCCTTTCAATCGTGCGATATTCTTTTATCATCATTTAAGCCACCCCTTTTTTCATTGTTTTTTGTTTTCTTCCAAGCTCTTCAAACTCTTTAGCCATTAGTTGCTTCAAGCCCCTAATCTCAGATTCAAAGTTCTCTATTGGCACATACTTAAGGCGTGCGATTCTTTGCACCGATTCAAGATTGCTTAGCTCATCACATGTTGCAAACTCAGCCGACATTGCCTTTTCTTCAAACATCAATATTGCTTGAGCTATGCCCAACTGTTTCTGTGGTTGGCAGTAAGTATCAACCTCATTATATGCGTTCTGTTGCAAGAAATCTTCCCGAATCATTCTGGCAATTTCAAGAAGTATGCGGTCCTTTTGGGGCAAAGCATCTGGCCCTACAATCTGCACTATCTCCAAAAGCTGTGCTTCCTTTTGCAAGATAGCCATTATCCTTGCCCTTGCTTTTGACCACTCTTTGGATATGTGCATCTCAGCCCATTTGCCAACATCATCTGCATACAGAGAGTATGATGAAAGCCAATTTATTGAAGGAAAATGACGCCTTTCACTAAGAGCAGCATCCAAAGCCCAGAAAACTTTTGTGATTCTTAGCGTGTTTTGTGTTACGGGCTCTGAAAAATCACCACCTGGGGGTGAAACAGCACCTATTGCACTAACTGAGCCGATCTCACCATTTAGTGTCTTTACAAGGCCAGCCCTCTCGTAAAACTCGGCGATTCTGCTTCCAAGATAAGCAGGATAGCCCTCTTCACCAGGCATCTCTTCAAGACGCGAAGACACTTCACGCAATGCTTCGGCCCATCTTGAAGTAGAGTCAGCCATAAGCGCAACATTATAACCTTGGTCTCTGTAATACTCAGCAATTGTTATGCCAGTGTAAATAGATGCCTCCCTTGCAGCAACCGGCATGTTTGATGTATTTGCTATGAGCACAGTCCTATTCATGAGCGGCTTTCCTGTCCTTGGATCCTTAAGCTTTGGGAACTCTGTTAGAACATCAGTCATCTCGTTACCGCGTTCGCCACAACCGACATAGACAATTATCTCCGCGTCTGCCCATTTTGCAAGTTGGTGTTGCATAACTGTTTTGCCTGAACCAAATGGGCCTGGTATGCTAGCTGTACCGCCCTTAGGCACTGGAAAAAGAAAGTCAACTACCCTCTGCCCTGTAACAAGAAGCTCTGATGGGCTTAACTTTTCAAGATAAGGTCTTTTCTGCTTTGCGGGCCATTCTTGCATTAACCTTACATCATAGCCATCAACTTTGCAGATTACATCATCAACTGAAAAATCACCTTCGCTAATCCCAGAAACCTTTCCATTAAGAGGAACAGGAACTAATATCTTATGGATAATTGATTCTGTCTCATTGACTGTGCCAATAACTTGGCCGCCTTGGACCATTGAACCATTTTTAATACTGGGTATAAAATGCCACTTTTTCTTGCGATCCAAAGCAGGTGCAGATATTCCACGAGCAATAAAATGCCCACCTTTTTGTTGTATGACCTCAAGAGGCCTTTGAATTCCATCATATGTGCTCCCTAAGAGACCTGGGCCAAGCTCAATGCTAAGTGGTTTGCCTGTGCACTCTATTGGTTCACCTGGCATTAGGCCAGCGGTTTCCTCGTAAACTTGTATAGTGGCACGGTCCTTCTCAAGCCGTATTATTTCACCAAAGAGTTTTTCGTTCCCAACCTTTACAACTTCATTTACTTTCGCACCGGTAATATTTTTTGCCTCAATAACAGGTCCAGAAATTCTTGTTATTATTGGGTTATCCATAAGTTCACCTCTTTTTAATTCCAGATGCCCAACCTACGACAAAGTTAAATATTTCCGAGCCAGGCCTTTCTTTCCAGGAAGGCATCTCAATTATAACTGGCATCCTATTAAGCTCAATAAACAAAAGAACCTCCTTCAGTATCTTATGGCATGTGCTGTCAAGTATCAAAAGTCCCACATTGGGTTCTGAAGTTATTGAGTTGAATTGCTTTAACAACTCAAAACTATCGTCTGATGCTACAATTGCTTTTTTCACACCCGCGAGCTTAAATCCCGTGACTGTTTTCTCATCGCCTAAAACTGCAATTCTAAAATTTTTTGAAGAATCTTGGGAACATTCCATATCATACACCTAAAACAACTTCGCCAACCTTGTCTTTTGGCAGCCCAATGCGTATGCTGTTCAGTATTGCCCTAATGTTAAGTATCTCGGCTTCTTTTAGGGCTAGATAGCATGCAATTGGCGTTAACCCAAATGGCTGCTTGAGGTAATAAGATTTCACAGATTGTAGCCATAAATCATCAAGGGCTTTTTCTATTTGGTTAAGCGAGCCCTTTGTGTTAAAGTTACGTAGCTTTTCTGACAGGAGATCATGGTATGGGGTTCCTTCAATAGCACTTAGCATTGTGCCTATATCTCTAACATCTGAAAGCAGTTCGAGATGCTTATCGCCAATAAAATAGCCATTTTTTAATAAAAGCGAATTTAACTTTTCATGGCTTATGTTATCCCTCAAGCACCTCAGGGCAATTTTAAGGTTCATAATATCTGCCTGCATCCCATAAATTTTTACCAAATACTGCTGGTCCTGTGTAATGCCGGCTTTCTTTACTACCTCATAAACCTTTTTTCTTCCTAGCGCTTTTTCAAAAATATACCTGTCAAGTGCCTTCTGGAATTCAATTGCTGATACATCTGCTGGCAGTGATTCTGCAAATTCCCTATAAGGTGTTGCTTTAAGCATTTCAATGATTTCTTGTATTGACTCTGCTTCGTTCATCTTTTGGAGAAAGGCCTCTGACAAGATCCCTGGATAAAATTCAACTTCGGTAGAACCTGTCTCTTTGGCTGAAACAATTGCCCTTACGTTTTCCAGGTCATATCTCGCGCAAAGAAGTTTGAAGAATGGTTCTGCTTTTCTTGGGCAGCTCCTAACTATTGTGCGGTAGTCGTTAGCTAAGTTTAAAGAGAGCGCTTTCTCTATCTTCGCAATATCATTTTTTCCCGCAACGTATGGCTCGTAAGAGGTGCCTTCAAAAGAGCTTACAACTTCATTAATGCTTTTAGCATCAGAAAGTTCATTTATTTTCTCGGAGCCAAGCATCTTGCCATGCATTACTCTTACCCTTGAAGAAACATAAGCGTAGCTTGCTATTGGAAGTGCACGCTTAATTAGAAAAATGAGTGTGGCTATAGCTGCCAAGAAAACCCAAAATAGAGGCCTATCAACAATCAGCAAAACACCAAACAATAACAGCATTCAATCACCAAGCCCCATAACCATTGCCTTTTTAATCTCTGGAATCTTCAATTCTAGAAGTGCTTCAAAGGTGCAGTCGATAAAAATGCTACTATTAGCAGACCTAACTACTGCGCCTGTGCCTATTTGCTGTGATTTTGTAATTTTTGCCCGTGCACTGCTGATTGCATTTTTCACTATTTCAAAGTCCTCTGCGCTGCACTCTATGATGATGTCTTCGCTAGGCATGCTTGTAATGGCCTCAAGAAGCATTTTTCTTAACTTTTTTTCATATGCTTTTTCTTTCCTTAGATCTGGCAGATTTATATCATGTATGATTTCACCAAGTTTCTTATCAATAAGAGCCATGCGCTCTTTTTTTGCGGAAAGAACTGCTCTTGATACAAAGCGTTTCTCCTCAATGGCTGCTTCTTTCTCAGCGTTTGATATAATCTCTGATCTAATCCTTTCTGCCTCTGCCAGGGCCTTTGCTTTTATCTCTTCTGCTTCCTTTTCGCATGCCTGCTCTATTGCCTTTGCCTTCCTTTTTGCATCAGCCATTATCCTTTCCATTATCGCCTGCATTTTCCCACTTCTGCTTTTTATCCTTTATGCTATTCCTTAAAAGGCACCTGCGCCTGAAGCCACGACGAAGATTATCAGTATGGCTATTACGAAGCCGTATATTGCTTGTGTCTCTGATATCGCTGTAAGCACCAGCATCTTTCCGAAGCTGTAATCCTTCTCAGCTACGCCGCCAACAGCAGCTGCCGCTGTCATTCCTTGCCCCAAAGCCGAGCCGGCTGCGGCTATGCCAACAGCAAGCCCTGCGCCGACCATCATCAAGCCAAGTGCACTCATTGTTGCTGGATCAGCCATAACTACACCTCCTTTTTTTCAGTAAACTTTCGCGGGAAGTAAAATGGTTTAAATTCCTTCCCGCTGCCTGAATAGAAAAATGAAAAGAATTCAACAAAGTGTAACCTTAACGGGTGTATAAACGATGAAAGCACATTGAACAAAAGGTTTGCAATATGCCCAAAGAAAAGAAAAGCAATGCCCAAAACAAGGCCAATAACAGGCACCGCAAACAACAGCTGTGCCAAAATGTTTATTGACATTGCTATTGCAAATGTTGAAATGCTCAGGACCATAATCCTAGAATATGAAAGCACATTTCCAACAAAGCCGCTTATCTTCATAAGCCCAACAGGCCCTGATGACACAACAAGCAAAGTGAGTGCCATTATTAGCAAAATTATGCCTGCAAACTGGAACGCTTGCACACCTGGCAACAAAAAGCTTGCAGCATAGAATGCAAGCCCTGCCTCAAGTATGAAATATACCATTTTGTCGGTGAGCGCCATTTTATAGTCCTTTTTTCTTAGGTCCTCAATAAAACCCAGGAGAATCGCAAAGTTTAAGTGCAACAAGCCAATTGCCCACATAGAGCCAATAAAAAGAAGCGTATAGCTTTGCCCCGAAGGTGCTTTTGAGAAGAGATCTATAATTGCAAGCTTTTTCATACTATCGCCGCCAAGGTCACCGAAAAAGCCGCCGAATACAAAACCAAACAAGATTGTTGTTATCGCGCCGTGAATCATTATATTTGAAAGGCATTTCATCGAGAAGCTTCGCTTTGCGAAAGTTAAGCGAACTGCTAACATTGCTGCCAAGAAAACTAGGCCGTAGCCAACATCGGAAAAGGCAAGACCAAAAAGTATTGGATATAGGACCCCAATGAATATTGTTGGATCAATTGAATTGTATTCCGGCAATCCATAAAGCTTAAGTAAAAACTCATAGTTCTTAAAATAACCCTTGTGCTTTAGCAGAATCGGTGCCTCATCTTCTGAAAATGCTACTTCTTCAACATAAAAGCGCCCTTTGGTTGCTACCTTAAGCTTTTGCATGAAGCGCTTTTCTAGCTCAGCAGGCACAAATGCCTCAAAGAGGGTTGTTTTCTCAGTGCGTCCAAAAAGCTGCAAGGCCTTTTCCTTTGCTTTCTCAATCTCCAGCAGCTCTTGAATCACAAGGACTTTTTTCAAGAATTTTTTTTCTAGTGAGAGACATTCGCTTATGATTTTCTCCCTCTCTTTTTCAAGCGATTTAATCTCTCTTTCAATCCTTTTTATAGCATATTTCGGATGAGCTTTTGTCTCTGCGAAAACAAGGCGCTCAAAACCAATCTTCCTAAGTTTTGGCAGTATTAGGTTATAGGTCTCAACATCAATCAGGAACAGGACTGTTTTCTCCTCGACACCGACTGTTTTTAGAAGCCTAGCGTATTCAGCACCTTTGAGAATATCTACAAACTCCCCCTCAAATTCTGGCGCGATTTGCCCGACAATAACCTCAAAGTTACCATATTTTGATATTAAGCTGGGGTGGACTTCAAGCTCGGCAATCGCACTTAGTATTTCTTTTTCTTTTGCCAAAGAATTTATCCTTTCGCTTATCTCCTTAAGCCTTTGCTCCATCGTTTCGACTTTATTGAAAAGAGGATCCAAGAATGTTTTTATCTCCTTTTTAAGCTCTACAAAATCTAATGCCTTATCTCTCGGCTCTTCCTTAACAGAAATCATCGTCTTTATTTTTTCTCTTAAAGATGGTTCTTTTGAGTGAGCTTTAAAGAATGAAATTATTTTCCTTACACGGATAAGGTTATAGGCAGCAAATTTTTCTTTATCAGAGGCCTCAAAGAGCGAAAGGCCTTTTCCAGAAGCATCAACCCTTCTGAACTCAAGAAGTGGCTCATCATGAAAAGAGTCCAAAACTGATTGTATATCTGACGAAAGAAGCAGCACATTGAACTTTTTCATCTTGGCTGGCTTAAGCATCAAGCAACACCTTAATTGCAACCTTCTTCAGCAACTCCTTTTTTTCCTCAATCCTCCTTTCTAGTTCCCTTCTCTCCGCTGCGGCTTGCAAACTAATTTTCTTGGCCTCCTCTTCGCCCTTCTGCCGCGCTTTCTCAACAATCTCGTTGTAATTCCTTTCAGCTTCGGCCTTTGCCTTGAGCAAAATTTCTTCGGCCTCAGCCCTAGCTTGCTTTATCTTCTGTTCGCATCGCTTCTCTGCATCAGACACAAGAGCAAGGCTTTCCGCCTCAACCTGCTTTATTTTTTTAAGTGCTTCCATCTTACCAACCAACAAACGCAAATGAATTACATCAACCCCGGCACCAAAACAAACTAAAACGCAAATAAGAGAAATTTTTACAATAAACTTTCCGTTGTAAATATTTTTTTCAAAGGATATTTAAAAATCTATTGTTGCTTCTAATGAAAAAATTTTACATAAATCAAAATTGAAGCAAAAATTGAGCGATTCAAACATATGGTTTTAAATAATTTTTGAGGTTTTAGATATAGCGGGTTTTTTGGCAAGTAAGAAAAGGCCCATTAAAGGTCCTTTTGGTGGCTTTTCTCTTTCTGATATTGTTAGTGTCTCTGATTTTACGAGGGAAGACATAGAAGCTGTTTTGACGCAAGCACAAAAGCTTGAAAAAATGCAGAAGCAAGCAAAGAAGCGACTTCTATTTGGAAAAACGGTTGCAACGCTTTTCTTTGAGCCAAGCACAAGAACTCGGCTTAGCTTTGAGACAGCCGCACAAAATTTAGGTGCAAGCATCATTGGATTTGCAGATGCAAATGTTTCTAGTGCAAAAAAGGGGGAGTCGCTTAGTGACACGATAAGGGTTGTTTCGGACTACTCGGATATAATTGTGATGAGGCATTACATAGAAGGGGCTGCAAGGCTAGCCTCAGAAGTTAGCAGAAAGCCAATTATAAACGCTGGAGATGGCTCAAACCAACATCCCACACAGACGCTTCTTGATTTATACACCATAAAAAAGGCATTTGGGCGCATAGATGGGCTCACAATAGGCCTTTTTGGAGACCTGAGATATGGGAGAACAGTCCATAGTTTGGCACAAGCTTTGGCACTTTTCAACGAAGTGAACTTAGTTTTAATATCTCCGGAAACTTTGGCCTTACCTGACTATGTGAAAAGCCAAATTGAAGGCAAAATAAAGTATTTAGAAACACAAGAGCTTAGTGAAATTGTGCATG
This sequence comes from Candidatus Iainarchaeum sp., assembly GCA_038886995.1. Lineage (GTDB taxonomy): Archaea > Iainarchaeota > Iainarchaeia > Iainarchaeales > DTGL01 > DTGL01. The sequence continues at coordinate 22,454 of JAWALG010000007.1, forward strand.
AGCTCGATGTACTCTATGTAACAAGAATACAGAAGGAAAGGTTTGCTGATCCAGTCGAGTACGAAAAGGTCAAGGGAAAATATGGACTAAATTTAAATGCCATTGAAAAGGCCAAGGAGCATTTAAAGGTTATGCATCCTTTGCCGAGAGTAGATGAACTCAGCATGGAGATTGACTCAACAAAACATGCGCTTTACTTTGAGCAGGCAAAAAACGGTGTTGTTGTTAGGGAAGCTTTGCTATACTTACTAAAGGATGTGGAGAAATGGTGAGAAAGACAAGAGACGGACTTTACATAAAGCCAATAGAAAAAGGAACTACTATAGATCACCTGCCTGTTGGCACCGCGCTGCATGTTCTCAACATAATAGGAAAGACTGATAGTGCAATAACCGTAGCGATTGGAGTTCCTAGCAGAAAGCTTGGAAGAAAAGACCTTGTGTTCGTTGAGAACAAAACACTAAGCAAAGAGCAGATTGCGCAAATAGCATTGATAGCACCGGGTGCAACCCTCAACATTATAGAAAAAAATGAAGTAATACTGAAAAGCCGGCTTGAAATGCCAAAAAAGGTTGTTGGGTTAGTAAACTGCATAAACCCAAAATGTATAACAAACATGGAGGCTGTTGAGACAATTTTTTATATAGAAAAAGAAGGAACAGCGCGATGCCATTACTGCGAAAAAATCATGAGCAGGGATGATTACATAACGCGGCTTAGGGTATAACATGGATCTTGTCTTGAAAAATTGCAAAACATTTTACAGAGGCAGAATCAGGTGCATTGATATTGCTTGCGGTGCTGGAAAAATAATTAGTATTGGAAAAAACCTAACTGGCAGCGAAACTATAAATTGCAATGGCTTTTTCGTATTTCCTGGCTTGATTGATGTTCATGTGCATTTCAGAGTGCCAGGAGCGGAACATAAAGAGGACTGGCAGCATGGTAGCTTTGCGGCTTTGCACGGCGGCGTAACATGTGTCTTAGATATGCCAAATAACAATCCGGCTATTGTTGACACAAAAAGCCTTGTGACAAAAAAGAAGATTGTTGGAAAAAATGCATTGGTTGACTATGGCTTATACTTAGGCGCTTCAAATAGAATCACTGCTTTGGATGAGAGCATAAGAGAACAAATCGCAGGGATAAAGCTTTACATGTCTTCAGCAGCTGGTGAGTTGCTTGCAGACGAAGATGCACAAAGAAAGGCCTTTGAAGTAGCTTCATGCATTGGAAAAGCAATTGCAGTGCATGCTGAGGATGAGATGACAATTAATGAAAATGAGAAAAAGTTTAGGGGGAAAACAATATCAGTTCACCACCTGATAAGAGATGATGTGTGCGAGGCAAAGGCAATTGAAAAAGCAACAAATCTAGCAATAAGTACAGGGGCTTCTTTGCATGTTTGTCATGTCTCCAGCAAAAAAGGTCTCAATGTGCTTCTCCCATTCCTAAAAAATGGAAAATTTTCCTGTGGAGTTACTCCGCACCATTTGTTCCTAACAGAAAAAGATGCTACCAAAATAGGCAACAAGGCAAAGGTTAATCCTTCGATAAAAAAGAGAAAAGATCAGGCAGCACTTATAGAGGCGCTAAGGAACGGCTTAATAAGTGTGGTTGAAACAGACCATGCACCACATACTGAGGAAGAAAAAGGTGCTGAATATGAAAGCGCACCTTCAGGAATGCCTGGCTTGGAGACAATGCTGCCCTTGCTTTTAGATGCTTACAACAGAAGACTTTTGCCATTGGTAAAAATAGTTGAGTGCTGTTGTGAAAACCCAGCCAGAATATTCGGTGTGAAGAGCAAGGGCCAAATAGAGGTTGGAAAGGATGCCGACTTTTGCGTAGTAAACCTAAAGAAGAGCCATAAGATTAGAAACGAGGGGCTTTTTACAAAATGCGGTTGGAGCGCTTTTGAAGGTAAGAAGCTGAAGGGCACCGTAGAGAAAACAATATTGCGTGGCACTCTGTGCTATGACAATGGTTCAATAGTTGATTCAATGAAAGGTTTTGATGTTTTTGGGGGGTGATTGAATGAAAAGCGAAAAAGTTGCTGAATTGCTGCTTAAGATTGGTGCCGTTACGCTAAGGCCAAAAAAACCTTTTAGGTATGCCTCTGGGATACTTTCGCCGATATACACTGATAATCGACTGCTAATGGGGTATCCAAAAGAGAGAAAGAAAATAATAGTAGCTATGAAGGAACTTATCGATGAAAAGAAAATAGATTTTGAGTTTGTTTCTGGCACAGCAACAGCAGCAATACCGCACGCAGCATGGCTTGCAGAACTGCTAAGAAAACCAATGGTCTATGTGCGCAGTGACAGAAAAGACCATGGCAAAGAAAACCAGGTTGAAGGCCTTATAAAGCAGGGCGCTGTTGCCTTGAACATTGAAGATCTAATAAGCACCGGTGGCAGTGCAATAGCTACAATAGATACTCTTAGAAATGCTGGCTTTGTTGCAAAGGACTGCGTTGCAATATTTACTTACGAGATGAAAAAGGCATCCGAAGCGTTTGCAAACGCTGGCGTTTCTTTACATCCGCTAACAACATTCAGCACATTGGTGAAAGTTGCACAAGAGAAAGGTTATATAAGCGAAACAGAGCTGAATATTGCAAAGGAATGGAACAAGGATCCTGAAAATTGGGCAAAAAGGTTTGGGTTCGAGGGGTGAGCATTTTGCAAAGAGATTTCTTAAGCTTTCTAAAGGGTTCTTCTGAGAAAAACAAAAGCATAGTTTGCATGGGGCTTGATCCAGTAATTGAAAAGATTCCCTTAAAAGGAAAAGGCGTAGAGCACAAGATAGTTAAGTTTTACTCTGAAATCATATCTGCCTGCAAATCTGAGAAATGTATGCCTTCGGCTTTTAAGCCAAACTATGCATTCTATGCGCAGTATGGCTTCGCGGGACTTCGCGCGCTTAAAAAGGTAATTAGCATTTGTAAAAGAACAGGCCTTCCTGTTATACTTGATGTAAAGCGCTCAGACATAGGAAAGACAAGCGCAGCTTATGCAAAGGAGATATTTGAATTCTTTGAAGCTGATGCCTGCACAATACTGCCTTACTTTGGCACTGATTCTGTACAGCCGTTTTTAGATTATTGTAAAAATGGATTTGGTGTATATGCGCTGAACAGAAGCTCTAATGAAAGCGCAAAGGAGTTCCAAAACATCTTGTGCAATGGCTCGCCTTTTTACATAGTAACTGCAGAGAAAATTGCGCAGTGGAGCAGAAATTCCAGAAATAATTTTGGGGCTATTGTTGGTGCTACATCAGTTGCTGAGCTGAAAGAAATTGTATCAGTTTACAAGAAAACTTGCGAGGTGCCACTTTTAATACCTGGCGTTGGTGCACAAGGCGGCTCGGCAAAAGAGGTTGTTGTTGCTCTGCATGAAGCTGGATACGACTTAAGAATTGTACGCATAAATGCTTCAGCTTCGCTTAATTACGCATACGAAAAATACTGCACTGATGACTATGGCGGAGCTGCCGTAAAAGCACTTAAAGATTTGAACAAAGAAATTGCTTTTGGTGAAAGGGTTGATTGATATTTTAAAAACAGAGCTTTGTGGCATAGAGCTGAAAAATCCCCTGATTTTAGCATCGGGAGTGCTAGGGCTCAACAAGGAAACACTTATGATAGCAGAGAAAGGTGGTGCCGGTGCTTTGACAATAAAAAGCATCACAACTGAGCCAAGGGAAGGCCATGAAACACCGAATGTTGCTTTTTTTGAGTCAGGAATGCTAAATGCATTTGGGTATAACAATATTGGCCTTTGCAAAGCAACGCAAGAATTCTCGGATTTGAGTTGCTTTAAAGTTCCTGTTTTCGGGAGCTGCACTGCTGGAAGCCCTGAAGAATTTGCAAATCTTGTAAAAGAGCTTGATAAGCTTGACTTTAAGGCCTTTGAGCTACCTGTTTCATGCCCGCACACACCAGGGCATGGATTGCTTTCTGGGCAAAACGAGCGCAGGTTTGTTGAGAAGGTTATAAAAAAATGCAGGAAAAAGACAAAAAAACCAATTTTCTTGAAAATAAATGCAGGCCTTCCAAATTTTGCAGAGGTTTCACTTTGCGCACAAAAAGCTGGTGCTGATGCTATTGTATGCTCAAATACACTCCCTGGAATGATTATTGACATAAATGCCAGAAGCCCTTTGCTCTCTTTCAAGAAAGGGGGTGTATCTGGGCCTGCTATAAGGCCCATGGTGATAAAGGCAGTTTATGAGTTATATGAAACAATAAAGATTCCAATAATTGGAGTTGGCGGCATATCGCGAGGAGAGCATGTAATTGAGTATTTAACGGCTGGCGCAAGCGCAGTTGGCATAGCCACAGGAGTATTGCAAAGAGGCCCATCTGTTTTCAAGAAATGCTCAAATGAAATCACATGCTGGATGAAAAAACACAACTACAAAAACGTTTCAGAGCTGATTGGGGTTGCACATGAGAGAGTTTGAAAAAAACAAAATGATTGAAGGGCGCTTGGTTAAAAAGACAATAATTTGTGAGGATATTGCTGTCTTTGAGGTTGAACTTGATAAAAAGCTGAAAGCAAGGCCTGGGCAATTTGTAATGCTTTGGATTCCAAATGTTGGAGAAAGGCCTTTCAGCCCAACAAGAATTGGTAAAGAAATAGAGTTGGCTGTAAAAAAGAAGGGTGCGTTCACGAAAAAACTATTTGAACTTGAGGTTGGATCTTATGTTGGAGTCCGTGGCCCTTATGGCAACGGCTTTAAAACTAAAGGGGTGAAAAGGGCATTAGTTGTTGCTGGCGGCATAGGCGTTGCAGCACTGGTAAATCTGATAGAATCTTTGAAGGCTGCAAGGGCTGATGTTGATGTGGTATATTCTGCAAAAAAATGCGAAAGCATGGTTTTTTTGGAACGCATTAAGAAAAATGCAAAGGTTACTGCAATAGAAGAAGAAAAGTGCATGAAGACAATCGAAGCATTGCGGGGGCTTTTTGATGCAAAAAGATATGATTGCGTTTACTGCTGTGGTCCTGAGCCATTTATGGCTGAAGTCAGCAATTTTTGCAAAAAGGTCAAGATCAGAGCTGAGTTTTCGCTTGAGAGAAAGATGAAATGCGCTGTTGGGATTTGTGGATCTTGCATATGCAATGGAAAACTTTTATGCAGAGATGGGCCTGTTTTCTCTTGCTTGCAAGCATCAAAAAGTTTAGCTGAATAGAAAGAATAACTATTTAAACGAGAAAGAAATAAGTTAATACAAAGTTAGGGTGTCTCTATGAGAAAAGAATATGTTGATTTGAGTTATAGGCCAACAAAAAAGGATCTTGTCTGCGAATATTACCTTGAGCCTGCAAAAGGCCTTAGCTTAGAAGAAGCAGCCACGCATCTTGCCGGTGAAAGTTCAATAGATACATGGTCAGACATACTTACGCTTTCGCCAAAGATTGCAAAGAGGCTTAAGCCGCATGTCTTCTTCATAGACAAGAAGAGAAGCACTATTAAAGTGGCTTACAACCCAGAGGTTTTTGAATATGGCTCTGTGCCTCAGCTTTTGAGCAGCATTGCGGGAAACATTTACAGCATGAAACTCCTAGAAAACCTGCGTTTGCAGGATGTAACCATACCAAGCAACATGCTGAAAACATTTAGAGGACCAAAATTTGGGCTTTCTGGTGTGAGAAAAGCACTTGGTGTGAAAAAAAGGCCTCTTGTTGGTACAATCGTAAAGCCAAAGGTTGGGCTAACAAGTGAGCAGCACGCCAAGGTTGCTTACGAGGCCTGGCTAGGTGGCTGCGATGTTGTAAAAGACGACGAAAATCTTACAAGCCAGAGGTTCAATCCTTTTGAGAAAAGGGTCAAGCTGACTTTAAAAGCTAGAGAGAAAGCTGAAAAGGAGACAGGCGAGCGCAAGGAATATATGTGCAATGTAACAGCACCGACATGTGAGGAGATGATAAGGAGGGCAAAGCTTGCAAAAAAGCTTGGGAGCGGTTACATAATGATAGATATAATACCTGTTGGATGGACAGCACTACAAACGCTAAGAGAAGCAAATGAAGACCTTGGGCTGATAATTCATGCCCATAGGTGCATGCATTCTGCGCTCACTAGAAACAAGAAGCATGGCTTAAGCATGCTCATGATTGCGAAGTTGACAAGGTTGATAGGCCTTGATCAGCTGCATGTTGGCACAGTCGTTGGGAAAATGCATGGCGAAAAGCCGGAAGTTTTATGTGTTAGGGATGAATGTGTGCTTAAGCATGTGAAAGAGGATTACAACTCAAATGTGCTAGAACAGGACTGGCAAAATATAAAGCCAATGTTTCCAGTGGCTTCTGGTGGGCTACACCCACTAATGGTTCCTGAGCTATTAGAAATATTTGGCAATGACATAATAATGCAATTTGGCGGAGGCATACATGCACATCCGAAAGGCACTGTTGCTGGCGCTAAGGCATGCAAGCAGGCCCTTGATGCAGCAATGAATAATATGCCATTAAAAGAAGCAGCCAAACAGCACAAAGAGCTTGCCGAAGCTATGAAGAAATGGGGTTGAGTTTTGGGCTTTTAAAGGAATTATTAACAAAAGGCACTTGGCCAAACCTGGCTTTAAAAGTAGTTATAATTATTGTTTTGTTGATTTACATCCTGACTTTTGTCTACGATTATTTTTTAGGTGGGCTTTTTTCGGCTTTATTGATTTTCCTTGTTTTGTTGTGATTGATGAAAAAGGATGTATTGGCATAAACAGTGATGTTAACCTGGAAGAACTTAAACAAGCCGACCTTGCAATTTATCTCAACAGCTATGAAGCCGGTTGGGCTAGCGCAGGATGTCTTTCAAAAGTAACAAAAAGAGGCAAAACGAGGCTATAAAAATTGAGGGGCATTCCTTTCGCGTATATGAAGGAAAGTTAGTCATAGATGAAAAAATATTTTTGGGTAAGGGCGAATCATGGCACCATAGTGGGACGCCTGAGTTTCAAAGCATGATAACGGTTGAAGTGCCAGAAATATTTGTTGAGAACAAAGGGTTTGTGGATTGCGCAAAAATGCCAAAAAATGGGCTTACAACTGAAATTTCCGCTGTTGTAATAGTTACTGGCAGCAAAGGCACTTGCTTTGGTTGGAATATTGTAGGAATAGCTTTTTTCTTCCTCCTTTTGGCTTCTTTAATCTTGGTGTTTATAATGGAAAGAAGAGCAAGTGGCGCTTTTAAGAAACTTAAACATTTTAAATAATGATGATTTACTTTAAGTATACCGTTTGCTTAGTGTGGTGTTTATGGGAAGTTACTCTATAAGTTTAAATGCGAGGATTCTTCCAATAAGAGCTGGTAAGCCGGTTGCTATTTTGAGTGCTGAAAAGGCCAGGGAATTAGGAATAATGACACTTGACAGAATAGAAATTTTTAACCCAAGGGAAAAAAAGCGCTGTGTTGCAATAGTGGACATTGCGAAAACTTTTGTCTCTGATAAAGAGATAGGCCTTTTCGAAGACCTTTGGGAAGAACTTAAGGTCATAGACAACGAGCAGCTTTTGGTTAGGGCTATAGAAAGGCCAAAAAGCGTAGAGTACATAAAGAAGAAGATTCTCGGCGGTGCTCTCACAGAAGCTGAAATAAGGAGCATTGTAAATGACATTGACAAAAACAGGATAAGTGATGTTGAAGCAGGCGCCTTCCTGAGCGCAGTATATATACACGGCTATAACATGGAAGAAACAATTGCCATGACGAAAGCAATAATTGAGAACGGAAAAAGGATAAAGTTTGGTGTTGGTCCAATTGTTGATAAGCACTCAATAGGTGGAACAAATGGCAGAGCCACAATGGTTATTGTGCCTATTGTGGCAGCAGCAGGCATTTACATACCAAAAACATCTTCTAGGTCGATAACCTCTGCAGCTGGAACTGCTGACGCAATGGAAGTACTCGCTAATGTATGCTTGTCAGATGTTGAAATAAAGGAGATTACAAAAAAAGTTGGTGGTGTTATTGCGTGGGGTGGTGCACTTAACTTGGCACCAGTTGATGAGAAAATAATAAGCATTGAATACCCGCTGTCTTTAAACCCACAAGGCCAAATAATTGCAAGCGTACTTGCAAAAAAGGCATCCGTAGGCTCACAGTATGTAGTAATTGACATACCCATTGGAAAAGGCCTGAAGATAGAAAACAAGGGCGATGCAGAAATAATGGCAGGAAAATTTATAGATGTTGGAAAAAAACTTGGCATGCATATTGAAGTAGTGATAACTGATGGAAACCAGCCCTGCGGGCCTGCTTTTGGGCCTGCCCTTGAAGCGAAGCACGCTATGGAAATACTTGAGGGAAAGCGATTTGATAACTTGGCGCAAAAAAGCTGTGAACTTGCAGGGGTTTTATTCGAGCTCACTGGAAAGGCGAAAAGTGGCAAAGGAACAGAGCTTGCGAAAAAAATATTGCAATCGGGTAAAGCCCTAAAGAAGATGAAAGAAATAATAAAGGCACAGAAAGGCACAATCTTTAAGTCAGCCGATATTGAGCTTGCTGAATACAAAGCAGATGTTATATCAAAAAAGGATGGCATAGTATCACATATAAACATAAGGCGCCTAACAAACATTGCTAGGGCTGCCGGCGCACCTTACAACAAAAAAGCAGGTGTGCTTTTGAGTGTTGAGCCAGGGGATCGCATTAGAAAGAAAGCAAAATTGTACCAGATATATGCTGAAAACGAATGCAAGCTTAAAGCTGCCTTAAGAGAGGCCTGTGCTGATAATGGAATAGAGCTCGGAAAAATAATAATAAAGAAGATTGAGTAAAGCTTAAATAAAAGGTTGCCTTAAGAGTATTTGTGAAAGGAAGGAATCTTAAGATGCCTTACAGCAAACCCTTAATTGTAACAATTATTTGTGTTTTTTTAGCATCATTTGGACTTGCACAAGGAATTGCAAGTGTCTCGGTTGAAAACATTAATGATGACCAGAACATGGAAATTTATGTAAGGTGCTATTCAAATGATAACAACTATGTTGAAATACACATATATGGTCCAGATGGGGCTGAAATTCTACCAAGCAGCGGTGGCACATTTCCTGCGTATTCTTGCAGTGCCCTCGACTCAGCCCCTTGGGTAATAAGTCAGTCACCTACTTGGAATGCTGGAGTTTACAGGATTGATGTTAAAATGCAGGATCCTAATGCATCAAAATGCGATCCTTGTTTTGTTACACGGAATGTTGCAGTGAGAAGAACAATAAGGTCTTTTATACCTGAAAACGAGTTCATTTTGCCTATGTTTGCTTTCTCGCTAGTTTTTTCTTTTCTTTTTTCTGAGAAACGGCGGAAATAGTTTCAAACAATTCAAAGAACTCTGAAACTTCTGTTAGTTCAACTTTTGAATCCAAATTGAAGTCCTTTAGCTCTTTTTGAGTGGTCTCATAATTTATGCCAAAATTAGAATTCAAAAATGCCTCTGCGCAAGCAAGCGCATTGCTTAGGTTCTTTTTTCTGTACCGGAAAAGCTCGGCAACAAACCTGTAAAAAAGTGCATCGCTTTCTGATGGTTTGCTCTGCTTGTGCGGCAATATTCTGATTATTGCTGAGTCGGATTTTGGTTTTGGGAAAAAAGATGATGCACTAACCTTTTCAATAACCTCAACATCTGCTTTATGCTGCAAAAAGACCGTTATAGCAGAATAGCTCGGAAAGCCCGGCATTGCTGTTAGTTTCTCAGCAAATTCCTCTTGAAAAACAAGTAATGCTGAATCAAACTCATGCTTAAGGATTTTCAGCACAATTTTCTTACTTATCCTATATGGTGGTATAGAAACAACTTTGTTGAAATCAGGTAGTTGTGCTTTAAGGAAATCACCACATATTATCGAAACGTTAAGCTCTTTGAGTTCTTCCATAAGCAAATCGCAGAGGTCATAATCGAGCTCATAAGCAAAAACCTTACACTTAGCTGCTAATTCCCTGGTGAGAAAACCTGTACCTGCACCAACTTCAACTACTTTGTCACTTGGGCTAAGATCAGCAAGCTCAACAAGCTTTCTTATAACATCTTCATTTATCATGAAGTGTTGGCCCAATGTCTTCTTGGGTCTTATCCTGTACCTTACAAAGAGGTCATTAAGCTCAGCAAAAAGAGCCATAACTTAAAACCGCTTTTTCTTAAAAGGCCTTACAAAGATATAATGCTTCTCCTCGGCTGAGGTAAGCTCGGTTATTATGCGCTTCACTATAAGCTTTTTAGGGTTTGGTAAGAGAGGTATCCTCTTCTCAATTTCCTCAAAGGTTTCGAATGGCTTCTTTTCCCTTTCCGAAAGTATTTGGTTAAGGTGCTTCTTGCCAATGCCTGGCAAAAGCTCCAATTGGTGCATCCTGACGCTGATCGGTGCAGAATTGTTGAAGAAATCTAAGAACCTTTTCATATCTTCCTCAATTATCTTTTCTATGGCTGCCTCCAGCTCAGTTTTTGCTCCCCCGCTTAAGTCGTCATAGCTTATGCGCCTTTTAACTGAAGCAATTGCATCACGTTTTTCCTTGCCAACGTAGACCTTTTCAAAAATTTTAAGCTCCCTTAGCGGAACAACTTCAAGCAAAGTAAAGTATCTTGTGCCCAAAACATGTGCTAACGCTTCAGCATTCTTACCTCTACCTTTTCCGACATATTCGAGCACCAATGCGTGCTCTTCCATAAAAATATTTTCCCCTTCCATCAGCTCTCCTTCTTTTTAGGCCCGTACTTTTTTATAATCTGAAGCACTGCCTCAAGGTCTTCATCTTTAAGCTCATCCTTTTTGTCCGGCAAAAGACGCAGAATTTCAATGTCTTGAGGCAGAATATCTACAATCTTTACTGCTAACTCAGGCCTTATTTTGCCAAGCTTTGCTAACTCTTCAAGTATTTTGTCACGCTGTTTCTTCGTTACCTTTGAAAACATTTTTGCATATTTTAATGCCTCTTCTTGCTCGTAGCTAAGCTCTGACTCAAGCTTCCTTTTTTCCAGAAGATTCTTCGCCTTTGAAAGCGTTACCGGCTCCCTTGATATTAGCTGCTCGCCAATCATTTTTTACCTACCTCCAAAACTTTGAGGTGAACTGGGTGTGTTACAATTAACTTTTCTTTATTGCCATCACGAAGTTTAACCTCAACGCCTTCGCCTCTGTAAGCAACCACTTTACCAGTTATGCCTTGAAACCTCGGGTGCGGCAAGCCACTATGAAAAGAGCTGTTTATATTTATCTGTACAGTCGAATTTATGGCTGGTTTTGAGAGAACCTTATTTACTGTAAGCTTTTCTCTCGGAGCTCTTAACTTATGCCTCGTTTTAGACCTTTGACCCTTAGACCTTTTTCCAGTCATCAAATCACCAATCTTACCTCTAACCAAACATTTTGAATAAAATAATCATTCATGGAAAACTATTTAAAATAGCTTCTCCTCAGAAAATCGAAAAAAAGCAAAGGCGCACAAGTTTTTTAAAGGGTTTAAAAAGGGTTTAAAAATGTTTCTTATGCTTTTTTAATAAGCTGCTTAAGGTGTGATTGTTATGAAATATAGGATTGTAAATCTTGTTGCATCTGCTTCATTCAATGGGACTCTTGATCTTTACAATTTAGCCATGGCAAGTCCGGACATAGAGTACGAACCAGAGCAATTTCCGGGAGCAATACTCAAGCTTAAGGAGCCAAAAGTATCCATGCTTCTGTTCAAGAACGGCAAAACAATATGTAGTGGGGCTGCAAGTGAAAAAGAGATTGCACTAGGTCTAAAAAAAGCATCAAAACTTATACATGAGATACAACCAAGCATAAAGCCCATTACAAGGGTAAAATACACTATAGTAAATCTTGTAGCCACTGCAAGCCTAAATAAAGATGTTGACCTTTTCAAGGCAGCACTTAACTTAGACAATGTGGAATATGAACCAGAGCAATTTCCCGGAGCTATTGTTCGAATCTATGAGCCGAAGCTTACATTGTTACTATTCAAGAATGGTAAGATAATATGTGCTGGTGCAAAGACCGAAAAACTCCTGCAGAAAGGTCTCAATAAGGCTGCAAAAATTGTTAAATCTGTGGCAAAAAAACGCACAAAGATATAAGTTGGAAAAAAACAAACAATTCTCAATGTTTTTAAAGGTTTCCAAATACAATTATTTTGGTTGGCGGCCATACAGCGGGTGTAACACCCGGTCTCATTCCGAACCCGGAAGTTAAGACCCGCGTGGGCGTGGATTGCGCTGTGCTTTTGCATGGAGCGTCCTGCACGCTGCCAACCACTCTAAACTTGAAAGGTTTTCTAATGAAGCACCCTGCAAGAGTTGTAAAGCCTTTCAAGAAAATTAGCAGTGCTGCGCGCAGCATTGCTAAAGTTCATTCCAAAGTTCGACTTAATTTTGCTTCTAAGCGTGCAAGTAAAAGTTCTTTTTCATTTTTGGGTTGGGAATCTGAGCCTCTTGCTAACATCCCAAAAAAATTCTTGAGAACACAGCCAAAGTTTGGAGCTGAGCCAGTTCGCCTACTGAGAAAAATAGTTGAAATAAAAACAGGGGGAATAGCTGATCAGCGCGTACCATTGACCGTCGGCATAAGCTTCCACAAGGCAGACAGAAGAACAGTAGCTTTTGTATTTCCCGCAAAAATTGAAGACATAATGAAAGAGGGCTTTGTTAGGATTAGTAATAAAACAACTTCTTGGGAAAGAAGTGCTTTTGAGTTGGAGGAAACAAACCTTAGGGAAGTTGCACTGAAGATTGGAAGTGGCATGGGGCTTAAACCTGAAGAAATCGAGGTAATTTTCACGAGAAGGTAATCAGAAGCAGAATCTATTTGAATACGAAGCCGGTCTGCTTTGCCCAAAAAAGTAGATCCAATGCTTCCATAGGTATCTCTTTCTTCTCGCTAAATTTCCTCAATGCATTTTCCATCTCAATATACTTCTTTCGGCTAATCGTGTGTGGAATCTCTTTTATAATGCCACAATGGAGCATATTTTTCAGTATGTGCCTGTCAATTATTGCAATATCATCATAGAAACCAATGTTCCTAAGAAAATGACTTGCCTCCTTCATGCCGAAGCCACGGACATTTTTAACCAGCCATTCTCTAACCTTAAATTTGTCATGCTCTATTCCTTGCTCTATCAAAATATTTTTTAGCAGGTAACGCCCATTTTGGTAAAAAGCATCCCTGGCAGCAAGTACATTCTTTGCTTTTTGTCTGTAAAACCTCGGTCCTTTTCTCAGAACACTTTCTACAAAAGCTAGGCCCCAGTCCTTTGGGTCCTTGGAAAAGAGGTATTTTACACACTGATCGCATTTGATTGCCTTGCTCTGTGGTGTTAGTAGGCAAAAAATTAACTCTTCAAAAACAGCTTTTTCGCTTTTCCAATTGCGCTTGAACTCATCGAGGCGCCCTTTGATCTGCGGCTTGAACCGCTCATAATCAGAGAAAAGCGAATTCATCTTAACACTTCCAATTCTATCTTGTAAGGATATGATTAAAAACATATGTGAAAATAATTTCACATATGATGCGTGCATCATACTCTAAATGTTTCAAAGCACTTTCAAGTGAGTTAAGAATGAAAATAATAGTGGCACTGGGCAACGAAAGCCTTAGTGTCAAAGAGCTTAGCGAAAAGCTCCACGAAGAGCGAAGCAAAGTTTCGCACGCATTAAGGCGTCTCCGGGGCTGTGGTTTTGTGCAAAGCAAGAAAGCTGGGAAGAAAAACATATACTCATTGACTAAGAGCATACTCAACGATGTGAAAAAGAAGGGAAACCTGTTTGACATAATTGAAGAACATGTGAGAAAAAAATGCCATAAAAAAAGCAGAAGGTGTCTTTGAGTGATATATTTAGACAACGCTGCAACAACGAAAGTTAGGCCAGAAGTATTTAAAGCAATGAGTCCATTCTTTAACAAAAAATACGGCAATGCTTCATCTCTGCATAGCAAAGGAATCGAAGCAAAGAGGGCTCTTGAAGATGCAAGAGAAAGTGCAGCAAGGATGCTTGATGCTGCTCCAGAAGAGATTATTTTTTGCTCGTCTGCAACTGAAGCAAACAACCTTGCAATTAAAGGCCTAGCGCTTGAAGCCAAAAAAAAGGGAAAAAACCATTTGATTGTTTCAGCAATAGAGCACCCCTGTGTTCTAAACACTGCGACTTGGCTTAAAGAAAATGGCTTTAAGGTTACATGCTTGCCTGTGGACAAATATGGCGTGGTCAACCTAAGCGCGCTTGAGAAATCAATAAACAGCAAAACATTCCTTGTATCTGTGATGTACGCAAACAACGAAATTGGCACAATAGAGCCAATAGAAGAAATTGCAAAAATATGCAATGATAATGGCGTTGCTTTCCATAGTGATGCAGTCCAGGCATTTGGAAAGTTGCCTCTAAAAACAAAAGGCATAGGAATGCTTTCCCTTTCATCACATAAGATTTACGGTCCAAAAGGCGTTGGCCTTTTACTGAAAAGATCCGACCTAAAAATAGAACCGCTGCTTCATGGCGGTGGCCACGAGTTTGGCTTAAGGTCAGGAACTGAAAATGTTGCAGGCATAGTTGGTTTCGCAAAGGCCATGGAGCTTGCATTGAAAGAGATGCCAAAAGAAAGCAAGCGTCAGAGAAAGATGAGAGACAAGATAATTAAGAATGCTCTAAAGATACCTGAAACTATGCTTAACGGGCATCCGAAAAAAAGGCTCCCAAACAATGCAAACTTTTCTTTTAGGCACATAGAAGGTGAAAGCATAGTGATGAAGCTAAGTGACCATGGCATTTGCACTAGCACAGGATCAGCTTGCAGTTCGCCGAAGCTTGAGCCAAGCCATGTCTTGCTTGCCATAGGCAGAAAGCCAAGCGATGCGCACGGTTCATTAAGGGTGACATTGGGGCGATACAACAATGAAAAAGAGATTGATGTTTTTTGCAAAGTACTACCTGAAGTAATAAGGGATCTAAGGAAAATTAGCCCTTTTTGGAAATAAAAAGGCGGTGGTTTAATGTATAGCGAAGAAGCAATGAGACATTTCAGAAGCCCAAAAAATATGGGTGAAATAAAAGGCGCAGACGGCATTGGCAAAGTTGGTAATGTTGTTTGCGGCGATGTAATGTGGCTCTACATAAAGGTTGGCAAGGATAAGAAAGGCCGTGAAATAGTAAAGGATGTGAAATGGCGAACATTTGGCTGTGTGGCAGCCATAGCTACATCTTCGGTAGTTAGCACCATTGCAAAAGGAAAAACAATCGAGGAGTTAATGGAGCTTTCGAATGAGAAGATAGTGGAAGAGCTCAAAGGCCTGCCACCAGTAAAAGTGCATTGTTCACTATTAGCGGTAGATGCTTTGCATGAGGCAATATATGATTACCTCAAAAAGAAAAAAAGGCCTGTGCCCGAAAAACTTGAAAAGAAGCACCAAAGAATAACCAAAGAGATTGAAAGCATTGAAAAGCGCCATAAGAATCTTACAAAAAATGAAGAAAGCCCGGATAAGAGAAAATAAAAGAAATCTACTTTTTGGTTAAAAAAGCCACGCCAGAATTAAATGGTTAGTTTTTAATTAATATTCTTATTTCTATTTCTTTCGGTGTATGCATGTCAAGGAAAAAGCGCAGGGAAGAAAAAACATATGCTGGAGAAGTTCTTGCAACAAAAAGTGATGCAAACAAGATTGGTTTTACATTTAGGCCTACGATATTCCTAAATGTAACTGCGTTAGTTCTTGTTTTAATGATTTTGCTATTTGGGTTGCTTGTTTCATCAGGGCTTTATCACCTTGTTTTCTTTCAGGCAATATTCCTTGGAGCTCTTTTAATAGTTTTTATGTGCTATTTTGGGCTTGATAAAAAAGCTGCTTTAATTTTGTTCTTTATATTTTTACTGGCATACACTATAAGGTGCCATAACTTACAACCTGGCTATGACTACTTCTTTGAATTTGACTCTTTTTACCATACAAGGATGCTTGGCTATGTTATTAGGGATGGTGCACCACCAGAGATTGACTCTAACACATACTTTGGACTTCCTGCTGAAGAGAAGGCAACTCCATTTGATGGTCGCTTCTTTTGGTATTTTAGCGCTGCGCTTTATAAGATATTTTCGTTTGGCCACGGCTATGACAAAGCACTACTAGTGGAAACTGTAAAAGTGTTGCCTGCTTTATATGGTGCCATAATAAGCGTTCTAATGTTCTTTTTCGGCAAGGAGCTTTTCGGCAGAAAAGCCGGTTTTGTGACTGCATTTGCAACCGCAACAATGCAAGCTTACGCTTATAGAACAATGGGTGGGTTCTTTGAGGATGATTCATTGGGCTTCTTGGGCCTTGTGGCTGGTTTTATATTCTTTTTCAGAGCGCTTAAGAGTGGCCTTAGCAAGGAGGGCATCATAAATGCAATTCTGGCTGGCTTCTTCTTTGCCTTTATGGGTTGGAGCTGGCCAATGTATCCTTTAATACCAATAATACTATTCCTTTCATTGCCATTCGTCATAGTTCTAGCGTTTAGCACCAGCCAACTTTCAGAAGCCGTGAGCAGATTAAAGGCGGTTTTTCTCTACTATGCTATTGCGCTCCTTGTTTTCACATTACTTCTTATGCCATTCAGGGGCCTCAGCTGGATAAATTCGGCTAGTGGTTATATCATGAGCGCAATACCTTTTGATTCTGAAAAGACAGGCATTGGTGGCTACATTGCTATTGGGTTTACTAGCGTGATTCTGGCACTTTTTGTATTCCTTGTATTTGCTGCATTAAAAGATAACCCAAACCGCACTATATTTTTCAGGGCTCTTTGTGCTTTCATGCTTTTTGCAACATTCGCCTTTGTGCTTGCAGCAACAGTCATAGATTTTGGAAACATTTTCTCAGAAAGGTTTGTTGAAAAAGGCGTCTTTGGCTCTACAGTGGGCGAAGAAAGCGCAGGAAAAGACACCTTTGGCTACAAGTACAACATGCAGATAATATTCCCTTGGCTAGTGCTTGCTATTGCACCTTTGTGGGTTATTTTAAAGAAAGATGATTGGCTAAGCCCGTATGCGGTTGTGTGGATAGCTGTTGGCATCTTTATGGCATGGTACAAGCTGAAGTTTACATACTCCTTTGGATTGCCTGTGGCTCTAGCAGGTGGCTTTACAGCAGCCCTTGTTTTTTTCGCTTGTGAATACCTGGAAAGAAATAAAATGCTAGTTGGCAAAAGAATTCTTTTGCTTGCATTTGCTTTTCTGCTATTTGGCAGCGTTGCTGCTTCCTATTATTACATGCTACAGCACCCACCAAACATTGAAGAAGAGCCAGAATGGAAAAGCATGCTTTGGTGGATTCGCGACAATACTCCGAAAGAAGCAAAGATATTCAATTGGTGGGGCTCAGGCCATTGGATTGCTTTTATTGCTGAGCGCAACCCATTCTCTGACAACAGGAACCTACATTGGGAAATAAGCGATGGCGAATATGCAAGGTTTGCAGTTACTGAAGACATAAATGAAGCAATTGCTATTATCAAGCGCTATCAGCCAGATTATGTGCTACTTTCAAGTGACAATTTTCGCGGATTTGCATCCCTATACATATATGCCTACAATGTACATAAGGACAACCTTTTAACAGACCTAAGGACAAAAAACAAAGTGCCTTATGCCTTTGGAAATTGCATTTCTTGCAAAGAAGGAGAAAACGGCTACAGGTGCGGTGATTTCACTATAAGTAAAGAACAGATGGCATCTATTCCAGAAGTTTGGCAATCAAAGCCAGTAGCAACAGACCCACAAGCAGGAACCCCTGTTTGGTATTACAAGGATATGAACAGCAGCGTTTTTTGCATATTGGGGCCTTCTCTAAACAATTCAATGTTTGCCAAGCTTTGGTTTGGAATGCCTGAGCTTAAAGAATACTTTGAGATAGCACACACAGAAAGAGGCAGTGGGATACTTAAGCTTTACACTGTTAAGAAAGAAGCTTTCAAATGATTCCTATGCTTTTAGCTGGCATAATAGTTTTTATTGTTTCTTTTTTAACGACATTTTTTGCCGCAAAAAAGCTCATACCACGACTTGAAAAGCGTGGCATAGTCGGCATTGACATGAACAAAGCTGCCAAGCCAAAGGTCCCTGAACTTGGCGGCCTTTTTGTTTTAATGGGCTTTTCTGCTTCCCTTGTATTGGCAATATTCCTCAAAACTTATTTAGGCATGTTGGCCTTGGATCTTACAAAACTACTGGCTG
>JAWALG010000008.1:0-36536 GCA_038886995.1 Candidatus Iainarchaeum sp.
GAGCCAATTGCCTTAACATCAAGAGCGCAAAGGGAAAAAATACTTAAGAAGGCACATTACAACCTATTCAATGTTGCGTCTCAGCATATCTTCATAGACCTACTCACAGATTCAGGCACTGGCGCAATGAGCCAAAACCAATGGGCTGGTATCATGTTAGGCGACGAAGCATACGCAAGCTGCAAGAGCTATTTCAGCTTAAAGAAAGCAATCTCAAAGATTTTTGGCTTTAAGTATTTCCTGCCAACGCACCAAGGCAGGGCTGCTGAGAATGTTCTTTTTTCATCCATAATAAAGCCAGGCATGATTGTGCCTAACAACATGCATTTTGACACAACCCGCGCTAATATAATTGCAAATGGTGGCATTCCATTGAATCTTCCCTGTAAAGAGGCATCCATGCCTTTTAAGGACTTGCCTTTCAAAGGCAACATGGATACAAAAGCGCTTAGAAAATTTTTGTCAGAAAACCAAGATAAGGTTCCGCTTGTCATGATTACTGTTACTAACAATTCAGGTGGCGGACAGCCGGTTTCAATGCAGAACATAAGGGAAACGTCAAAAATTGCACATGACTTTGGCAAGCCGTTTTTTATTGATGCATGCCGCTACGCAGAAAACTCATATTTCATAAAGGTCCGCGAAAAAGGTTACAAGCAAAGATCAACGCTAGAAATTGCGCGAGAAATGTTTTCCTATGCTGATGGTTGCACTTTTAGCGCAAAGAAAGATGCAATTGTAAATATAGGCGGCTTTCTTGCAATGAACGACAAAAAGCTCTTTGAAAAGTGCACTGAGCGCTTGATACTAATGGAGGGCTTCCCAACTTATGGTGGCCTAGCAGGCCGCGACCTTGAAGCAATGGCAATAGGCCTTTTCGAAGGCATTGATGAAGCTTACCTTGAGAGCAGGGTTGCTCAAACAAAGTTTCTTGCAAAAGGCCTTAAAGATGCAGGCATACCTGTTGTTTGGCCTCCTGGAGGCCATGCTGTTTATGTTGAAGCAAAGAGTTTTTTCCCACACATTCCGCAAGCGGAGTTTCCCGGGCATGCTCTCGCAGTAGAGCTTTACAGGGAAGCTGGCATAAGGTCATGCGAGATAGGGAGCGTGATGTTTGCTGAAAAAGGCCCTGACGGGAAAATGAGGCACCCAAAACTAGAACTTACGCGCCTCGCAATACCAAGGAGGGTTTACACAAACGCACATCTTTCCGTCGTTATTGACGCCCATATAAAGATTGCTGAAAGAAAGGAAAAAATCCGCGGCTATGAAATTATCAAGGGCACAGGGCCTCTTAAGCACTTCAATGCCTGGTTCAGGCCTTTGAAGTAATCACTCATTCATATAGCATGCGAAGCTTTCCAAAGTAGTATGACTTATCCTCTATTGCCCAACATTCAAATCCACCCAAATCCTGCTGCAGATATGGGCTTAAGGTTTTTTCCCTTAAAACATTGCTTCCTATTGCAACAGAATTCATGCTTGGCATAACAATTAGCTTCTTTCTAGCATAGGCACCTCGAAGGAAACATTTGTAAAGCTCTGATCTGCCTGATTCTCTTATAGAAACAGCAGGATGCTCATGGGCAATTATAAGCGCTTTGGCTTTTTCAAATTCAGCACTTTGGCTTATCTCATGGCCGTGGGTGATTAGCATTGACTTTCTTTTTATGTATAATTCGTCTAATATTTGCAGGCCTTTTAATTCTGCTAACGGACCAAGAATCCTATCATGATTGCCTTTCACAAGCACCAATTCTTTTGCATTCGAGGAAATAAAATCAATCATTGCCATAACCTCGCGCCACTCCTGCTTGCTTATTTCACCAAATTCGTGCTTAAGGTCCCCGTTTATCACTACAATCTCAGGTTTTGTTTTTTCAAGCATGCCCAAAAGTTTTTTCTTTATCTCATCAAAGTTAGTCCTTGGAATCATTATGCCCTGCCTATTGTACATTTCCTCTATGCCGAGGTGAAGGTCTGCAACAATTAGCATTTTTTCAGCTTCAATGAAAAGGCCTAAACCCTCTATTCTAGCACCTTCGATTATTTTAGTATCTTCTTGCATAACCAAAAAGAAAGGTGGAAATTTTAATATATTTAGTTATTATTTGTGGCAATCTTCGAAATTTTTATATCGATAAATTTATATGTAATTTTACTACTTGATATTTGAATCATCCGATTCCCGCGTTGAAATTGTCTATGATATGTCTGGTATCTACGAGATGGTCAAAAGTCAGGGCGCTGATACAAGCCAGTTTGATAAAAATATGGCTGACATGTGCAAAAATTTCAATGCTGATGGAAAGCTTAGAAACGCTAAGTGTGAGGTTACATCAGATCACAAGTTAATTGCAAGTGGAGAATTCACAATGGCTGAGCATGCTGCTTTCGGCCCGGCTTTTAAGGTAAACAACTCAATACCTTACATAACATACCAGTTTGATGCAAAATCTATATTCACAGGGATGCCCAGCACTGAAAGCTCTGACACAAACTTCTCAGAAGCAAGCTTGAGGCAGCTAAAACAAAGTGCGGGGTTGATGGGCATTACCATGACTTACAATGTTGAAATGCCAGGTCAGATAACAAAAGCAGAGGTTGGGGAAATTAAAGGGAATGTTGTCAGCATAAACATGTTTGACCTTGTTGACAGGGAACATGCGTACATAGAGTCACAGGAGCTAAATGTGTTTGCAATTGGAATTGGGCTTATAGTTATTGCTGTGCTGTTACTTGTGGTAATTTTAATAGTCGTTAAAAAGAGTAAAGCTAGCAAAGCACCTTTTCAGCAGCCAACGCAACAATCACAGCAATATGCCCAGCAGTCATATCAATACCCCTATCAGAATAGGCCCTAACTGCAATGCATGTAAAACAAAAGCGCCAGCAAATGCTGGCGCTTCAAAAAAGTTTATAAAATAAGTTTTTAGAAAACTAAATGAAAAACTAAGAACTAACCTCAGCACCAATTTTCCCCATAACCTTTTCGTGCATTCTCCTTATGAAATCAATCCTGCTGTCAATTCTCACGAGTTCAGAGCGCCCCATTGCAAATATATTAAACGCAAAAGGGCTAGGATATTGAAGGTCAATTTTTTCAACTTTTATTGTTCCATTTCTAACCATTTCTATAACTTTTTTTGCATTTTCAAGGTCCATTGCATCTTGCATAACTTCACGCCTTGCTTCGCGCAATATGCAAAAGTCAGGGTCTATGCGCCTCACCGAGTTTATCAAAAGCCCTGAGCTCATCTGCTGCTTTGCTACGCTTTTTTCACGCCCCCTATATTGCCTAAGAATCATTAACGCCCTTGTGGCACAGTGCCTAAAACGCCTTTTTAAGATCTCAGAATCTTCAATTGCCTGTTTAAGCACGACCTCAAGGTCACTTTTCTGCAATACGCTAAAAGCATTTTCAATAGGCATTTTGCCTCTTGAGCTCATCATTATGAATCCGTTGTCATTTATGCTCAAAGTTATGTCTGCGCTGGTGAGCTTAGACATAACCCATGCAAGAGCCCTGCTCAGCGCATCATTAACACGCCTGCCAAAAAGCGTGTGGAAAACAACATGGTTTCCTTCATCGTCTTTTATCTGTTCTATAAGCAAAAGGCCACCATGTGGTATCTTCGCGTAGCGATGCTGCTGATAAAAGTAATTGTAAATTGTTTCCGCAGTGAAATCGTCGCATTTTGTGTATTCTTTCACAAATTCAACTATTTCTCCTTTGCTTCGCCCGAATTCAAATTTTTCAGCCATGAGCTTCCTAAACCGCTGTATTTCCATTGCTGAGTCGAAGTTCAGGGGCAGCATCTCCGAAACCCATGTTGGTATTGTTGGAGGCATTTTCTCTGCACTTTTCACCTGAATTGTCATCCCTCTTGAATAAAGGAACATGTATTTCTCTCCACCTAAAGTAAAGACATCGCCTTTATGCATCCTTTCCAAAAAAGCTTCATCAAGATAGCCAATTGTAACATCACCAAGCTTAACCTTTACTTTAGCTTCATCAGGTATCGTGCCTATATTTGTCATGTATATTACCCTTGCGGTTTTTCCTCTCCGGCCTATGAAGCCAGTTTCTTTATCATACCAGATTTTTCCATAGACATGCCTAGTTTCCAAAGAGCTATACTCACCAGCAAGGTAGCTTATTACATCATTGAAATCTTTCCTTTCAAGTTCCTTGTAGCAATAACTTTTCCTTACAAGCTCAAAGAGGTCATTTATGTGTATGCGCTCTGCAATTGCAATTCCGAAAATATGCTGTGCAAGAACATCTAGGCAGTTTTTTGGTATGCTTATCCTATCAAGCTTCCTTTCTTTTGCGCATTTAGCCAAGATTGCACATTCAACTAAGTCATCCCTATCAAGGACAAGTATTCGGCCTTTTATCACATCATGCAGCCGATGGCCACTCCTGCCTATTCGTTGCAGAGTTCTTGAGATGCTTTTTGGCGAACCAAGCAGAACAACAAGATCAATATAACCTATATCGATGCCGAGTTCAAGCGAAGTGCTGCAAACCACTGCTTTAAGCTTTCCTTGCTTTAATCGGTCCTCTATTGAGAGACGCTTTTCTTTGCTTACTGAAGAGTGGTGAGCTCCTATGAGGCCTTCATACTTGCCAGGAAACTTCTCTTTTAGGTGATTTACTACGCGCTCAGTTGCCGACCTCGTGTTTGTAAAAACAAGGGTTGTCTTATGCTGTTGTATTAGCTCATCGAGCTTGGAATATAGCTTTTCGCTTATCTCCTCCTGGCTTACGTTTACTAAGTCCTTTAGCGGGCTTATGACTGCTATGTCCAAACTTTTTGGAAAGCTGACATCAACTATCTTGCAGTTCCTCAGCTCTTTTCCATTGTAGCCAACCAAAAATTTTGCAATTTCTTCTAGTGGTGCAATTGTTGCGCTAAGGCCTATTCTGCATATGTTTTGATTTAAGTGCTGTATTCGCTCCATTGTGAGCGAAAGATGAACACCGCGCTTGTTTTCTGCAAGTGCATGTATTTCATCAACAATAAGCCACTTCGCTTCCTTTAGGTTTTCCCTGAACTTTGGTGCATTAATCAATATTGCTAAGCTTTCTGGTGTTGTTATCAGAATGTGTGGTGGTTTTTTCAGCATTGCGCTTCTTTCACTAGCGCTCGTGTCACCAGTTCTCACAGCAACCCTTATGCTAAGGTCTTTGCCTACTTTTTTTGCAACCTCATTTATCTCATGCAGCGGCTCATTAAGATTCCTTTCTATATCCCTAGACAGTGCCTTAAGGGGCGAGCAGTATATGCAATAAACCTTATCCTCAAGCTCATTCCTTTCAGAAAGTGTGATAAGCTCACTTAGCACAGCGGCAAAAGCTGAAAGTGTTTTTCCAGTACCTGTGGGCGCACTTATCAGTGTGTTTTGCAGATAGCATATGTTTTTTATTGCATAGCGCTGTGCCTCAGTAAAACTTCCAAACTTCTTTTTGAACCATTCTGATAGCAATGGGTGAAGCATTGCAAAAAGCTGCTCATCACTAAGCTTTTCCTTGTCAAACTCAATTGGCATTAACCATCACTTCCCTTTATAATAAAAAAAGCCACTTGCTTTGCTAGTATTGCCAATAAAATAAGGCGTATTAAGAATAAAAAAGGTGTTATTTCGTTGTTTCTTTTCTACTCTTATGAGAGTCCGTAATATATCTGAGTCATTGGTTTCATCATAATACCAATTAAAAGAACTAAAATAAAAAGGAATACCAGAGCAAGCAAAAATGTTGCAATGCCTGCAATCAACGAATGTTTTTTGTAAACAAAGTGTGCTGGCAAGGCAAGCTCCAATATTATCACTGATGCTGCAATCAGCATTAATATTATCATAAGCAGGCCAGTGTAGCTGTAATCAACAAGCTGGCTTCTCGACAAAGCACCCATGAGAAGTCCGGTAGCATAAGATGTTATTATTACAAGTACCGCGACAGCTAAACTGGTTACGATAACTGCAACAAAGGCGCTTTTATACGCTTCACCAATGAGCTCTTTTATTGACTGTTGCTGTTGCTCTTCTTCCTTGCCTTTAGTTTTTGGCTGTGATGGCCTTTTTGCAAATCTTTTTATCGCAAAGAAGGTTGCCCCAAAAATTATTGCAAGAACCAGAATTCCTATTAGTATTTCAGGGAGGTAAAGTGCAATGCCATTATCTGAGTAAGAGCCCCTTACAGTGAATGATTCATACTGGTCAAGTGAATAAGCTTCTTTTACTAGTCCTTGAGTGTATTCAATGTTGTAATAACTGTCATAGTATCCGTAAGGTTTTTCTACCATAACCATGAACTGCGTTGCAGTAACTTCTGAAAAGAAGTCCTTTTGGTAATTTACCTCGCTTTTTGCGCCTTTGAGTGAAAATCCGGGTTGAACATTTACCGCAACCCTAACTTTCTCAGTAAGTATTGCGTCAACATCTATTGCTGTTTTGAACTCAAAATTAAAGTTTCCTAAAAAGTCCTTCTTTGCAAGCTCTGGCACCTTGTAGAGAATAAATATGCCTATTGAGGATTGTGGTGCAAGCTCTTCAGGAAGGAAAACCTTCACATTGAGGTAGTCGGCGTAGCGTTCCTTGTTAAAATCTAGCTTCTTGTAATCATAATATTTGCTTCTCTCATAGTAATAATAGTTGTTACCGGGGCCTTGGGCAACATAATATACTAATGCATTTGGTGGAAGCTGGAAGCGCATTTCCTTGAAGGCAAAAAGCGAACAATTAGAACTGCTGCGGTAACCCCTCAGTATTTCTTCCTTCCTTTCTCTTATTTAAAAACACCAAAAGCAGCAAAATAGCAACAATAAAAATTATCACTGCTCCAAAAAGAAGGTAAAAAAAATAGCCATCAGCCTTCTTTTCTTCGATTGCAGTTTCAATAGGTTTCTCCTTTTTGCTTGGCACCTGTACTGAAAGCACTAATTTGCCATCTGGGTTGTATATATCAATCCTGCTTGCATTTTCAAAGTAAGGAAGTATCAGAGCAAAGTCGGTTTCTTCTACCTCAACAAATCCAGACACGCCACCGCCAGTATGCTCGGGCGGAAATGGTGGCACAATTTCAGATGTGTGCACATAGAAATTGTGGCTATAAAGAACCTTTCCAGCCACGTCTAAAATTACTGCCTTATATGTAGTTGGGCTCCACTCTTCACTTTTTTGTGGATATGCAGTTGTTTCAACAATGCTTTTAAGCGTGAAATTTCCTTTGCTATAGTGCACACTTATAACATAAACCCTTTGCTGTGCAAAGACAATCCCACAAAACAAAAGCAAAAACAAAAAAATTGTTTTTTTCATATCATCATCCCGAAAAATATTTTATTGCCTTTTCAACCATATTTTCAGCTGGTGCGGAAAAGCCACCGAGGACATCATACATCATGCTGTTTTTTTCTTTAGCTCTGTACCAGTCGTTTAGGGAGCAGCCCTTAGTGCATTCAATGTTTGTGAAGCTAGACCACTCGCTGCAATTACTAGTGCTACAATTCCATGGCACTGAACCACTTTGCATATATGGTGGAATTGGCCTTCCTCTGCTTTGCAGCCACTGTTCTATAGAAGTTGCTGATTCATTCTGATTTACTACATACTCATCCACTAGACCAAGAGTATGTGCCAATTCATGGACTGCAACATCCTTCCAAAGTGAGTTGTAAACATTGCCACTATTGCTAGTATATGTGCCGCAATATGATGCGCTTAGCTGTCCCCAAAACTGTCCTGCACCACCGTATCTGTCTTCTCTGTGCAGCACCAAGGCACGGTCAAAAGATGCGCATCTGCTGGCAGCCGTAGTAGCTAAACTCCAGTCACAACGCAAGTATCTATCTATTTGCTGATCATATCTACATCTTAGGCTTGAAGTCACAAAAACAGCGTAAATGTTTATTTTGCTTTTATTCCTGCTAAAAGGTTCCAGTGAAAAAATATGTAGTGTCAGCTCATTGACCTTGCTAATGAACTCAGCCCTGTCGTTGAAATTTGAACTCAGTAAAACTATATCAAGCGCGTTGTCCGACTGTGCGTTCTGTGAAATCGTCATACACTCCGTATTTTTGTTGCCTGAAGATGGCGGTCCTGGCGGTGTATCTTCCTCAGTTACCGTTGGAGCTGGCGGTTGTGTCCCTACAGGGGTTTCAGTTTCTTCAGGTGTTGGCTCTGTTGTTTCAGTTTGTGTTGGCGTTACAATTACAACAGTTGAGGTTGGCTCCTTTATTGCAACACCTTGGGGTAATCACCTATGCAGACACGCATTTTTACAAGACAACTTTTAGTCATATCTTGGGGTATGTTGCTGTAAAAAATAAGTTGTGTCTCGCAATTGTTTGTATCCCCTGCCTCAAAATAACCGTAGTTGCAGTCATAGTTAGCAATTCTCTCTATCGAATAACCTTTGGCTTCGTTTGGGACACAGTTACCCAGCTCAGAGATAAGCACAGCAGTATCATTTTTCTCAAATGCCTTTATGCAATTGTCTATCTGATTCCTTAATGTAGTATAATATCTCATTTTGTATATTTGTTCAGTCATTGCACTCTGCCTTA
This sequence comes from Candidatus Iainarchaeum sp., assembly GCA_038886995.1. Taxonomy (GTDB): domain Archaea; phylum Iainarchaeota; class Iainarchaeia; order Iainarchaeales; family DTGL01; genus DTGL01. The sequence continues at coordinate 8,574 of JAWALG010000008.1, forward strand.
TTGCGCCTTGATAATTGAAGTAAATCAGCATAAGAACTACTGATACCACAAGCACGACCAAAAAAAATGCGGTTATAAGTTCGTTCATTCCGCTCTGATTTGCGATTTTCACTTTTCGGGCAATTTTCAGCATAGCACCACAAATAGAAATGCATTTGTATTTAAATTATTTTTTGTTTGTAATTTTTCCTAAATTTTGCCCTCAACCTCTTTTTTCATCTGCCTGAAGAATTCTTTCATTATTTGCATTCGCTTTTTTGCGAGTTTCTTTGCCTTCTTTGTATAAAGCATTTTTGGTATGTGCTTAAGCTTCAACTCATACTCAAGGTTGGGTGCATGTTTGCTTATGTCTTTTATGCGTCCGCTTTTCTGGATAGTGTTTTCTTTAATGTACTCACGAAGGTCTACATCTGAATATAACTTTTGGCCATACTTGCCTCCGAGAGCGAAACACCTTGCAATGCCAACAGCACCAAGCACATCAACTTTGTCAGCATCGTAAAGAATTTTCGCCTCTATTGTTTTTGGCCTTATAGTGCCTCTCAACCTGTGTGATTCAATGCAATGCGCTATCTTTTCTATTTTTTCTTCTGGGTAACCATTTTCAGCAAGTATTTTTCGCGCCATTTGCGCACCTAAAATTGCATGGTCAATTCTGCCACTTTTGTCTGAGTCCTCTTTAACTCTTGCAATATCGTGCAAAATGGCTGCACTCTTTAGAACATCGAAATCAATTCCTTTTTCACCTTTTGAGAGAAGCAAGCAAAGGTTGTATACACGCATCACATGCTCTATGTTGTGTGCTGAGCAGGCCAATTCTTTTTCAACTAATTTCAAAAGCTCATTGTATTTCGGCTCAAGATTATTTGCGTCTTGTATATAAACCACTTCCACACACTATAATTACAATGGTTGAGGCCAAAAAGCAAAAAATACTTATAGTTGACGATAAGCAATCAGTTCGTGAAGCACTTAAAAAGAAATACGAGTGCATGGGCTTTGATGTCACTCTTGCTTCTTCTGTATCTGAGGCAAAAAAGGCCATAGGCAGTTTAAATTTTGATATCATACTAACAGACCTTTTCTTTAGGCGGCCAAAAAGCCCCATATCTCTCCCAAAGGGTATTTTCTTCTGCAAGTGGTGCCGCAAAAATGGATTCAAAGGAAAAATTATCCTTCACTCTACAGCCCTTCACCATCCTTACACAAGGCCTTTCTTTTTTTGGCTCAAGCCAATAGCCAGAAAGTACTCTTTTGAATTGCAGAAGAAAAGGCCAATCAGGAGAATCCATTAGCTTTTCTCCGCTTTCCACAGCCCATGTATGTTGCAGTACTCTTTTGCGCCTAAAACTTTGCAGCTTACCTTAAATTCTGCCTGAGGTTTTTCACCTGGCTTTAGGAATTTCCTAAAGATCTCGTTTTCTGTTACAATGGCTATCCATTCTATATAATGCGCTTGCTCCATTGGGTGAGGCACAGAACCAACTTTGACTTTGATACCCGACTTGCTTTTTTCTATTACCGGAACATGCTTTTCTTGCCCAACGTCTTCAGTTTTTTCCTTAAGCAGATTCATTGGTTGGCCACAGCATACTAGTGTGCCTACACCACTATGCAAAATTTCCACAATATTTCCACATACTGCACACTTATAAATTTCTCCCAACGCTGTCATTCAAAACACCTCATAATACCTATCTTACAAATTTTAAAAATACCTTTCGTCGCTTTGTTGTTACCCCAAATAGTCCTGTAGGAATTCAATAGTTTTATCAATTTCTTTTATTGCATAGCTTACTGCTCTGTGCTTGCTGTGGAACTTTGCTATTTCTTCCCTTTGATTCTTTAAACCTTTTAGGATGTCGCTTAATAGCTCTTTTTGCGTTACTTGCTTTCCATACATGCTAATCCAGTCCCTTATTCCGCGAGAGGCCAAGCCCACAATATATATGCCTGCATAGAAAGATACCTCCGCATGTTCTGCCCTAGAAACTTTGTTTCTCATCTCTAGCAAGAAATTTTGTGCATCTTTTACCGCATTTTCTAAAAGCGCCTTGTCTGAGAGTATCCTCTGAATGTTTCCTCGCCCAACAGGTTTTAGCTCTTCTTTAACAAGGCGCATTTCAAAGGTTTTCGGCCTAACTATGCTTGCCAGGGTAGTCAAAGCAAATACACTTGGCGTATTAGCCAGAACTTCTATGCCAAATATCTTAGCGTCTAGGTTTGAAGATTCTATAAATCTCTTTCTTATTATTTCAGGAAATGTTGCCGACCTGCTTGAGGACAGAATCCTTATCATTTCATTTCTCACTGATCTTTCAGGCGGTCTTTCCTCAAAAAGCTGGGCAACAATCCTTCTGACGCCAGTGGGGTATAAGTGTTGTATTGTCCTTAAAATTTCTATCTTCTCAGCAGCAGGTGTAACCTTTGAACGATAGAAGCTTAAAAGGGCATGCATGGGAACACTCTTTGCTGCTTCTATGTCAAGCCGGGCCTTTGGTGAAAACTTGGCTTCGAGCGCAGTGCTTGGTATTTGAATCTTTCTCATCTGTGCTATTATCTTCCTTCTTTTTAAGCTGGTGTCGGCACGCTCTAACTGTAGTGATAAAACAAGAATTTTATTTAGCGCCCTGTAGGTGGCCCTCTTGAATGCTGCAGAGCCGCCTCTTTCAATGACTTTTTTGCTCCAGAATTTCTGTTTTTCAGCCCAGCGTTGTTTTTCTATATCCGCAATGATTTCGCGCCTTTGGTTTTTATCAACTATGCCGTATCTTGTTTCAAGGGTTTTTACTAGGCCTTTGAGGTGCACAGATGTAGCTTTATCAACTCTCAACCTTCGGCTTGGCCTCTTCGGAGTAGGCATAATGAGATTACGACTTTGTTATTTATATTTCTATTTTTCAATTTTTTGACATTGCATTTATTGCATCGGAAAAAAGCTTGGCTACACTTACAACTCTTAGCTTTTTGAGTCTCCTTTTATTATCGCCTTGGGGTATGGTGTTAGTGACAATGACCTCTTTTATTGTTGCTTCTTTTAGTTTCTCAATGGCTTTTCCTGCAAGCACGCCGTGTGTGGCTGCAACATAAATGCCTCGAGCGCCCAAGCTCTTGAGCATGCTAGCACCTTCGCATATCGTGCCAGCTGTGCTTATTATGTCATCAATTATTAGGCAGTTCAATCCATTCACGTCTCTGCTTATGCTCATTGCTTCAACTTCCGTAGCACTTTTACGCTTTTTTTCGATAAAAGCTGTTTTTGCCCCAAGGGCTTTTGCATAACGCTTCGCGTTTCTTAATGCACCTTTGTCAGGAGCCACTATGCACAGGTTCTTAATATTTCTTTTTTTGAAGAATTCTGCTAACGCAGGATACGCATGCAGATGCACTTTTTTCATTTTTATGGCTTTTTCAACAGCCTTTGAGTGCAAGTCCATGGTTATTATAGAGTCAGCGCCAGCTGACTTGAGAAGTTTTGCAACAAGGGCAGCAGTTACTGGCTCTCCTGGCTTTGCTTGTCTGTCTTGTCTGGCATAGCCGTAGTATGGGATTACCGCGGTGACTTTTTTAGCGCCAGAGTTTTTTGCAGCATCTATCGCAATCAGCAACTCCATTAAGTTTTCGTTTGCAGGGCAATGTGTTGATTGAATGATGAAAACATGTTTATCAGTAGGCGGCTCTTCAAACCTGCAATATGACTCAAAATCAGGGAACCTAGAAAAAGAGAGCTTTCCAAGCTTGGTTTTCATGCATTTTGCCATTTCTCTTGCAAGCTCTGGATTGCTGTTTCCAGCAACCAAAAGCACTCTTCCCAAAACCACCACCAATAATATTTGATTTAAAATAAATTTAATGCTTTCGTATACTCGCTTTTTAAAATTATCCTGGATTATTGGATTTTTGCGTTGACACAATATTTTAATAACTTTTTCATAATTGTGTGTTTAGGGGGCATAAATATGATTGAAAGCGTGAGAGCCATCCAAATCCTCGATAGTAGGGGGAACCCAACTATAGAGTGTGAAATAGTTTGTTCTAAAGGTACTGAACGGGCATCAGTTGCAAGTGGAGCTTCCACTGGAAGCTTTGAGGCAATTGAGCTTAGAGACAATGAAAAGGCATTTCGCGGCAAGGGCGTACTTAAAGCAGTAAACAACATAAACAAGATTATTGCACCGAAGCTTGTAAAGAAGGACCCATCAAAGCAGCGCGAACTTGACGAGATGTTGGTAAAACTTGATGGTACCCCAAATAAGTCAAAATTAGGTGCTAATGCCATTACAGCAACATCGCTAGCAATTGCGAGGGCCGGCTCACTGGAGAAAGGCATGCAGCTTTTCGACTATATAGCGGAGCTTAGCGGTGCTAAAATTCTCTACTTGCCTGTGCCGCAATTCAATGTTATAAATGGTGGCAAACACGCTGGACTGAAAAACGACCCTCAAGAACACATGATAATGCCTATAAAATTCAATACATATGCTGAGGCCTTACAGGCCGGCTGTGAAATATACTATATTTTGAGGGATTTGCTTAAGCAGAAGTTTGGCCCAAGGGCAACGCTTTTAGCTGATGAAGGTGGTTTTGCGCCGCCTATTGATAATGTTAACCAGCGCCTTGAGCTCATTGAAAAGGCCATCGAAGAGTCAGGTTACAGTGGCAAAATTTTCATTGCTCTGGATCCGGCAGCGTCTGAGTTTTTCTACAAGGGCACTTATGTGCTAGGTGATGCAGAAAAGAGCCCAGGCCAGATGGTTGACTTCTATGAAAACCTTGTAAAGAGTTTCAAAATATTTTCAATTGAAGATGGCCTAGCTGAAGAGGACTGGGATGGCTGGGTTGAACTCACAGCAAAGCTCGGGAACAAGGTTCAGATTGTTGGTGATGACCTGCTTGTGACAAATGTAGAGCGCATAAGAAAGGCCTTGGAGATTAAGGCATGCAACGCACTATTGCTAAAAGTGAACCAAATAGGAACGCTATCTGAAGCTATAGATGCTGCTAAGCTTGCATTCGAGCATGGCTGGGAAGTTGTAGTTTCTCACCGAAGTGGAGAAACTTGTGATCCTTTCATTGCAAGTTTAGTTGTAGGCCTCGGAGCCAAGCAGTGTAAGTTTGGAGCGCCAGCAAGGGCTGAGCGCACAGCAAAATACAACAACCTTCTGCGCATCGAGGAACTCTTGCAAGAACGTGGCACAGCAAAATACGCAGGTAAATATCTTAAGGCATGATTTCTTTGCAGTTGCAAAGAGGCATTTATGTTTTAGTGCTTAGTGTTGGCAAAAATAGTGCAATTAAGGTTGGCGCGTTGGGAAAATTGTTTTTTAAAAAAGGCACATATGCCTATGTGGGGTCTGCTCAATCAGGTCTTGAAAATCGAATTAGAAGGCACTTGTCAAAGCGCAAGAGAAAATTTTGGCATATTGACTACATTCTTTCCGGAAATAAGGCAAAAGTGCTCTGCGTTTACTGCAAAGAAGCTACAAAATCCGAGGAATGCCGAATAGCATCTTTGCTTTCCAGGAAGTATGCTTTCATTGATGGCTTTGGATGTTCTGACTGCAAGTGCCCTTCACACTTATTCTTTTTTGGTGATTTAGATCTCAAAGAAATTTTTTCAGGCCTTGGTTTTAAAAAATATTGGGAAAAACGTTAGTTAAATAAACATTTCGCTAATTTCTCTATGCGGTAGTTATGGAAGAAACCTCCTCCCTCCAAGAGAAAAGAAAGGCAAAGCCAAGGGTTGATTTGACTCTTGAAGAATGGATTAAAGAAGAGCTTGAAGAAGAAATGGCTGACTGCTGCGTTGGGGAAGCGTCATAAACAATATATTTCAACGCCTGGCTTGCTTCAATGTAGCCAAAAATTTAATCTTCCAACAATTGCATTCTTCACATTTTTTTATTTCTTATATAATTTGTTTATAATATACTCTGCTACATGTTCTTTGTATCCCATTTCAAGCATAACTTTCCTAAGCTGCTCTGGTTGGTACTTTGCCTTAGTTGGCTCTAAAGCAGCTATTGCCCTTTCAATTGTCTTTAAGTCAGCTTCGCTTAATTCCTCCTTTTTAGTATCTGTTTCCTTTGCTTCTACTATTTCCATCTTTTTATCAGAAGTTACTTCAAACTTATCTTTACTTTCTGCAATTGTACTCTCTGGTTTGGGCTTTTCAGAGGCCGCCACATATGGCTTTGTCTCTACGAAAACATCGTTTTCTTTTGGCAGCGGCTTTGATGCTGGACTAGTAATTTCCCCACCAGCGAAAAACGTCTTTTTTGGCTTGGCGCTTTCTCTTTCCGTGCCAAGAGTTGATTTCCCCGGAAGCTCTTCTTTTTTTGCCCATGTTACGAGTTCTTTCTCACGCTTTACACTTAAACCTTCTTTTTCTGATTTTATTTTCATCCTTACAAATGCTGCAACTATTAAAATTCCGATAAGCCCTATTATTATAGCAACTAGCCAAAACAAGTCGTTGGGCTTTATTGGCAACTCAGTGCCAAATAAGTTAACTGAGTTTTTATCAGTTTTTCCTTCAGTTGGTGTTGGTGATATTTTCTTTGCAGTTGCTGTTTGTGTTACTGCTGGTGCAGGGGTTGAAATCATGGGCCTAAAAGTAACATAAATCTCAGAATCTCTTATCTTGTTCGCGTCTTTTATTACATAATAATTACCATCTTTTTCGTGGTATGTAGGTATCATCTGGATTAATTTGCCTTCAACCAGAAACTTCATCTTTTTTACTGCTTCTTTTGGCCTTGGAATTTTTACAATTATTATATTCTCCCTTTTTTCAATTTTAGCGAAATATTCTTTTTTGTTAATAGCGCTTAAACCTTTGTTTATAGTTTCAATGTCTTCAGGACTCCACTTTGCAAAGTAATTTACATCTGCCGTGTTACCATCAGGATTTGCCTTTAATTTGCACTCAATTACCCTAATCATTACTTTGTAAGCTTCGCCAATATCTGTCAAAATTCTCTTATTGTTTTCGTCTGTCTCTGGCGCTTGAATGAGTCTTTCCATAGAATCTAGTAATTCTTGAATAGTTTTTCTTTGTTCTGAGGTACAATCTCTTTCCCAAGCGGAAATAACTTGTGCCTTATCCTCTAAAGATTCACTTATCACAACGTTTTCTGTGCTTTTTGTAATGATTGTTCCATCTGCCTTTAATTCGTAAATCTTCTCGTAAGAAAACTGGGTTTTGAATGGCATATCAGCATTAGCAAAAACAGCAGATATTGAAATAAACAAAATTAGACAGATATTCTTAATTTTTATATCCATCACAAAACCTTTTTGCAAACTTTTTTCCATATGCAGGCATTACCAAACTTCATATAAGATTACTTTTACATATTTAAAAAAGTATCTGTTTAGGTGAATCCTGCTTTCAGATCAATTTTTACTGATTGCTTTTCCGAAAAGACATATTTAAAAAAGATAAGGTTAAAAGTTAATACAAAGCCCTTCATATATTTTCGCAAAATATTAATAGTGATGCTACTTTCAGTATTTGCCGTATTGGCTTCTGCCCAGTTTCCACAGCCAACTTTTCCAACACCTAACTTTCCAGAGAGTGCTTTTCCAACACCAGACTTAAATCTGCCTGGCGGTGTGCCAGGGATGCCAGGCACAATGCCAGGGTTGCCCGGGACACTGCCTGATCTAAACTTACCTGGGGGTATGCCAGGTTTCCCAGGTGGTGATTTCAACCTTCCCGGTGGTATGCCAGGTTTCCCAGGTGGTGATTTCAACCTTCCCGGTGGTATGCCAGGTTTCCCCGGAGGCAGCATGCCAGGTTTCCCAGGTGGTGATTTCAACCTTCCCGGTGGTATGCCAGGTTTCCCCGGAGGCAGCATGCCAGGTTTCCCAGGTGGTGATTTCAACCTTCCCGGTGGTATGCCAGGTTTCCCAGGTGGTGATTTCAATCTCCCAGGAAGTATGCCAGGGCTGCCAGGCGCCCCTGGAGGAGCTGGAGGAATTGCCTTACCAAATATGAAAATTGATTTTGCTTTGCAAAACTTATTGTCTGAATATAAAGCTGGAAAATCTTTGGAAGTCGCTGCTCGGAACTTAGGTATAAAGGTAAGCAAGAATTCTGTTTTAGTTTCAGTAATGGCAGACAGCAATTTTAATCCTCAAAGATGGGGAATGACTGACATTAATGAAGAAAAATCTGGGCAACTTTCTTTGTATACTGGTTATGTTGCAGTTGATAAAATAGAAAAAATGAGCGATGATAAAAGTGTGAATTACATAATGGCTGCAAGATTGCCAGGTGAGGTAATTCATGAGATAATATCAATTAAGTTGTCGCCAGATCTTCTTGCAATAGTAAACTGCATGAAGCATTTCAAGGAAAAATGTGATGTTGCGACCATTGCGAGTGAAAATTCCCTTGACTATAAAAATGGCTCTGTGCTGGTTTATATCACAACTAAAAATAATGCTAAGCCATGCGTTGAAACAAACATAGTTGAAGAAATTCCTGATAAGGTTGATCCAACCATAAAAACTTTCAAAGGTTATGTGCCAGTTGCAAAGCTTGAAGATTTATCAAATTGTGCTGATGTTGATTTTGTAAGCGGTGTGGTAGTAACCGGCATAAAGCTTGGCATATGTTGCATATTGCTTCTAATAATTGCAGCTTTATTTACAATTTACCTTATATTCTTTGTATACCTTAGAAAAAGGGAAAAGGAAAAGGTAGACAAATTGTGGAATTTGCTGGCTCTGAAAAGACAGAAGGGGGAGCAATGAAAAAGGCATTTTTTATTGCATTGATTTTAATTGCTTTTGTTAGCTTTCCATACGCTCAAGCAGTGCCTGTAAGTGCTACTGACTGCAGAGGAAACTCTCTAACTTTAATGGATGGCAACTATGAGTTTCAGGGTGACATTACATGTGCTTACGTTTATATTTATGCCAAAAAGCAGGATACTACTATTGATTGCCAGGGCGCCAAATTTGCAGCATACTATTTCTCTTACTACCCGGGTGATGGAAGCACCATTACCATAAGAAACTGCAAATTCGAGCCTTATAGAAATTATTCGAGCTATAGCTACCATTATTTTTCAGAAACAAAGAGCGCTGGTTTTGAGTATATAAATAACACATTTGAGAATGTTTACTACCAGGTACAGCGCACTTATTCAAAGAAAGCCAAAATAGACATGAGCTTTACTGACAACAATATGCTCAATTCGGGATTTTACTTCGGTTTTTATGATTACGACTCAAAGCAGCTGGATCTCAACATAAACCTCACAAACAACAACCTAACAAACTCACTTTTTTATGTTTACTTCTGGGACTACTACAACCAAAGCATATACCCCAATTTATATTTTGATATTCGCAATAACAATTTCAAGAATTCTTACCTAAGATTGTATTTTTACCACTACTACTTTAACCTTCAAAGTGACATTAATCGGCAAATTTCTATTGTTGACAACAACTTTGAACTTTCACAAGTATATCTGCAAAATTATTACTATAACTACAGTTCTCGTCTCCGAGACGTTAATCTTTATTTGGAAGTAAAAAGAAATCTTTTCAACAATACATCATTTTATCTTTATGACTATGGCTATAGGTATCCCAAATTTAAAAAGACTTTACCATCTAGAGATACACACATCGAGCTTACAGAAAATGATTTTAACTTAGCTCTCGTTTTTCTGTATTTGTACCCATATTATTGGTTTACCGACACTAATATGGAGTTAATTTTTTCAAGAAATAAACTTCATGCTACAACCTTGAATATTCATGATTACAGATATGCACAAAATGGCAAAATAGAACTTTCCTACAATGACATAAATAGATCACAGATAAGCTTCGGGTATTGGAACTACTGGTATTGGTACTACTGGAACTGGTGGTACTACCAATGGTATTATGCTTGGTATTACTGGTATTATTACGGCATAATAATTGACCCAAAGATTAGTGAAATTAATGTTCTTGGCAACAAAATTGAAAAGAGCAAGCTTGACTTTTTGGGATACTGGCCTTCAGCATACTCAAGCTTGACCATAAGCGATAACATTTTCAGTGGCTTCTACTGCCCACCTAATCTAAAAGAAAGTGAGTGTAGTACCTACTACAAAAACATGAGCAGTATTTACTGGGTTGGGCTTAATCAGCTTAGTTTGCCGACCAAGAACAATACTCTTATTTCCAACAATGAGTTTTATGGAGATAATAATTATATTGGTTCTGCAATAACCCACTTGTCAGATCCTTATAACAGACCATACTACGGCGGTCCTTACGACTACTGGTGGATGTGCTATTACTGGGGCTACTGTGGATGGTACTATTATTACTACTATTATTACTACTACAATTACTATTACTATTGGTATTATTGGTACTACTGGTATTATTACTACTATTACTACTGGTACTATTATGCTTACTATTACCCATACAGCTATTGGTATTACTACTATTATTACTATGCTTATTGGTATTACTACTACTATTATTATTATTGGTACTACTATTACTACTGGTACTACTACGGCTACTACTACAGATGGTACTACTGGTACTACTACAGGTACTACTACTATTACTACTGGTACTACTACAGATACTACTACAGATATTATCCTTTCTTTGACATCTGGGAAAAAGGCGTTTTCGAGCTCTCAAACAACACCTTTAGAGGTTTCCATAGTGGAATTGAGACATTATCTGCTGGAGATGGGCAAACTGCAGTTATAAAGAACAACACTTTCGAAGACAACAAATACGGGATTAAATATATAAGCAGCAATGGCACGATGCTTGTTTACGCCAACATTTTTGCTGACAATGAGGTTGGGATAGGCGGTATAAGCGGCACAGCCGGCGCTACACCATATTTCCCATATGCGTATCCAGGAGACGGTCCGATATCTGTATATGATAACCGCTTTGAAAATAACCGCAAGTGGGCTATAAAGTATGTTGGCGCTGATATATGGTACGCGCCATACTATAAGCCATCAGAGGATGGCATATACAACTACGACCCAGCAAATAGGCGCTCTGGCCCTATGTTCACAAGGCAGGAAGTTGATGATTACCTTAAGGAATCAAAGACAATGCTTATCTGCATGGCTAACAATGACTTCACTGCAATGCCAAACACTGGCAAAAATGCAACTGAAGGAGCAATAAGAAGAATTTCAGATGCAGCTAACTATAATGGCCAATGCCTTGGGTTCTGCAGCGGTGCTATAAACAGCGCACCTATTGCTGACTTTGAGGTAACTACAAGCAAAGGAGTTTCGGACTTGACAGTTAATTTCTATGATCGCTCTTACGATAAAGATGGCAATATTGTCTCATGGCAGTGGGATTTCGGTGACGGAACATACAGCACAGATAGAAATCCTTCACATACTTACACAAGCAATGGGCCCTTCACTGTAACCTTGACTGTTAAAGACGACGGCGGCGCCAAGAACAGCAAACAGAAGAAAATTACCCCTTATGACACCGCTTCAATAACTGACATATCAGTGGAAGATATTTCAGCAGGTGAAAGTGCGCAGATAAGCGTAACATGCACAAAAGACCTGGAAGGTGTGCTAAAGGTTTACTTTGATCCTCTCGGAGCAAATACTAAAATCTATGAGTCAACCTATAAATGCAACTCTGGCGCAGTATCAGTAGGCCCACTCACGGAGATAGGCGTATACCTTGTAAGGTATGACCTTAGTGTGCCTTCTAGCTCCTGCACAAAATGCAGCGCAGAGAAGGAGTTCATTGTAAAGAGAAGTGCAGTAACAACAGCACCAGAAGAGCCAGTTGTTGCAGTTGTTGCCTTAATCCTTGTATTTTCAGTTTTGTATGTGGGCAGAAAAATTAAGGGAAATAAGTACTAATTTCTATTATCTTCTAGTGGCTTTACGCACTGCTAAGAAATAAAAAACTCTTTCAACATATAGCTATTATGCTTGTGGTTTACTCTGATGATTTTTTGAAGCACTCTTTCATAAACCATCCTGAGAGCCCAGGTCGGCTTTTCTCAATAAAAAGCGTACTTGATGAGAAAAAAGGTTTCCAATACATTATGCCAAAAGCCGCTAGCAGTGATGACCTTCTTAAAGTACATACTAAGGAACTTATCGAAGACCTAAAAATGCGCTCAGAAAGACGCCTTGGCGATGCTGACAACCCATTTGTCTCAAATACTTTTGAGATAGCAAAGCTTAGTGCTGGTGCTGCCATAGAAGCAGCAAAGCATGCTGACAGCAAATGCTTTTCCCTTGCAAGGCCACCAGGCCATCACGCTGGCAGGAATTTCTTCGGCGGCTTCTGCTACTTAAATAACATCGCCGTGGGGATTGCAAGTGTTCTGAACAAATATGGCCGTGCAATGATTGTTGACTTTGATGTGCACCTTGGCCAAGGCACTATGGATATATTTGCAGGCAGCGATGCTGTTTTTTATCTCTCATTCCATCAAGATGCAAACACTATTTATCCTTGGCATGAGCCAGTAGCTGAAGAAAAAAATATACGTCTTTTTGCTCTAAGCTCAGGCATAGGTGATGCAGCTTACCTTAAAGTATTTGAAAAGGGATTCAGACAAGCAGTGGCTGAATTTAAGCCGGATCTCATTGCTTGCTCAGCTGGCTTTGATGCTTATTACAGGGATTACCCTTACGTTGGTAGTTCTCTTTGCATCAGAAAAGAAGAAACTTTTAGGCGCATCGGTGAAATAATTGCAAGCGCTAAGAAACCAGGCTTTGCTGTTTTAGAAGGCGGTTACGAAGTTGAAACACTTGGCAACCTTGCTTATAACTTCCTGCGGGGTTGGCAAAAATGAAGATCCTAATAGCGTACCAGGGTAACAATAAGACAAATGCACAAGTTGCAGAAGCAATGAAAAAAGTTTTTGAAGAGGATGGTGCGGAGGTTAAAGTGGAAGGCATAGAGCCAACAATTGAGATGCGCCTTTACGATTACCTTAAGGAATTTAGGAAAAAGAAAAGGATTGAGTTCAAGAAAGCAACAACAGATGTAAAGAGCTATGACCTTGTTGTAATTGGCACCCCAGTGCTAAAATTTTCTCCCACGCCACTAATGGAAACCTATGTTAGGTCTCTTAAGAACACAAAAGGAAAGGATTTTGTCATTTATTGCACGCCGGTTGGCTTTGCAGGCACAACTATAAAACGCCTTGCAAACATTCTTGCAACAAAAGGTGCAAACATTGTCGGTACTCTAACGCTTTCTTCCATATTTGAGCTTAACGATGATAAGCTGAATATTGCGAAAAACTTTGCAAGGCAAATGATTTCAGAAATTAAAGATTAATGAATTTGTATTTTAGCTCTCTACCTCAGGCATCCTTATGACCATGCGGTAGTTTTCCACTATTGCTGCGGTGCCATTTGGTGCCTTTTTTGCAACAATGCTTGTTTCATCTATTGTTTTTCCAAGCCCAAAACCACGCCATTTTGGGGATGCCCAAAAGGTAACAGGCCATTTATATGCTTTGTTTGGCTCTGCTAAAAAACCAGTTTTCGGGCTTACAAAGAACTTGAGATCTGCTTTGCCGTCTTCGTCACTGTCAACTTCAAATATTGCTACTGCTGTTTCTTTTATGTCAAAGTCCTCATTTGCTGGAATCAGGGGAATGTAATACTTTGTATCCGCCTCTCCATTTAGTGAAGTATCTAGACCTTTGAATGTTATCCTTTTCTGGAATTGTATTTCGAACTCCTGTGAGTCAAGCAAAAGATAGAACCTTTTTCTGTCATTGGATACAAAATACCTATATTTAACGCCAAAAGGGAAAACAATTGGCTCAGAGCTTACTTTGCCAGGGCTGAATTTGTATTCACCGTACGGCTCACCATATATGTCTATTAGGGTTACCTTTTCTGATGTCCAGTCAAAATCGCAGTAATAGTACATATTGCCAGCATAGACCTCACAATAATCAGTTGATGACTCTACAAAGAAATCAATTCGTAATATGTTCAGGTCTTCAAGCATAAAAACTATGTTGTTTTCGTAAAGGTAAATTGATGTCATCTTTTCCGTGTTTGGGAAGTAATTTGAGTCAACATCAAAGGAATGGTCTGCTTCTATTACGCCAAGCTCTTTATCTGGTTCCTTTGGCATATTGTGAAGTGTGACCAAGACAAGGGTTATTACTATTATTAAGCCAATAAGCAGTTTTCCCTTTTTCGAGCCCACAGTATATAAAAACATCTTTTTATTTAAATAGCTTTTGCTATGCGGAAGCTCAGAAGGTTGGAAAAAAAGATTTAAAATTATGCACTTTCTTTATAATTATATTATCACTTGCAATTTATTCCCTTTGCTTTTTGTTTAGGCCTAATCACCTAAAGGTGTGATTGCTGTGTCTAAAGAGCATAAAGAGAAAGGCAAAAAAACCAGCAAAAAGGAGCTTATGGACCGTATCAAGAATCTTGAAAAAGAGCTTTCGCAGGAAAAGGCCATTGCAGAAGAACGCCTTAACCAAATGAAATACCTAAGGGCTGACTTTGACAACTATGTAAAAAAGCTTGAAATTGAAAAGCAGCAATCAATAAAGTTTGCATCTGAAAAGCTCCTTTCAGACCTGTTGCCTTTCCTTGATGACCTTGAAAATGCAATGAAATGTGGTTTGGTCGATGCTCAAGGTTTATCGCTTCTTTACGGGAAGCTCATGAAAATATGCGAAGCACACGGACTCAAAAAAATTGACGCTTTAGGCAAGAAGTTTGATCCAAACTTCCATGAAGTTATACAAAAAGAAAAAAGTGACAAGGAGGAAGGCACAATTCTTGCTGAACTGCAAACAGGTTATGTGCTTAACTCAAAGGTTATAAGACCTTCTAAGGTAAAGATTGCTGTTAAAGCTTAATGCTACATAGCAATATTTGTGCAGGAGGTGTTATTATGGCAAAAGAGAAGATAATTGGTATTGATTTAGGTACTTCAAATAGCCAGGCAGCAGTAGTTATAGCTGGAAGGCCAACCATAATACCTTCTGCAGAAGGCCCAACAGTTGCCGGGAAAATGTTTCCTTCTTATGTTGCATTCACAAAGGAAGGCCAACTTCTTGTGGGTGAGCCAGCGAGAAGGCAAGCCGTTTCAAATCCAGAAGGAACTGTCATTGGCGTAAAAAGGAAAATGGGCACAAACCACACTTACAAAATATATGGTAAAACTTATAAGCCACAGGAAATCTCGGCCTTTATACTACAAAAGATAAAGAAGGATGCCGAAGCATTCCTTGGAGAGCCGATAAAAAAGGCAGTTATAACTGTGCCTGCATACTTCAACGATAACCAGCGCACCGCAACGAAAGATGCTGGAAGAATTGCAGGCCTGGAGGTTGTGCGCCTTGTTAACGAACCAACTGCTGCTGCAATGGCTTATGGCTTAGATAAAAGTGGTGAGCATAAGATACTTGTATTTGACCTTGGCGGTGGAACATTAGATGTCACAATTATGGAATTCGCTGAAGGCACATACAATGTGCTTTCCACTTCTGGCGATACGCAGCTCGGCGGCACGGACATGGACAATGCAATAATAGAGTGGGTGCTAAAGGAGTTTAAAGAAAAAGAAGGCATAGACCTAAGGAATGACAGCGTTGCAATGCAAAGAATACGCGAGGCCTCAGAAAAAGCAAAGATAGAGCTTAGCACAGTTCTTGAAACAGAAATAAACTTGCCTTATATAACATCTGATGACAAAGGCCCTAAGCATTTGGTGCTTAAGCTCACTAGAGCAAAGTTGGAGAAGCTTATTGAGCCAATTGTGAATAAGTGCCTTGGTCCAATAGAACAAGCGTTAAAGGATGCAAAGCTCACAAAAGATGACATTGACAAAATAATTCTCGTTGGTGGCCCAACTAGAATGCCAATAATAAAGGACTTCCTGGAAAAAAATGTCGGAAAGAAGCTTGAGCGTGGCGTTGACCCAATGGAATGTGTTGCGATAGGCGCAGCAATTCAAGGCGCAATACTGGCTGGTGAAATAAAAGACCTTGTCCTCCTTGATGTTACTCCGCTGACTTTAGGCATAGAAACCCTTGGCAACATCATGACACCGCTCATACCAAGAAACACAACAATTCCAACAAAGAAAAGCCAAATTTTTACCACAGCAACAGATTTCCAAAATGCTGTAACCATCCACGTGCTCCAGGGCGAGAGGCCTATGGCAAAAGACAACATTAGCTTGGGACAGTTCAACCTGGTTGGTATTCCTCCTGCCCCTCGCGGAGTACCACAGATTGAAGTCACATTTGATATTGATGCTTCTGGAATCTTGCACGTATCAGCAAAAGACCTTGCAACAGGCAAAGAGCAGAAAATGACTATAAGTGCACCAACAAAGCTCTCTGAAAAAGAAGTTGAGGAAATGGTTAAAAAAGCAAAGGAGTTCGAGGAAGAAGACCGCAAAAAGAAAGAAGAGGCAGAGCTAAGGAACAATGCTGATGCGCTTATCTACACAACTGAAAAGACACTAGCAGATCTTGGAGATAAGCTTACAGAGAAACAGAAGGAAAAGATTGAAAAAGCGCTGGCAGAGACAAAGGATGCCCTTCAAGGCGGCGCAGTGGAATTGCTTAAAGAAAAGGTTGAAAACCTCCAAAAGGTTCTGCAAGAAGCCGGAAAAGCAATTTATGAGGAAGCAGCAAAGAGATATGCTGAAGAGAAAGACAGGCAGAAAACAGAGTTTGGAGAGAGCTCTGATGACACAGCTTCTGACGAAGATGTAAAGCGTAAGAGTAAAAAAACTAAGGATGATGACAGTAACACCATAGATGCTGAATTTAAGGTACAGGATGATTAAGATTAGATAAATCCGCCCCTCAGTTTTCCAAAGAAACCCTTCTTTCCCTTATCTTCTTTACCATCACTTTTTCCTGATAAGGCCTCTTTTAGAAGCTCCTTCTGCTTGGCTGAAAGATTTGTTGGTATCTTAACTATTATATTTACAAAAAGGTCTCCATACCTTTCAGAGTTTAGTTCAGGCATCCCCATACCTTTAAGGCGCATCCTTGTATTGCTTTGTGTGCCAGGTGGAATGCTTATTGTTGCTTCACCTTTTAAGGTATCTATTTTCACTTTCCCACCGAATATTGCAGTCAAGAGATCTATTTCAAGGTCACGGTGCAGGTCTGTGCCTTCGCGGCGAAAGAATTCGTGCTCAAGAACTTTAACTCTAACATATAGGTCCCCATTTGGCCCATTATTTATGCCGGGTTCTCCTTCTCCAGGAATCCTTAAATGTTGGCCGCTTTTTATGCCTTTTGGTATCTTTACTCTTATTTTTGTGCTCTTTTTCACAAACCCAGAGCCATTGCATTTTTTGCATTGCTTTTCATAAATTTCGCCAGCACCTTTACATTTCCTGCATGTGCTTATGCTTGTGAACTGCATGAAGCCCTGCCTTCTGTACTGCCTTATTTCACCAGTGCCATTGCAAGCATCACATTTTCTAAGAATGCCTTTTTCAGCACCAGTGCCATTGCAAGCATCACATTTGTGTAGTTTAGGCACTTCTATTGTTTTTTCCACTCCTTTAAAAGCATCTTCAAGGGTTATTTCAATCTCATACAGCAAGTCACTGCCGCGCTGAGGCCTTCTGTGTCTCGCTTGTCTGGCAAAGTCCCCAAATCCAAAATCGGAAAAACCTGAAAAAGAGTCAAATATATCACCGAATCCAAAGTCCCTAAAAAGGTCCTCAAAGTTAGGCCATCTATAATTTGCAAAGTCCTCAGGCCTAAATGCAGATTCTCCAAACTGATCATATTGCGCCCTTTTTTGCGGATCGCTTAGAACTTGGTATGCCTCGTTTATTTCCTTAAATTTTTCCTCTGCTTCTTTGTTGCCGGGATTTACATCAGGATGGTATTTTCTAGCGAGCTGCCTAAAAGCCCTTTTTATCTCATCCTCAGAGGCATCTTTGCTTACACCGAGAATTTCATAGTAATCTTTTTTTGGCAATAAGCTCACCGTTTTAAAGCAAAGGTTTCTTTTTTAAGTGCAAATTTAAGTTTATTTGCTTACCTTTGCCATTGCATCTATGCAACCATACTCAACGCAGTATGAAATTCTTTCTTCAATTGTCTTGCCAGTGGTTTCGTCGCTGCCATAACCAATTATCGGGTTGAATTCGCCAATAAAAGTCATTGGAACGCCACTTGCATTTACCCCGAATGCTTTGGCAAACTTCAAAAACAGTTCCTTATTTTCTTGGTTGTGCCAGACCTCATACGATTTTACCACAAGCGTGGGATATTTTTCCTTCATCTTTTCAAGGAACGGCTTTTGCTTTGCGCAATGCGGACAACCTTCACCATAAAAGAAATAAAGTACTGCTTCCTTTTCTTTTTTTGCCTCTTCAATTTTTTCTTGCGGGGTCGTAGTAGGGCTCTGTGATTCATTGGTTTTCTCAATTTCTTTATTGCCCGTGTTTTCTAAGACCGCATTACCTGTTTTTTGGCCAAGGCCTAAGAACAAAAGGCCTATTGCTAAAAAAATTGCGATAACTGCCAAGATGGCTAAAATATTTTTTCTTTCCATAAAAAACACCACCAAAAAAGCAAGCAAATAAGCTTTTCCCTATAGAAAAAAACCAATGCAAAAGTTTATTAAAGGGTAATGATAAAATATATAAGAAAAAATTGTGGTGATAATATGGAGCGTGTAAAAACAGGAATTGATGGTTTGGATGAACTTTTGCAAGGTGGTATCCCAGAGGGCTCCGCAGTCCTTATTTCTGGTGGCGCCGGAACCGGCAAAACAATTGCAAGCATGCAATTTGTTTATAATGGTGCCTCTCTTTACAACGAGCCAGGCATCTATGTTAGCTTAGAAACAAACCTGAAAAATATAATCTGGAACATGGAGAGCTTTAACTGGGATATAAGGAGCTTGCAAGAAAGCAACCTAATGAAAATATACCGCCTTAACATAAGCTATGCAAAGACCCGCGACGAAGTTATTCAGCGTGTTGATGAGGAGCTGAATACAATATCGCAGCTTGTTAAGGAGATAAATGCTAAGCGCCTTGTTGTTGACTCAATTGCATCATTTGGTGTTTGGTTTGATAGCCCAGGCCTTATAAGGGCAATCCTATTTGAATTTGTTGACAAGCTAAAAAACATGGGCTGTACAACAGTGCTTACAACAGAGACACGCGGCGGTAGACGCGAATTCTCTGCCTACGGTGTGGAAGAATTTGTAACTGATGGTGTCATTGCCCTATATTTCACTCCACCGCACAGGAGCATTTTCATAAAGAAAATGCGCGGCACAGACCATAGTAAGATTCCGCACCCCTTTGAGATTACGGAGAGAGGTATAGTAGTGAACCCACAAGATAGGGTGTTGTGGGAATCAATAAAGTAAAGCCCCTCTTTATTCTTTTTCTCTTTTTTTGCTTTGCCTAAAAGAAGGACTTTATGCGCATTGCATTGAGCAAAAGAGATATTACGAAAAGGATAGCTATGAGCACAATCGCCTGCATAAGTGCCTCTTCCCAAGAGACATCTTTCTTGTAAGCAAATTTGGCGCTTGCTTTCACAGCCCAAAGCATAAGGCCTAAGCTCAAAGCCATTCCGAAAAACTCAGGGAAGTTCATATTTTAACTATTTAAAGGTAAAGAAAAAAAAGCTTTGCTTTTTGGATAGTTTCGCAATTTTTTGCAGTGCCACGAACGATGATCTCCAAGGGCGCTACTCAATATATGCTTGGGCTAAAACTGATTCGAAAAAGCAAAATATTGTGGCCCCAACAACCATCGCAGGTGAAATAGGAACTAAACCTACATTTAAATTGCTTACCGCTACTGGTAGTGCAATTACCTTTGACAGAGGTGATAAGCTTGTTGCGGAGATCTCATTTTATGGTGTTAGTCCAACCACTGCCATAGGGACTTTATCCTATAATGGATACAACTCTACAACAAGGGATAGTAATATAATTGCACCTGTAAGTATTAGGTTTGCTGGTAACTTGGATACAGCAATAGTTTCACCTCAAAATAATTCAAAGAAAGTAGTAAACACTGATTTTGATATAAATGTTAAGGGTCAGTGCTTAAATTATTCCTGTGGCGATACAAACGTTACGTTGCTTTATTGCATAGACCCAGCTAGTGGCTGCTCACAATGGCTTGACATGAACACTGACTCAAGCAGTCCGCTTTACATTTCCTCAGGGGCTTATTTTAGGAGAGATAACCTTCTTGATGTATCGGACACAAACTACTTTGTCTTCACTGTAAGGGCAACACAAACAGGAACTTACACAATCAGATCAAAGATAGATTCAGATTGGAGCGAAGACATAAATTATTCTAATTTTAGCGATGGTGATATAAACATTAAGATAACACTCCCTCCAGATTATTCTTTTTCCCTTTCTTATCCGGCAAGTGGCTGCACTTATGGAAAGGGCAGCATTGACCAAGATAATAGCTGTGATATGGCCTACTTTGAGCCGACAGACCTTTCGGGCATACGAAAACAAAGTAGACCCTGAAGGTCAAAATTCATCAACCCCTTTTTTTGTTTATGACAATCAGAGCACAGGTGAAAATGATATGAATTTTACACTACATCTAACCTCTGCATTGCCAAGTACGCTTAAGCTTAAGGTTTCTAAGAGCTACGATGGTTGGGCCGAAACATGTTCAGGCAACACTGATGTTGACTGTGTTGAAATAGATACAACACCAAGAAACATAGGAACTGCAATATACAGTGAAGGTACTCAAGACCTCAATATTTTCATATTTGCTGACTTCGTCGGTGCTGGCGTTGGCGTAGTAGACAGAAATGCAATAAGCACAAGCATTGAGAGTTGATGTGTTAGCATATGAGCGAAAAATTTGCCTTGGTGAATGAAAAAAAGTTTCTTGCCGTCTTTTTGGCAGCCATATTTCTTTTTGTTCTAATTTTTTTGTTTTTCTTTTTTGATAAAAATGTTATTCCAAGTGTTATCGTATCCACGGAAAAGCCGCTTCAAAAAGGAAAAACTTTGGCTGAGAGCGACATAACTAAAACACCTTATAGTCAGTATGTGGATAAAGCAGGCCTTGTTGACTCAGTGCGCCTTCATTATGGAATACCCCAAAATATTACGAAACAGCTGACGCTGGCACATTCATTTCCCCGAGCATAATTGTAAAGGTAGAGTAAATTCTTCTCTTGTAGCATCAAGAAATTTAAGAGAGTACCTTCATCTCTTTGCCAATCTTTTCAAACTTCTCTAGAACTTCATCAAGATCCTCTTTTGAGTGCGCTGCTGAAACCATTGTTCTTATCCTTGCTTTGTCCCTTGCAACCATTGGGAAAACTATTGGCAATGCAAATACACCTTCGTCAAAAAGGCGCTTGCTGAACTCTACCGCAACAGAACTTTCTCCAAGTATGATGGGTGTTATTGGGGTTTCGCTTTCACCTGTGTTGAAGCCAAGCGAATTCATTTTCTTCTTGAAGTAAACTGTGTTTTCCCATAGCTTTTTCACAAGCGAATCATCCCTTTCTAGTAGCTTAAGTGCTGCAATGCATGCAGCAGCAGTTGCGGGTGGCGCAGAACCGCTCAAAAGCCATGTCCTGCTCTTATTGTATGCAAACTCACACATGTCTTTGCTTCCACAGACATAGCCGCCCACAACGCCGAATGCCTTGCTAAATGTGCCCATCTCAAATTCTATTTTCCCGTGCAGATTGAAATGGTCAACTATGCCTTTGCCTTTTTTCCCAAGGACACCGTCACCGTGTGCGTCATCAACATAAACCATTGCATTGTGCTCATGTGCAACTTTTTCAATCTTATCAAGTGGTGCAATGTCACCATCCATGCTGAAGACACCATCAGTTACAACAAGCTTCTTGCCATAGTTCTTCTTGTCGCTTTCTTCAAGAATTTCTTTGAGTGCTTCGATGTTTTTGTGCGGATAAACCTTCCTTTCGGCTTTAGAAAGGCGAGTACCATCAATTATGCTTCCATGGTTAAGTTCATCGCTTATTATCAAGTCACCTTCAAGCATCATTGCAGGGATTAAACCTGCGTTAACGGCAAAACCGGTTTGGTAGTATACTGCTGCTTCGGTTTCTTTGAAATTAGCGATCTCCTTTTCTAGCTCTAAGTGCAATGACATTGTTCCTGCAATAGCCCTAACAGAACCAGAGCCGACACCATACTTTTTTGTTGCTTCAATGGCTGCTTTTTTGAGCTCAGGGTGGTTGCTTAAGCCAAGGTAATTGTTTGAGCAAAAAATTATAACATCTTTGCCATCGACCTCGCCTCTCGCGCCCGATGCTGTTTGAAGGTTATGCAAAACCCATTCAAGCTTTTTTTCCCTAAGCTCTTGCATTGAATTCTTAAAAAATTCTTTATAATCCAAATTATCACCTTAATACCTATACTTCAAGTAAGATTTTTATTGCTTTATAGCTTTAAAGTATACTCATTTGGTGGTTGGGATAAAGGCAATAGTTAAAAGCAAAAAAGAAAAAGGCCTCGAACTTATCGATGTTGAAAAGCCAGTGCCGAAAAAAGGAGAACTTCTTGTTAAAGTCAAGGCAGCATCTATATGCGGCACAGACATTCACATCTATGATTGGGGTCCATGGGCTCAGTCAAGGATAAAGCCACCGCTGATAGTTGGCCATGAGGTTGCTGGTGAAGTAGTTGAATTTGGCAATGGAGTGAAGGGATTTGAAAAAGGAGATCTCGTGTCTGCTGAGACACATATTTATTGTAATGAATGTTTTCAATGCAAAATTGGCAATAGGCATGTCTGCGAAAAGATGAAGATTTTCGGCGTTGATATTAATGGTGTTTTTGCCGGATATGCTGTAATTCCGGCACAGAATGCATGGAAAAACCCTAAAGGCATGAAGCCAGAAATTGCCTCAATTCAAGAGCCGTTTGGGAATGCTGTTCACACAATATCTGCTTGCAGTACAACTATTGAAGGATCAAGCGTTCTTATTGCAGGAGCAGGCCCTATTGGCTGTTTTGCGGCGGGTATCGCAAAAGCTGAAGGCGCAAAGAAAGTGATAATATCAGATGTCAATGATTACCGCCTTGGGCTTGCCGAGAAGATGGGTGCTGATGTCCTTGTAAATGTGCGCAATCAAAATGTTGTTGAAGTGGCAAAGAGAGAAACTTCGGGGCGCGGTGCTGATATTTTCCTTGAGATGTCAGGGAATCCACAGGCTCTTAACGATGGCCTTTCTGCGCTTAGAGTTGGCGGCACAGCTTCAATCCTCGGGGTTTTTGACAGCAAGGTGCAACTTGATGTTACCGACTCAATAGTTTTCAAGTATGTCAGAATATTTGGCATAAATGGGCGCCTAATATTTGACACTTGGAAGAAAACAAGCGAGCTTATCAATACCAAGAAGGTTGATCCAAGGCCTGTTATCACGCACTCATTCAAGCTCAAGGATTTTGAAAAAGGTTTTGAATTGCTTAAGCAAGGCAAAGCCGGGAAAATAATTCTAACACCATAGCAACACCGATTTTTACCAAAAAAATAAATACTTATCTGCAGTTATTTGTGTGGTGATTTAATGCCAGGTAGACCAATGGTTCCAATGAGAAGGAAAGAGCCAAATAGAAAAGCAAACAATAAGATGCGAGGCAATAGGCAGGCAAGGCCAAGGCCTATTATTTTGCAAAGGATTAAGGGTTTTGAAGCAAACCTTATGCTTATTCCCGAAGTTTATAGAAAAGCAGGCATCTCTGGTTGTGTTGAAGTTGTGCGCAGTGCAATTCCTGAGCTAAAGAGAAAGATAGATGAAGAGGTTGCGAAAGGCGCTTCTTTGGACGGATGCAACTGGAGGGCTGTTTTTATCGAGAAGGCAGCTGCAGAAATACGAAAAGCAGGAGCAAAAGAAGCGCAGGTAAATGAGTTCAGGCAAAAGGCCTGGCAGTCAATATCATAATCATAAAAACCAGATTTTGAAATAAGCGAAAATAATAAAAGTTTGACACAAAAGGTATCAGGCTTTACACTGAAACTATATTGGGGCCACAAATAAGTGGTTTTGCCAGTATAATTATAGCCTACCAGATGCTAATACTTGCCAAATTGGAAAAGATTTGCCCTGAGGCCAAGAAAGCGAAATAAAAAAGTAAAAAAATAGAAAGCTTGATTTTACAAAAATGCCAAATTTCGACTAGCAGAAATTCGTATGTATCATCATATGATTCATCATGCCCTATAACTCGCATTTTTTCAACGAAAAAGAATTTGAAATAGTCCAATCCAGGCAAATCAAAGAGATTGATTATTGGTGACATATCTATTTTGCGGAATGGGAAATCCTTTCCAGAAAAAACAAAGCTAAGAATAGCTCCTTTAGGCCTTTCTTTCTCCAAAAAGTACCTTAGATTTTGCAGTTGCTTTGTAGTGAAAGACCTTTCATGCAGATCTTTTCCCGTGAGTGCAAGCAAGCCCAGATGGTAAAAACCTGAATTGTCAGCATGGACAAAGAACACCTTTTCATTCGGTTTGCAAGTGCTAAATGCTACGCTAGACAAAAGATTTTTGGTTTTGGGGGCATTTCGGTAAACTTCATCATCATTTCTTTTATTTAAAACACTAGCCACATAGTTTGGCTCAAAGAGTTTGCCTTTGAAAAGATAATACCAAGGTGCAACTTTGTGTCTTGCAAAAACCATCTTTAGTGCCTTTAACTTTTCACCATCGCCAAGCGCCTTTTCAAGTGGTCTGAGGGAAATTTCTTTAACGTTGGGTTTTTTGCCAAGGTTCCTATTAAAAATAATTATTTCATTTTTAACCAGCATGATTTAGATCTAGTTACAGCTGCTCACGGGCATTTATTCCGTATAAATAATTCTAATACATATGTAATACCACTGAGTCACCCAAGTGGCCAAGCATATACAAAAACACTTCGGAACTCATACATGGGCTACTTATCTGAAGGTCTAAAAAAATGGGCCAAGCAACCTGACAAAGTTTGCCGATATCAAGACAGAAGCAATGCGGGGTAGCAGATTCGAACTGCTGAAGGCACTAAGCCACAGGGCCCTCAACCCTGCCCCTTAGACCGCTCGGGCAACCCCGCATACCTAGTTGCTTCCTATTAAGCTTCTTATTAATAATCTTCTTTAAAATTAGTTATTAAATGTTGCTGTTTTTAAATTACAAGGCAAAAATACTTAGACCTCAATTATTTTGCTTAGCTTTATGTTTCTGAACTTTATCTCTAAGCTTTCGTCTGCGACTGCTTTTCTTAAAAGCCCGTGAGCTGTTGTTGCACAGCTTTTATTTATTATTACAGAAATGTTTGTGTAATAACCTGTCCTGTCTCGATGTATTTTCCCGCTTATAGCACTTACCTCATACCCAGCACCCGAATTATCACAGAACAGCGTTGTGTTTTTCCCAAGAGTTATGAGCTCAATGTTTCTTATTTTTCCATAGGCAAAAACAGGCACTGCCAAATCAATCTGCTTCTCAGCCATGAGATTGTGGATGCTCTTAATCACATCTTCGCCTTCATTTATTTTCAAAGTAATGTATTCTTCCATAACAGAACACCTTGGGTGGCAACAATTAGCAAACATAAGGGCGAAAAATTTAAATATTGGTAATGTCTTATTATTGCTAAATTGCTTAAGAGGAAATTCCATGGTTAAAAAAAGCTTTTTTTTCATTTTTCTGCTTATTTTGGCAAATACTGCCTTTGTGTTTAGTGACTCGGGTTTATTCGCATACTTGAATCATGGCTACGTTGACGGAAAGTACGTTGTTTGGTTGCTTGCTTCATATTCTGGCAATGGATATCCAAACGCAAAAGTGACAGTTAATGACAGTAAGGGGATTTTTATTGAACAGAATGTGAACAAAAATGGCGAATTCTTTTTTTATCCAAATAAGGCAGATATCTACTTCATTAGTATTTGTTTTGATTTAAATGGCTCAGAATCCTGCACTGACAGAAAGGTTGTTTATAATCCAACGCCAAGCATTTTAATTACAAGGCGTGGTAGCAATTACACCATATGCTCGGCATATGATTTTGGCCAGTTCGAGGTTGAAGACCTTAATAAGCTTATAATTATTCAACAAAAGGAGGGCTGTGCGAAATACTCAACTGATTCTGAACGCTTCAAGGTAAAAACAGCAGAGAGTGGTCTTTTTGAGGCAACGGAAATAGAAGCGGGGCGTTTTGTAATTGCCAAGTATCCTGAAAAAGTTGTTGTTGGTAAACCATTTAATGTGCAGGTTTTTGAAAACTCAATTTCTTTGCAGGGCGCATATGTTGAAATTGCCGGTGAAAAAAAAGTTACTGACAGCAAAGGCATAGCGTCATTTGTGCTTAAGGCAGCAACAAGTTATGAGGTTAAAGCATACAAAGAGGGTTTACAGCCTTTTGCTGGTAAAGTATTGGCTGTTTCTGAATTTGAGCGCTTTGAGCTCTCACATTCAAAAGAAGCAAAACCTCTTGAGGTCTTTGAGGTATTGGTTAAGCACAATGGCGAAGCAGTAGAAGGGGCGGTTGTTTCTGTTGGCAACACAAAGAAGCCAACTGACAGCGAAGGCAAAGCTGCCTTTGCAATTGCTGATAAAGGTGCTTATGTGATATCTGTAGAGAAAGATGGTTTTGAGAAAAGGATAAGCAGCATAACTATCTTACCAGAAGAAAAAAAAGTGGACTCTTTTATAGTTTCCATGCCAACCAAAATTTACTCAACCCAAGATTTGCATGTTGTTGTAAACTCAAAATCCGGAAGAAGAGTTCCAGAGGCAAAAGTAATAATTGGTGATAAGGAAGCAACTACAAATATTAAAGGAGAGGCGGTCATATCAGGCCTGACACCAGGAAATTATCTAGTTATTTTTAAAAAGGATGGCTTTGAGGACTTGAATAAAAACCTTGAGGTTGCCAAATTTGAGGAAGCCGAGCCACCTAAGCCATTGCCACTGGAATTTTTCTATGTTGCAGGTGGCATTTCTGTTAGCGTCTTGGGCATAGGGCTTTTTAGGTTTTGGCAAAAGAGGAGGCGTAGGTATTTATGAAAAGAAATATATTTGCTATATTTGCTTTTTTTACAATTCTTATCATTTTTCAACAAACTCCAGTTTTAAGCAAAGATGTTGAACTTTACATCAACAATGAAGACGCAGACACAAAAGATACTGCAGTAGTGCTTTATGGTCCAGGAACATTTACTCTTACAGGCAAGATTAAGAACAACCTTTCCATCTACGAAGAACGGAAAAAAATAGACCTTGTTTTTATTCTTGATGCTAGTGGAAGCATGAGTGATGAAATTGCTGCTGTAAAAAATAACATAGTACAAATAATCGACCAAGTTAACACTGACTGTCCGGATTGTATGCGAGTAGGGCTTTATGTTTTTGAAGGTGGGGGTTCAACAGCAGGGTTTATTTCCAAGCCTAGTTACTGTCATTCTGATGGCGATAGGGGCGCAATACACTTAACTTCGGATGGGCAAAAAATTAAAAATCTGCTGGGTCAGATAAATGCAACATGCAGTGTTGAGCCGTGGTGTGCACTTACGATAGATATTTTGAACGATTCAAATTTCGGCTGGAGAAACCAGCCAGATGTAGTAAAAGCCATTCTTGTAATAACTGATGAACCTGCAGACCCGTGCGGACCCTGTAATTCCGCAAGCTGTCATGGCTACCGATGTGCTGAAGCAGGCAACAAACTTCTTAGCGAAAATGCCTACTTTTTCGGAATAGTTGGTACTGCAGCGCCAACAAAAGTAAAGGCAGATATGGATAAAGTGCTTAATGTTTCGAAGAAAGGAACCTATTATGATTACACTGGGGCAAACCAGATTCCTGCTAAGATAGTGGAAGCAATCAAATATATTATGGGCCAAGATGATTTTGTTGTTTCAAGGCAGGAAGGCCCAAACTGGGATAACATTGGCTCAAACTTTGAGATTA
>JAWALG010000009.1:0-33901 GCA_038886995.1 Candidatus Iainarchaeum sp.
GTTTGCTGGCGTTGCAATGCCTTCTTTATCTGCTTTCTGCAAAGCAATCAGCAGGCGCTTTATCTCTTGCATATTCCTGCCTGCAGACAATGGATAATAAAGTATTGCCCTAACCTTTGCCTTATCATCAATTATGAACACTGCTCTTACTGCTTGCGTGCTTGAAGCATTTGGCTGCACCATGCCATACTTCTTTGCAACCTCCATCTTTATGTCTTCAATCACTGGAAACTTAACCTCAACATTCTTCATGCCTTTATACTCAATCTTCTCCTTTATAGTTCTGAGCCAAGCAATATGTGCATAGATGCTGTCAATTGAAAGGCCTATGAGCTCAGTGTTAAGCTTCTTAAATTCCTCATGCATAGAAGCAAAAGCCATAAACTCTGTCGTGCATACCGGCGTGAAATCAGCAGGATGGCTGAAAAGTATAACCCACTTGCCTTTGTAGTCCTCTGGGAAATTGATTTCGCCAAGGGTTGTCTTTGCCTTGAATGTTGGCGCATCGTCGCCAATCAAAGGCATCTTATTGCAATTGCATTCCTTGCATTCACATTCTGCCATAAAATCACCTCTCTTCATTTTTTAGCGCCTTTCCAGCGCTATACTCTTTCCTTTCAACAAACTCTTGCCTTTTGCCATCATTCCAGTTTTGAACAGGTCTATAGTAACCACAGACCCTTGAGTAAACCTCTATTTTTCTTCCGCACTTATCAGTCATTTTGCACCACGCTCCTCTGACAAATGCAGATGGTCAGTTTCAACTTCCACAAGTGCATCGAATATTTGCTTTATTCTTGGATGTGTAGCTTCTGAAGCTGCTCTGCGGTAAAATTCAATAGCCCTTGTTTCCCTAGCATGCGACTCCTGCAAGTTTTTGGAATAGTCAGCAGTGCAAACATCATTGCCTTTAGGTATTTCCTTGAGTTTGAGTATTTTCTTCCAGATATTTGCGTGCTCTGCTTCAACCTTGCCTAAGGCCTTGAAAAGCTTCTTTGCTTCCGGGTCATTTGTTTTTTCAGCAGCACAAAAGTAGAATGTTGAATTGCTAACTTCAACTTGCAGAGCATGCTCGGAATTTTCCCTGTCTTTTGCATTAAGCTCTACTTCAAAGTTTGGCTTTGCATCCTTGAACTCTTTTATGTGCCTGCCGCGAGCGCCGCAAAAAGGGCAGCA
The DNA here is from genome assembly GCA_038886995.1 of Candidatus Iainarchaeum sp. Taxonomy (GTDB): domain Archaea; phylum Iainarchaeota; class Iainarchaeia; order Iainarchaeales; family DTGL01; genus DTGL01. Next base: position 1,177 of record JAWALG010000009.1, read on the forward strand.
TGTTGGCGGCGCATATCCAATGTAAGGATCTCCGCAAATTTCACAAACCCAAAGCTTTGCGTTTGCCAAAAAAAATCACCTCTTTTCAAGACATTTTTTGCAAAGGCCTTCTACACATATTATTATTGATTCTGCCTTGAAACCTTGTGGATTCAAGCCAGAAGTGAGTTTATTGCAGAATTCTTTATTGCTGCAGTCAAGGACAACGCCACAATTCCTGCATACAAAATGAATGTGGTTGCTCCTGTCACAGTCAAACCTATACTCATTGTTTACTTTAAAACGCAAAATCTCGCCACTGTCTGCAAGCTTGTGCAAGTTCCTGTAAACGGTTGCGAGCGTTATTGATGGAATTTCTTTTCGTACTTGCTCAAAAACCATCTCAGCAGTGGGGTGGCTCTTAACACTACAAAGATGTTCCTTTATTTTTTGCATCTGAATTGTGTGTCTTGTGCGAACCAATAAAAACACCTTTATTGCAAATGATTATTAATTTATAACCATTCTTATTTAAAACATATCGCAAGCTTCTAAAATTCGGGGCACTCAAAAGGTTTAAATATACCTTAAAACATAATTATCAAAGGCGAAAGGTGTTTTTATGCTGAAAAGAAGGATTTACTACATAAGCGAAAAAAACCTTCATTTAGTGCGTCTCATTGGCTCATTCATATTTTTTGGCGCGCTGATAATGATCCTTTATTCAGCAGCCACAATGTTTAACGACTGGGACGCAATAAAAGCATATGAAAAATGCACCTTTTCGAAACTAGAGTGCAAGGATGCGCTTTACAAGACAACTGGAGTATATCCAGCCGGCAACTATTATGATCTTAACACAAAGCAAAAGTTCATGATTATGGTAAAGCCAGTAGCAATGCTTTTCTTCTGGGCAATTGTTTTCTTCTTAGGTCTTTTGCTTTATGGCTGCAGAAAAATAAGCATCACATTCCACGAAGCAGAGAAGGCAGAACACATATTGCATGCTAAAGTAAGGCAGAAAGAAGAAACTAAGGTAGAAAAAGAGGAAGAAAAGAAAAAGAAGGAAAAAGAATAATGTTTGCTGCTGGCAAATTGGCACAAAAAATTACTGAACTTCTATAAGCTTTAGCTTCTTTGGCTTTGCGTCTAGTTTGCCTATTTTTGCGCCGACTATCTCTGTTACTCCGGCTTCCTCAGCAACATCAACAAGGCGCTTGGTTATTATGCCGTCAAGCACAACAACTTTTGCACCTTTTGTCTCGTTAATTGTCTTGAGCAGGTCCCTTACAGCGACTGTTGCAATCTCATTCATGCCTTCGCCAAATATTTTTGCCTTAAGTGTGCCTCTCAATTCTGCCATTACCGCAGCGTATGGGCTTGGCATTTCTGCAATGGACTCAGTAGCAGTTTCCTTGGCTATTGCACTTAGCTCTGCAACTATGTTTTCTGGAATATCCTCTACCGGCTGAGGCGCAAGCTTAATCTCGCTAGCAGGAACCTTCTTGCGCAAAGCCATTACTATTTCCTTGTTTGTTAGTTCCTCAACCTCTTTGCCTTCAGGCGCCCTAGCAACAAAGTCAACCTTTGCCAATTGCATTAGCTTCCTTAGTATAAGCTCCCCGCCACGGTCACCATCAACAAAAGCAACTACTTTCTTGCGCTTCGAAAGCTCAACTATTGTAGGTGATATCTTTGATCCATCCATTCCAATTACATTCCTTATGTTGTTCTTGAGCAAAGTAAGCACATCCGCTCTGCCCTCAACCACAATAACATGATCAGAGGTCTCAACAGCATCACCGGCAGGCAGCTTATCAGGGCCGTACTCAGCCAAAGCAGAAACCCTTAAGCGCTCCTTTACCGTCTTGATTAGCTCCTCTGTCTCAGGAATCTGCTCATGCATTGCCTTATCCAGAAGCTCCTGCGCTCTTGCCACTATCTGTTCCCTTTTCCATGTTCTCTTGTCCTTTACATTAACGACCTTGAATGTTGCATTGCATGGACCAACTTTGTCAACGGTTTCAATTGTTGCACCTATAATGCATGTCTCTACAATATCCAAAGAACTTGGCACAACAAGGTTGCCTGTTGTTATCCCATTCTGCACATTTGCAATTATTTCTATGCGACCAATCTTGCCATTCTTCTGAAGTTCCCTTAAGTCGAGATCTTCGCCGAGGAGGCCCTCGCTTTGTCCAAATATTGCTCCAACAACATCGTGCTTATCAACAACGCCTTCAATCTTGAATACGGCGCTTATTTCGTACTTTGTAGAGTTTATGTATGTTTTTGCCATTATTTCACCTCTTTTTTACTTTGTAGAATTAGGCAATCGAAATACACTAAGAATAATTCTAAATAAAATGAATATTACCAGTGATAATGATTGCCTTCTTTATTAAAATTATATCTGCTTGCAAGGTTTTTTAAGGTTGACTTTGGGGCAATAGCAGTGCTTACTTTGTTGGCATCTGGATAGCAACTTCTTTTTGCAGTGTTTTGCCACCAGCAGTTACAAAAGAAATTGCTAAATTGCACTTTTCATAGGAGATTATCTGATTTGATTTTATGGCAAGGTTTACATCGGAGTATCTGATGTTGAAGTAATAGCTTATTGTCTCTCCAAGATATGGATTGGTAAAAGTAAAGTCCTTTGGCTTTATTTCCCTGCGGTCTTCAAATATGGCGTTGCCTTGTGAGTTGTAAATCTTTGTCTCTAGCGTACCTGATGTGGCAACAAAGGTTGTGCCTTTTGAAAAGCGAACAGTTACAGTAATGCCTGTTGTGCTCGTATTGGAATAAATGCCTTCTATGCTTTCCGGCTCACAGGCATAATTCTCAATATCAAGAAGTTCCTTAATGTTATTCGTTTTTTCGAGCTTGTTGTAAGTTGCTCTGCCAGAAACTTTCTTTCCGCCTTCGGGGGTAAATTCTATTAACACATAGCCCCTTGGATCAACGCTTTTGTTTATGTCGCTCTTATTTATTTGAAGCTCATAGCTTGTGCCCTTAAATTCGTGCTTGCCAACATAAAAAGTTTTAGTATAAAGCACCTTTTCGAAAAAATTCCTGACCTCAACTGTTGCAACGCCATCTTCAACAACTTCAGCGCCAGCAGAGTCAAGAAGCTTAAACCTTACAATCAAACCATTTGAGTCCTCGGCTGAAACTGAAATGCTCTCAACAGAGCTTTTTTTCTCAATTGGCGTTGGCGTCTCTTCTAGTGAAGGCGGTTTTTCCGGTGTTTCTTGATTTTCGGTTGGCTCTGGTGTCCTTGATACTTGTGGCTTGTTTTCCACCTTAGGTGGGCTTGATAAAAAAACAAAATAAACTAAAGCCAAAAGAATAACTATAACTACTAAAACAGAAAAAAGGAAAATCTTCTTCTTACTTTTCGGTTTCTCCTCTTTAACTAATACATTTTCGGTTGTTTGCTCGGGGCTAACACTGACTACGGAATCGTCGTATATCTTAAAAATCATGCCAAAAACACCATGATACTTGATTAATGTAAACCTTATTAAAAAATCTTTCGCATTACCAGAATTTCATGGCGCGATACAATAAAGGCGCAAATGCTGAAAGAGAACTGCTTGGAATGTTCTACAATGCTGGCTTTGCGGTTGTTCGCGTTGCTGGCTCTGGTGCCTCAAAATTCCCCGAACCTGACTGCTTGGTCTTCAGAAAAGAAAAAAAATTTGCATTTGAATGCAAGGCACGCTCAGGAAAATACCTTAACATAGCTAAAGAACAACTTGAAAGTTTGACTGCCTGGGCTGATAAAGCAGGCCTTTGCGCCTATGTTGCCTGGAAAATACCCAGGAGGGGTTGGCTTTTCATTAAGCCGGAGTGCTTTGCACTAAGAAAAAAGGGCTATGCGATTGACATAAATGCTGCTTTGCGCCTAGGCAAAACATTTGAGGATCTTGCTCAAAAGGAGGTGAAATAATGAGCATGGACGAAGAAAAGCTAAAAACGCTTAAAGGGATATACATAAACACTACAGCAATATTGTTGCTGAACTGTGTTATAGTCGGAATTATGCTCACGAAGTTCTTGCTTTAAACAATAGAGGCACTGAAAAACATAACTGTGCCTGTGATTGCAATTGTAATTATAAGTATAAGCAGGTCCATTGTAATGTACTGAAACTGAGTAATAAGCAGATAAAGTGCAGTAACAAAAAAGGCAATGCCGCCAAGTACAAGCAGCAGCGCAACCCACTCGTTTTTTGTGCCAAGGCGCCTCATCTTCATGTCCTTTACCTCTTGCCTTAAGGCAGCAACCTTTTCTTCAATGCTCCTTGCCTTTTCAATTGAAGTGTTATTAAGGTCGTGCAAAAGATTTATGTCACGCTTAAGGTCTTCGCGTATCTCTGCCAGGCCACCTCTAAGCTCGCTTTTCATCTTGCTTTCGAGGTCGCTTCTTAGTTGCAAAATTGCTCTGTCAACGTATGTTTGAAGCCTTGGGAGCTCATTGCTTATTTGCTCTCTTGCAATCTTGCCTATCTCTGCCTCTAAAAGGGCGAAGGTATCAGCTTGGGAGACAGATAAGAGGCGTCTTGCTTGGTTTTCCGTTAGACCTGTCTGAATAAGTGTCCTTATTATTGACTCTTCGCTTTCGCCGGCTCGCATTAAGTCCTTTATTATTTTTACGACATTGGTTTCCTTCTGCTTGAAGTCCTGTGGTGGCATTTCTTCCAAAAGCATCACGCCTCTATTTCAATTTTTTTAGAAATTTCTTTCCTAAAGAACTCTCCTGAAATAATGAAAATAACTTCAGTATTTCCACCCCTTATGGGCCTATACTCAAATGCAGTTTTTCTGCAGCTGCCTGCCTTTATGCCCAATAATATAGTTTTGTTTTCCTCTTTTATAAAGGTTGCGTCATGCGTTTCAGAAACATTGACAAACATCTCTTCTGTAGTTTTGTTGCATATGGTTAAGTAAACCTTAAAAGTGGAGCCCAATTTTGCCTTTTCTTGTTCAAACTCAATGCTTAAAAGGTCTTCAGGTGATTCCGCAAATGCATATTGCCTTGTTTCCTTATGGAAAGGTGCTCTTGCTGTGACAAACCCAATTTTTTTGTCGGATGGCAATATAATGCGTGCTTTTTGGGATGGTGCTAACTCTGGTATGCAGTCAATTATAACTCCTGAATCGGTCTCAACTGTGATTTGCCTTATTATATGGCTACTTTCATTTTTCAGGTAAAGCTTCTCATCTATTATTTCAAATTTCAATCCCGGGGCAAAAAAAACCAAGTAAGCAGCCAATGAAAAGTAAGCTACAAAAATAAATGAAAAAACGGCAATGAGGCGCTTAACTTTTTCATCCATAGTTTATATATAGAAAATCTTTATTTATATTTTTAACCGAGTTCATAAAAGCTTTAGGCCTGAAAAAATTTTATCTAAAACCTCAGAAGGTGCTGGGCCTGAGGCAAAGCAGGTTATTGTGCCTGGCTCTGTCTGGGTAAGGCCAGCATCTTTTATAAGAGCGGTCGGAACAATATTCTTTGACTTGTTGTAAAGCATCAAGAGGTCTTTTTCATCTGGAACTTTAAGCACTATTTTGGCTTTTCCGCTTTCAGCCCAGGAAATGGCCCACTCTGGTCTTTCCTTAAGAACTTTCTCATAAGCTTCGAGCGATGCGTGCGCTACTTGCGCTGCTATCTTTCCTTTGCCAAGCTTAAGGTCTGACCTTACAACAATGGTTTGCTTGAACTCAGCCATATGTAAGCAAACCTTGTTTATTATTAAAAAAGTTGCTGAAAAGGCAAGGCAAAGTTTATATTTAAAATAGAGTTATAGTATATTCATGCGGCTCAGGAAAACGCTATTGTGCTTGCTTTTGCTAAGCATATTGTTTCAGTGTTATGCTGCAATTGACTCAGACAATGATCTCGTGCCTGATACACAAGAGCTTCTAGATAAGACAGACCCAAAGAATCCTGCTGACAACGCTTTGGCACTTAAGATAAGAGGCGAAATTGCAGTAGGCAAAACCGTTTTCATATCTGTTGAGCATCCTGAGCTTGGCAAGATGCCAGGCATTGAATTTTCAATAAAGTCAAAATCGAAGACAACAAACATTATTAGCACGGATTCGGGCGAAGCTGAATATAAGATTGAAGAGGCGGGCGTACATTATATAAATGCAAAGAAAGGAAACTTTTACCTAACGCAGCAGATGATTCCTGCATGCGGCTATGAGCAAAAAGAGCAAGGCATTGTGCCTTTTGCTGTTTTGCTAACAGTAAACTTCACAAACCTTGCGGTTGCCTTAATATACTTCATATTACTTATGACACTGCTTAAGGCATATTTTACAAGCTCAGAAGACATAGCAGCCCTCATTGCTGGTTTTGGTGCTTTTGGGGTATTTTATGCTAATTATTCTCTACTAATGCCAATTATTGCGTCACAGCGCATGATTGTGCAGGTTTATCTCCTTGTTGAGTTCTTAGTTGGTCTCTTTTCAATAAATATTACAAAGACAAACGCTTCAAAGAAGATCGCTGAAAAGGAATCCATTGCGCCAGAGAAAAAGTCCCTTTCTTTCAGTGGCTTTTTCGCTAGCATTTTTGCCAGAAAGCAAACTCCTGAAACAAGGAGGGTTTCTGAATTAAAGAAAGACATTGCAAGAACAAAGGCAAGGCTTGGCAATGCAATACTTGAGGCCAAAGCTGCAGAAAGCAAAGAGCTTGTTCAGGAAAAAATGGAGGCCATTACCGAGCACATTGAAAACCTACAAAAAGGCCTCCAAGAAGCAAAGCTGATGAAAGCCGAAACTGAAAGAAAAGAGTCAAAAACTATTGAGGATTTACGTGCTGAAAAAGAGCTTGAGCTGATGATTGAAGACATAAGCAAGGTGCTTGCTTCTGAGCTGCACATAAGTGATCTACCTGAAAAGATAGAACCAGTAGAAGAGAAAAAAAGCTTTTTCAGTTTCCTGAAGAGAAAAGGCAAGGAGGAAACAAAAGCGATTGAAAAAGCAAATGTTTGCATTTCATTGTCTGACGCTTATGGCCAAGCATTAAATGCATCTAATGCATCATTCTTTGTTGGCGCCAAAGAAATTAAGCCAGTTAAGGTTCTCGCTGAAAAGGCCTATTTCTATTTCACAGCAACTGTGGTTGAGCTATATGTGCGCTACCTTGGCTATGTTGATGCATATAAGATGGTTGAAACTAGTGACTCCTTAGAGGAAATTGAGATAAAGATGAAGCACTCTTTGCTTCTGACAATAACTGATGCTTCTGGCAAAGAGCTCAGGGATGCGTTTATAACGATAACAGATGATTCTGGCAAAAAGATAGAAGACATACAAAAAAACAGCATATGGAAAACGCCTTTCCCTACAAACGCTTCTGATGGCATTGCAGCAATTGCTTTGAATCCCGCGAACATCAAGAGTGGAATGCTAAAAATAAATGTAGTTAGGGCTGGCTTTAAAAATGCTGAAGTACTTATGCCTTCATCAAAGATTTCAACTGAAGAGCAAACAGCCAAAGTGATAATGCTCGAGAAAGCAAAATAGGCCTATTTAATGTTGTTATAGTATAGGAAGTAATACCTGCTTTTGTTTGAACTTGTGTTGCCTTTGACTACAAACCAAATTGTGGAAAGCTTTGTTTCTGTCGCATAGTTAATATCCCAATCTGTGCCCTTTACAAGAAGGTCAACTGGAGCACCTGAACCTAAGCTTGCCACCTCAAGAAGTGCTAAGCTGTCAAGGTTAAGGTCGCAGTTTTCACATCCAACGGAAAGAAACTCTGCTTCAAAGTTTATGTCTAGGGAAACGTTAGTGTCTTGTCTTGGTGCCTTGCCGGCTTTAAATTCCAAAGGCAATCGGTAGCTAACATTTGCTGAAAGCCATTCCTTTTCTTCCATGTTCTTTATTGAGAACTGCAGTGCATTTGGGTTAAAGACAAAGGCCTGGCTTGCTGATCCGAAGTAAGCTGTTAAATTCGTGCTTTCTGCATCACCAGCAACAATGGAAAGTTGGCACTCTGGCGCGGTGTAGCTTAAGCTTGCATATGTTGGTGGATCTTTTCTATATGGCAAGAAATCAAAGTAAAGGTAGTAAAGCTTTGTTGAGTTTGCTGGTACTTTGCCTGGCATTTGCCACTTAACAGTCGCTATCTTTGTTGTCTGAGAATAGGATACATAAAAAGGAACTGGATCTATTTCACTAGTGTCAAGGTCATAATCAACTGGGCTAAAATTTTCATATTCTATTACTCTAAAGCTATCAGTATCAATTTCAGCAGAGATATTAAGCTTTTGCATTATTTCGTTGAAGTCAAAGGTTTTTTGTATAATTTCGTTTGTGCGCTCACACTCCAAAGTATTCACGGTAATGGGTATGCGGTAATGCCACCAGTAGTCATCATCTTCGTTATAGTCCCACCAATCTGCTGAGCTTAGCACGCCTATTGAATCACCAACTCGCCAGTTTGTTGCTGAACTTTGTATGTTAAGTTGTATATCAGTGGGCACATCAACCCAAAACTCATTTGTGTACGGAAAGAAAATGAAGCTGAAGTTCCTGTCTGGGTCGCCAATTATCACCAGGCGATCAGAATTTTTTAGCAAAGACATGTTCATGTCAGGATACCTGATAATTAGGTTTGGAGCATTTGAGTCCAAATAGTGAATACTTGCAAAAGTACTTGACACATTAATGTCGAAATGGGGGTTTGATACGTTGATGGTGCCTGATGGTAATGCATCAACTGCAAGGTTTGTGTTTTCTTCGTATCTTGGCTCGATTAGGCCTTGTGGCAAAACATATACGCTATGAAGTTCCCCGGGGGGAATAACAACAAATAATCTGCTAAGGTATTGGTCAAAAGGCCTACTAACAAGATAGTTGTAATCAGTGTTAACATCAAGCAGCACAGGAAATCGCCTATTGCAGTCATACAGCTCTGCGTTGCAGTCGGACTTTAGCAGTATTGCTTTTGTCTCTATGTTTTTTGCTATGTTTTGCATAATGTTTTGAATCTCTGTTTCAGTTATAGTGGGTTCGTTTATAGACATAAGCCAAGGCATCGCAAAGAACAAGCCAACGATTAAAAAAACAAATATCACTGAGCTTATTATCCAGTCAGTTGATTCCATTAAGGCACCTGTGTAAATAAGTAGTGCTTGTACTTAAAAAATCTTTTCTTAGGGGGCACTTAAAGTATCTTCTGTCCCCAAATCTCTTGGAACAAACATGCGGCTGCAAACGCAGAATTGTCGCAAACAAGGTCTATGACAGTCCTAACTTTATCAGCATACCTGTAATCAGAATCAGACACAAAGTCAAGCGGCAAATCAATGCTGTACAAGCAAAGGTCTGTTTTATTTCCAGGCATTGCTGTAAGCTTTTCAATAAGGTTGGTGTCCTTTTCGGTTAAGTATGCGCATATTCTCTTTGTCCTGACATTTGCACAATAGTAACTTAAAGCAGTATCTAAGCAGAAAATGCTATTCTGCTTTAGCATATCCATTACTGATTTTGGCTCGATTGAAAGTTTAAACCTTGCAATAAGAGAGTTGTCCATGGTTCTGTAAGCTGCGATTTCGCTTATGATTGCAAGTGCATCCCTTATGAAGTAGCTGTTTTTTCCCTTTTCAATGCTGCCTTTCTGCTGGAAGTATTTTACAATCTTATTGACCTGTCCGAGGGAAACCTTAAGGTTTTGGCTTAAGGCAAGCTGTGTAAACTCCTTGCTTTCAAGCATTGCACTTACTATGCTAAAGCTTACCGGCTTGCTAAAATCAAGCGTTGACATACTTGGATTTTAGCGGAAAAAATATTTAAAATGATGCAATAAATAGTTTTTTGCTAAAGCGGGCATTTGGGGATAAAAGATGGATTTGAGATTAAAATTTGGAAAAAAGGCACTTTTATTTCTATTTTTTGTCTTTTTTGCAGCATCTTTCTTGCTCTTTTTTAGGGCTAACTTTTTGGGGATGTTACTGGGAAAGGAAAATGAAGTGTCGAAGCCCGCAGATGTTCATACAACACCAACAGCCGAGGCCTCTGTTAAAGAAAAAAAAGGCCAAATTGAGCTTATTGAAATAACATTGCATGATTGTAATGGCTGCCTTAATTTTGATTACTTGAAGGCACAGCTCAAGGATATGAACATAATTGTTGATGAGAAAACAATTTATTATCCAAGTGAAGATGCACAAAAAATAATTGAACAATATTCAGTAAAGACGCTTCCAACAATTATAGTGAAGGGTGACTTTAAGGACATAGAGGTTTTTAGAAATTGGTCCTCTTTTGGAAGAATTTTAAGTGATACCCTTGTTTTTGACAACAATATTCCTGTTTACTATGATTTAACTGCAGGTCGCTTTGTTGGTGCAGTAAAGATAATTGAGCTTATAGATGGCTCGTGCCAAGAATGTGTTGAGCCAATCACATTTCTTTCAGCGCTGACTGCTAGTGCTGGCATAAATGTTGTTGATTTTAAGCGCGTAGATGTAAACAGTGATGAAGGCAAAGAATTAGCAAAAAGGCATTACATTGAGTTTGTTCCTGCATTGATATTTTCAAAGGAAATAAGCGACTATAACATTGGTGATTTCAGTGCGTATGGCACTTTTGGCCCTGATGGTTCTTTTGTTGTTAGGGAAAAATTCCCGCCATATAAAGACCTGAAAAGTGGTGAGGTAAAAGGGGTCTTACATGTTACCATGGTAGAGCACAGCAGCTGCTGGGCTTGCCAAGGAGCAAAGGAAATGCTTGCCTTTCTTAGAGGAAACCTTGGGCTAAGCTTCAAGAACGTACTTGTGTATGATATTAATTCAAATGAAGCAAGAGCACTTATGAAAAACTACAGCATTGGATATCTTCCTGCAGCTCTTGTCTTTGGGGATACAGCAGAGTATAAGCTTTTCTCTGAGCATTGGCCTAAGCTGGGGGTTGTTTTTAAAGATGGAATTTATATGTTTGACAACTATAAGCTCCTTGGACCTGGCTACTACTTTGATGTAAACAATGAGCAAATCTTCTATTATGGTGCTGAAAGTAGCGGTTAGCGAAAAAAATATTAATATAGAAGTATATTATAGAAATAAACCGTAGTTGAGAGTGTATGTATGGTAAAAAAGTCCAATTCATTTGGTAAAGCAGGGTTTCTGCTTGTGCTTACCCTTTTGTGTACTACTGCTTTTGCGACAGTACCAAGATTGCTTACAGTGCAAGGGCGACTTAAAGATGGCACTGTGCTCGCGCATGGCGACTATAATATGACCTTTTACATCTACGATGTTGACTCTAGCGGAACTCCGCTTTGGAGCGAACAGCACTACAATGTACCTGTTGATAGGGGCTATTTTAGCGTGATCCTTGGTGAAAGCAACCCAATAACATTGCCTTTCAATACACAATATTGGCTTGCAATAAGAGTCAACAATGAAGCAGAAATGACGCCACGCTTGAAGCTAACAAACTCAAGCTATGCTTTTTATGCAATAGATGCAAATGTAAGCCCTTCACAGTGGATAACATCAGGCAACAACATTTATTACAACCAAGGTAATGTTGGCATTGGAACATCAACACCCGGGACAAAATTGCATATTCAGGCAGATGGAATTTGGCAGGATAGCAGTTCTGGGGTGTTTCGCATTAGTGGCAGCACAAATCCAAACTATAGGCTACACATGGGTTATGATACAACCAATAATTTTGGTTGGATTAATGCAGTCGAAGCAGGGGTAGCCGGCAGAAATCTTATCTTAAATCCGAGTGGTGGAAATGTTGGCATAGGATTGATAACACCATCACAAAAACTAACAGTTGCGGGAAGTATTGGCATTCTGGCTGGTGCTAATTCGTTTATTGGAACCTTGGATAATTATGACTTAATTTTGAGAACTAACAATACAAACAGACTTTACATCACAAATACAGGCAACATCGGCATTGGAACATCAACACCTTCTTATAAACTAGATGTAAATGGCCCCATGCGCCTCATGCCAAGCACTGAACCAACAGGTGCTAATGGAGTCATTTACTATGACTCAAGCACAAATAAATTCAGATGTTACGAAAATGGTGCATGGGCTAATTGTATTAGTGCAGGCGGCGGCTCAGTAATATCAGCAGGCGACTCTAAAGTTGAAGTTGTTGATACTGGCAATGGCTATATCAGTTTCCAAGATGATGGTGTTGAAAGAATGAGGTTAGATGGTAATCTTAATATGCTAAATAATTCTATCATGAACGCCAACTTAAGAGATATAAATGTCTTGTCTTGGTATTACACAGCAAGCACCAGCCCACAGTTGGCTGCAAATGATTCATTGCAGTCAACTAACAATACATCATTTACATTAATTAAAACCATAAGAGTTCCGTATCAGTATGTATGGACAACAAGGAGTTCCTTTAATGTTTACTTTGAATATAAGGCTTCGTCTTCCACACATTCAAGTTGTAGAACTCAATTTCAAATAAGGCGTAATGGAACAACAGCATTAGCTAGTTACAGCTCTGCCAGCAACACTTGGTCTTCGGCAAATGTAAACGTTAGTGACTTTGCTCCCGGGGACACAATAGAAATTTGGGGTTCTGCTGGGTACAGCAATTATGAGTGCTCATCTTGGTGCTATGACTGGGATTTAGGTTCTTGGTATTGTTGTGGAGGTTATGGTTGTACAGGTTCTATAATCTCTGCAAGTGTGCAAAACTTTAGGGTCAGAGGAACTATAAATTACCAGTCTTTACCACTAACAGTATCCACGCAAGTTTGGTCATAATTTAAGTGAATCAGTATAAGTTGCAATTTTTAGACGTAAATTTTGGCATAGCTTTTCGTATTTGGTAAATTAATACAATTATAAACTCTTATTTATTTAATATTTAAATGCCCATAAAGCGTCTTGACCTGAAGCTTGGCTTTAGATGCAACAACAATTGCCTAAGCTGTCCACAGGCCCATAGAAAACATCTTGGTGATTTAAGCACAGCTGAGGTAAAAAAACTTCTTGAGAAAGGCCGTGATCACGGCGCTAATGAAGTTGTGCTCACAGGCGGAGAGCCAACTGTAAGGCCCGACATCCTTGAAATAATCTCTTATGCAAAAAAACTTGGCTACGAGTTTATACAATTGCAGACAAATGCAAGGATGCTTTACTACAAAGAATTTTGCAAGAAGCTTATAAAAGCAGGAATAACTGAATTTGGGCCAGCGATCCATGGACCTAACGCAGAGGTTCATGATTATTTGGTGCAGTCACCTGGCGCTTTTGGCCAAGCAATTAAAGGCATAAGAAACCTAAAAGAACTTGGCCAATATGTTATAATGAACTCAGTAATAAACAAAATAAACTATAAACTTCTCCCTGAAACAGCAAAGCTTTTTGTTGACCTAAGCGTAGATCAATACCAATTTGCTTTTATACATTGTGTCGGGAATGCAAAAAAGAATATAGATCTATTATTACCAAAAAAAAGCGAGGTTATGCCCTACTTGCATAAAGCTTTGGACATCGGCATAAATGCAGGCATAAAAGTTATGGTTGAAGCATACCCATACTGTTTCATGCGTGGCTATGAAAAGTACTGCTCTGAGCTCTATATGCCACCAGCAGAGATAATGGATGCTGAAGGCATAGTAGAGGACTTTGACAAGCTTAGGAAAGAAACTGGCAAACTTAAAGGCCCTAAATGCAAAGGATGCCGCTATGACCTTATCTGTGAAGGGCCTTGGAAAGAATATCCTGAAAAGTTTGGCTGGGCCGAGTTTGTACCTATTGCTGGAAGAAAAGTTAAAAGCCCTGAAGAAATACTGGGGCAAGAATTGGCAAAAGAACTGAGTTAATTGTTTTAAAAAGATTGTCTACAATTCCCTAATATGGCTAAGATTATGATGGAAAATATGTTAGATTTTGACTCCGGTTATGTTCTTAATTTTTATAATGTTAAAAAGCTGAGGGAAAACGCATATTTGGTAACTACAGAGCACGGCGCATGGGCCTTGCTGAATAAAAAGCAATACTACCTGCTAAGGTTGCAGCAATTAAGCAAAGACAAAAAGCTCTTCAATGAGCTTGAAAAAAAAGGCATAATTTTAACTGAAAAAAATGTCCAAAATGCAGTAAAGGCCTATGCTGTAAGAAACTCTTTCCTGTTTCAAGGACCTTCGCTTCACATAATTGTGCCTACTCTGCGATGCAATCAACGTTGCATATACTGCCATTCGCGAGCAGAGCCCGAAAGTGGCAAAGGCTTTGACATGGACAGAGACACAGCAAAAGCAGTAGTGGACTTCATATTTAAGAGCCCTTCAAAAATACTGATCATAGAATTTCAAGGTGGCGATTGCCTTCTAAACTTTGAAATAACTGAGTTTATAATAGATTATGCGAAAGATCTTGCAAAGAAAAAGAAAAAGAGTGTTGGCTTTTCAATTGTAACAAATCTTACCAAAATGGATGAGGACATTATAAGAAGTTTAAAGGAAAGGCACATAATGGGTTTGGCAACATCTCTTGACGGACCTAAGCACGTGCATAACAAAAACAGGCGTTACCTTGGTGGAAAAGGCACTTATGAAGATGTTGTATACTGGATAAAAAGGATTAAAGAGGAATGGAAATACGACTTCAACCTAAATGCGCTTTGCACAATAACAAGACATTCTTTGCCTTATGGCAAAGAAATTGTTGATGAATATATGTGTTTTGGTTTCAATGGTGTCTGGCTTAGGTTTATGAACAACATAGGTTTTGCTGCTGATTCTTGGACAAAGATAGGTTACACACCAGAAGAATACCTGATGTTTTATGAAAAGACCCTTGACTACATAGTCAGCAAAAACACAAGAGAGCAGCATTTCACAGAGTTGATGGCCTTGATATTCCTCAAGAAAATACTTACAGAAAGGGATCCTTACTTTACTGACATTCAGAGCCCTTGTGGTGCTGGAATAGGACAATTGCTTTACAAATACAATGGCGACATACATACCTGCGATGAAGGAAAGCTTTTTGAGGAGTTTAAGCTTGGCAATGTTTTCACTTCAAAGTATGAAGATATATTCAACAATGATACACTAACAACAATGATTGATATTTCCTCAAAAAAGAATTACCTTTGCGATGCTTGCGTTTGGAGCCCATATTGCGGCATATGCCCCTTGCATACTTATGCAACACAAGGCACGATTGTTTCAAAGCTTGCTCTTGATGAAAGATGCAAAATAATGCAAGGTCTTATAAGCAGAATTTTTGAAAGGCATTTATTCTCAAGGAAACACAGCGTTGTTTTCAAAAATTGGGTTGAAAAAGATGTTGTGTTTAAGTAGGGGTTTGCTTGTTTGAATTTTTCTTTGCTTTTGCAATTTTTGTTTCCTTGGCAATATCTCTCAAAGATATTAAGTATGGAAAGATACCAAATAAGTACATTGTTTTGCTTCTCGCTTCTGGCATTTTTTATCAGGCCATAAGTGCAGCAGATTACTTAAAGGTAGTTTTCACATTTTTCTATGCTCTTGCAGTGGCTTTTTTGCTCTGGCTTTTTGGCATATGGCCGGCTGGCGATGCAAAGCTTTTCTCTGTTCTATTCCTGCTTTTACCGCAAACTCTTTATGCATCACCAAATCTGACATTTGACTTTCTGGTTAATTGCTTCGTGCCAATATTCTTCTTTATGTTTTTTATAATAATAGCTAAAAGCCGTTTTTCAGTATTGAAAGATGCTATTAAGTTTACATTTCAGCCGTATAGGGTAACAATCCTTGCTCTGGCTTTGCTCGGATTTGTTTGGTTCCTCTCTAAGCTGTTAAGCTTGATCGCTTTTGGGCAAGCAATTTTTAGTGACTACTTTGTAATGTTGCTTCTACTTTTTTTAACTTATGAGGCTTTTAGGCGAATTCTAAGTGCAAAGTTGGAGCTTCTTTTTTTTGCGCTTGCTGTGCTTAGGGTTGTGCTTGACTACAGGAATGTTTACTCGATATCTTTTATGCTCAACTTCGCAACAATGATTGGAGTATTTCTTTTCTTCAGATTCTTCATAATATACTTGGCCTTTAAGCTTTACACTAAGAGCGTTCCTATAAAGAAACTTAAGCCGGGAATGTGCCCAGCAGAGATGATTTTGCAGAAAGGTAATGGCTTTGAGAGAGTTAGCTTCCTTAACTCAGGCCTTTTGGCCTTTGGTAATGAAAAGAGGGGGCAGATACTGCATAACATTGATTGCCTCTCGGAAGATGATATAAAGAAAATAAAAAAGCTCCGCAGAGAAAAGAAGATTCCATTTGATGACATGCTGATAAACTTTACTCAGCCATTTGCAATATTCATTGTTTTGGGGTATGCTCTTACTGTGCTTTTTGGGACAAGCTTTTTGGTTTTTATATCCAAACAATTACTGCTTTTTAAGTGAGTAAAAAAATGCCTGCGGGAATCTTGTAACTATGGAATGGCTTGCTTCACATAAGGTCCAGCAGTTATTTCAGTTCTCTATTCTTTTGGATATTTCCCTGGCTTTGTTTGATTGGAGAAGCTTAGCTAAGGAGTAATTAAAGTCGCGTAAGTTGCCCAGTAAATCTCCTCTAGAAATGCAAGGAAAAACATTTAAGCAAGGATCTAAAAAATTGAATTATTGGCAGCTCCACAGTGCAGGGGGTTCTTTAGACCTGGTTCTATGAGAGACAAGTAGATTCTTTTAAGAAGATATTCTGAAGAAAGCGAAAAGGTTAGCTTTTTTCTTATTTCGGCGGCTTCTTTGTGTGCATTTTTGGCAAAATTAGAATATTCACTATCTAGCTCCTTATTTGCGTAGAAATTCTCGGATATGTGAAATAAAGTAAATTGGAAATCCTTTTCAGTGCAGCCAACCCTTGTGTTGGCTCCCTTGAGTGTTTCTTCAAAAAGACCAAAGTTGTATGGGCTTATAGTGAACTCAAAAAGGCATCTAAAGTTGCTGAAATCATTTTCTAAGGTCTTGAGAAGGGCAAAACATTTCAAGCTTTTCTTAAAGGCCCCTTTTGCTCCTCTTTGTGAATCATGAAACTCTTCGGGCCCATCTAGACTTATTGTTACAATAGTGCGAGGTATCCCCAGGGCGGCAATTCTCTTTGCTTTTTTTAGGATTCTGCCAGGGTTCGAGCCGTTAGTGGGGATGTTAAGAACATATAAGCAACAGTTCCTCTTTGCTGATTCGGCTATTTTTTTCAATGTCGTTTCTGAGGAATGGCTCTCCGCCTGTCAAGCTTAGCCATCTAATAAATCTTGCCTTTGAGAACAAGGCATCGATTTCTTTAATATCCGCCTCTTTTATTTGCTTTTTTTCCAGATTTTGCAAATTTTACATTTGTAGTTGCACTTGTGAGTTACAGCAAAAGTCATCTTGAATGGTTTTTTTGGTGTTCTGAAATTGCATAAAAAAACCTCTGAAAAAAAGGAAATGCCACGCATAATCGATTTTTGTTGCGATACATTAAAAACAATTATTTGAGTTAATGTAAATATGCCTGAAATAAAAACTGCTTTGCTTCTTGGCTACAAATGCAACAATAATTGCAGGTTTTGCTATGCAGCAGATAAACGTGAATTGCCCTTGATGAGTACTGAAGAAGCAAAGAGGCAATTAAGGGCTGCAGTAGAGCGTGGATCAACCTTTGTTGATTTTCTCGGCGGCGAGCCAACAATAAGAAAAGACCTTGTTGAGCTAATTTCTTATGCAAAAGAGCTCGGCTTTAAAACTATAAGCATCACAACAAATGGAAGGATGCTTTCAAATGCTGAATATGCAAAGAAGCTTTATGATGCGGGATTAAATTCTGCGGTATTTTCAGTGCATGGCCACAACGCAGAGCTGCATGACTACCTTGTTAATGTTAAAGGCGCTTTTGACCAGCTTGTGAAAGGCATGCAGAACTTCAGGGCAATATCAGAAGAGGTCTATATATGCACAAATACAGTTATCGTAAAACCAAACGTTGCATTTTTGCCAGAGATTGCTGAAATAAATGCAAAGCTTGGGGCTAACGGCATGGAGTTTATTTTTCCGCATCCAAGAGGCAACGCTTACAAAAATTTTGAAGATATGGTTCCGAGGCTTGAACATTTAATAGGTGTTGTGCAAAAAACAATTGGTGTATGCACTTCAAAGGGCATAAGGCATTGTTATTTCAGATACGTGCCTTTTTGTTATATGTACGGCGCTATAAATTTCATAAGTGAATACGCAGCAAAAACTTCACTAAAAGAAACTCACATAGGCCCAGAATTTGAGGACCTCGAAGTTGAAAAAAACCGCACCAAGCAAGGCCGTGTCAAGGGACCTCAGTGCTTTGGATGTAAATACAATGAAATCTGCGAAGGGATCTTTAAAGAATATGCTGAAAAGCGCGGCTTTGAGGAATTGGTGCCTGTGCCATAATAAGGTGCTATGATGGAGTTAAGGATATTGCTAAATGCCTTGAAAAGGAAAGAGTTCGCATTTCCAATAGCTTTTCTTTTATTTTTGCTAATCTTTGGAATAATAATGCTAATTAACGACTTAGCAAATAGACCAAAAAGTATTGAAGAAGCAAAAAAATCTGGCTGTGTTTTAGAGTATGGGCAATGGCAGTGCATTGACGGAAAGATTGCGATACCTTTTTATAACCCTGGACCGAAAGACATAACTCTGGCAAGAGTATCGATTCCGGTCACCAAAGGCCTAAACATATATGAGGCAAATGATTTACTCCATAGCAACGAAGCCGGAAGTCTGATTACTGCAAACTGCGAAGAGGCGTTTATGGAAAAAGCAAATTTACAATGGTGCTGCTCAGGAATGTGTTTTATTAGTGATTTTAAAAGCCCAAATTTGAATATTTCAATAAAAGTAGATTCAACGCAATAATATGGCGATAATTTTTAAAGATTAGTCGAGCAATGTAGCGATACCCCCCTGACACAGGATGTCTTCAATGCTTTTGTACCTCTGTAGAATGATATTTTTTAGTTGCAAACCTTGCTTTTCTTCAATAAGGGGGCTTATTTTACAGAATTTTCTTAAAATCAGATAGTCGCGCATAAAACAAAGGTTACTCAATTGTTTTTCAGGGGGGTTTCCTTTTATTTTTTTACATATGCTTGCGTCAATCTCGGATGCTATTTCTGGACTATCGGCCTTGATCCCCAACAAGTCACTATCAAAGAGATTACCCAAGACCACTGCTTTATTTTTCAAACTTTTCAGATTATCAGTAGTATTTGGTTCATCAGTTTTTGTTTTTAATACTTTGTAGGCAATCTCTTTTTTATTTAACAAATCAGCATTGCCGCATTCTTTCTCGGCAGTAAGATAGCCATATAGAAGTTCCAGATCGCCTTCATTGAATGATTCTTTACTAAAGTAATTTCTCCAGTGTTGCAAGGCTTTGGCGAACTTGGGGTTTGATATAATTTTAGCTTGAACCTCTTGCCAGTTTTTATCTCTATTTAATACTTTGCTACCAAGACAATAGCTACCCAAAACTTCCACTGGGTTACAAAGCTCAGGTATAGCGCAGTGCTTCTCAAAAGATGAATCCATTAATGTTAATACATAGGGTATCTCACTATTGAGCTTTTCGGGGTCTTTGTCACCTGCAAAATAAACAAAAACGGATTTTGCTGCTAATACGTTATATATGGCTCTTGGTGTATTCTCGTCAGAAAGGACTAGTGGAATTTCATCATAACTGTAAATGTATGCTGGCTTGTTTTTACTATTTTGTGCTGTCAAGATGTTGATGGCCACTACCAACAGCAGAATGGTGGCGATTAGGATGGCAAACCAAATAATTTTTTTGTTGGAAATCATCATCACCAGCCCACATCCGTTATTATGTGAGAAAAACGAACTTTATATAAATATATAATTAGAAATTTTTTTGGTTGATTTATAGCGCCAGGTAGAGTTCATAAAGCTCATTTCTATTAAAGACATCATCTATTTTAGGTCCAGACCTACCGTCGCAGAACTCAACTTTCGAGTTTTGCTTTACCTTAAAGAGTTCTAAGCAATTTGAGCAATCACTTGGTATATTGAAATATTCATAAAAGTCTTTCTCTTTTTTGTCACTTGAATCACTTATTTTTATTTTTTTAGTCACTAGGAATGGAATTCCGTTGGTTTTGAGGGAATAGAGAAAGTCCTTAAAAAAAACAGTTTCTCTTGTGTTTAGCTGCTGCTTGCATGGTGGAGAAAGCAAAAAAAGCACAAGGCCTTTAATCCGTTCATTGAGTTTCAACATTCTCGAAAGCAATATTTCCAAGTTATCACTCTTGGGATTTAATCTAACAAGGACAGCACTACCTACAGCATTACCTGTCCTTGGAACTGAGTTAAAGTTATTGTAAACGGGCATCTCGATATTCTGCCCTATAAGGTATGTTCTATTTTTTGCGATTTTTAGATATGGCTTTAGCTTTATGAGTTGGCTTTCAGCCAAGTATCTGAAGTAAGCTAAGGTCTCTTCTTTTCTCTCCTTGCAATGTGTTTTGTCTGGTAGGTAGATTGTCCCATTCTTTCGAATATTGCTCAGCAAACACCCGCCCCAACAAAGCTTAAAGTCGCATTCATAGCATTTCTTTACTTTTCGGTACCATGTGCGCACCTCATTTAGCCTATCTTTGTCTAAAATTATTTTTTTATTTTTGAAGTCATACCTCCCAAAAACCAACTTATTTGCGTTATGATTAACGACATCATATTCATCACCTAGCATAGCACATGGTGTAACAAGACCTTCAGGAGTTATCACAAAAGAAGAAGAAACTGCACATCCACAAATTTGTGTATTACCAATCGATTTTTGGGCTGGTAGCAAACATTTAAGGTTTATTATATCGCACAGCTCTTTTATTTTTAGCTGCGATTCTATTAGCCATTCATATTGCTTCATCGATCTTATTTTTTCTGCGGAAAGCGCTTCTTTCCCAATGTCACCAACTATTGTAATGAAAAGTCTTTTTACGCCTAGCGAGAGAAAATATTTTACTACATCTGATTCTTTCCCAAGGTGTTTTTCTGTCAGAGTTATTTTGACTGTGAAATTCATGTTTTTAGATATCAATTTCCTTAGGTTGTTTTCAACAATTTGGCTACTTTTTAGACCATTTTTTAAAGGCCTTAGTGAATCTTGTATCTCGGGTGGGCCATCGCAAGATATCTGAAATGAGTCATAAAATGGGTTTTCCTTTAATATTTTAAGGAATTTCTCAGGCAATAGTGTGCCATTTGTTGAAAGCTTGAATTGTTTCACATTTATTGACTTCTTAGTTATATCAATGGTCTTTGAAAAAAGTGGAAAGTTTAGCAGGGCTTCACCAGAAGTTACGAAATCAACTATAACCCCCTCCTTTTGGTTTCTAGCAATGAATTCTGTTGCTGCTTTTATTATTTCCAAAGAAGAGTCCTTACCACTTTTTAATCCGCCATATCCAACACAGTATCTGCAGTTCATATTGCATTTAGTGGTCGATGCTGGAAGAAAACATGAAAATGATTCAACTTTTGCAAATGGTTTCATTAAGTTGACTGCTAAGTATTTTTGACCATGAGAACTAAACAAATCTTTATCCATAACGTAGAAATTCGAAGAATTGCTACAAAATGCAACATACAAGTTTTTTCTTCTGAAAAGAAAGTGAAGGAAAGGGCTTCTTCTTGAAAGCTCTTTCTTAATATCAGAGGTCTCTTTGCTAAAGAACTTTTCATTATTTTTTTCAAATATCTTAAGAAGCATTTATGACACTAATAGCACCAAACATCATAACAATAGCCAATCCCACTATAGTGGCTTCCGTGGCTGCTGTGGCTGGAGTGGCTGCTGTGGCTGCTGTGAGAACTGTGACTGGAGTGGCTCGCATGACTCGCGTGATGTCCATGGCTTGCTGTAATATTTCCAGCATTCCAACCAACGCTAAAATAGTTAGTATGTGCTGCAGCGACTTCAGGCAAAATATTAAGTATTGAAACTGAACCTAAAAAAGCGCCCAAGGCAAGCATCTTGTGCTTCGAAATGCTGCCGCGCTCCTCCAAAACAAATGATTTTATTGTCTTTTTTACCCTGGGCAAAAAATTTTCTTTTTTAGGGCTTTTTTCTTCTTTTTGCATCTATTAAATAATAGATATACTTATTTAAAATATTTCTGGGGCACTTTGCAGCCATAACAAGAAATCAAATAATTGGGTTAAACTCTTTTCCCCCAGCAATAGCAAGGTAACTTTTCCATATCTTTGGGCATTTTTCTCTAACTTTACACATTGCACATTTTTTTAGAAGTGTTAGCTCTGCCTCCTGCTTTGTCACGCCTTCCGCAAGAGGCCAATATTTTTTATTTATTATACATAGGGGAAAATGAAACAACCTTACCTCAAATCCTGCATCTAACAGAATGGTTGCGGCTTTTTGTACAAAGGGTGCTGCCTTGCAATATCTAACGAAAATCTTGTGCCTGTTTATAAAAGCATTTCCTGTGTATTTTAAGTTGATAAAAACAACTCTCTCGAGGCCTTTGAAATTTTTTGTTATGAATTCTGCAGTTTTGCTTAAACTCTTATAATTCGCTTTTTCCACGAGAATTCTTAACTCAACTTTGAAGCCACTTTGAAGAAGATTATTTATGCCTTGAACTGTTTCGTTCCAGCTACCTTTTGCCAAAGTAATGTTGTCATGCACTTTGGGGTCATGGCTATAGAGTGCTATACCGAAGCGTATCGGCTCAAGCTTACTCTTATCCAATTCTGCTAAAAAACTTTTTTCAGAAAACTTCCGCCCATTGCTAACAACAAAAATGAACTTCTTTGGGTGCTTCTTCCTTGCATAGGTCAGAATGTCGGGGAAATCGTCTCTAAGCGTTGGTTCTCCGCCAGTTACGCTGAAAATTTCTTCTTGTGGGATTTTGTTTATGATTTCAAACAGTGCATTTTTGCTTTGTTCGCCGAAACAAACAGTCATGCGTGTATCCATTATGCAGCTTATGCAATTATTGTTACACTTGAAGGTTAGTGGCCACTCCATTTCAAATCGACTCTATTCAACTTTTTTAAGGCCCCGCTCTAGTTTTTCATTCATTTTCACTACCAAACAAAATCAAGGTGCTGCGCCCTTTATAATACCTAAAAGGAAGTTGCAAAATTCTAAAGCAAAAGTTTCAGCACACCTTTTTTCAGTTTTCACTGTAATATGAAAGTAATTTTTTGACTCTTTATTTGTTAATTTCGCGCCTTTAACTTCTTTAAGCGCTTTGTTAACTACTTTTTTAGGGTAAAATGCCTTCGAAAGATTTATTTTTGCTGTTTTTTTACTCTTATTGACTTCAATAGGAGAACCCTTACAACCAGCAGTCATAATTCAACCTTTTTTAATTATTTTTGGCTTCTTAAGCCCTTTCGCCTTTTCCGGAGTCCAGGGCCTGGCTATGCCTTCAGGGTCGTCTATGAATAGGTCTTCATCAGGCATTTTTATCTTTTCTGCTTTTTCATCTAATCTACTTTTTTCCTCAGATGCACATTCTTCGCAATATTCTGCTTCAGAGAGGTTTGTGGCCAGAGCACGCCTAATTATCGCTTCCCTTATGGGTTGGTTGCGCGCTGCTTGTACTGCGTAAGTTGCATAATTTATTAGCTCATCATGGAGCTTTAAAGCAAGAGATTCAAGCTGTTTCTTGCTGGCTTTTTCTTCTTTTGGCTTTATAAAAACTTTAATCTCTTTTTGCGGATCCCCATCAAGTATAAAGTACGCTTTATCCATAAGTACATAACAAGCAGCATAAACGACTTCAAGAGGAAAAACTTTTGGGTTCACATTTACAATTGCTTCATTTTTATCGGGGGATACTTCAACATTGTGTACCATAAAAATCACTTTTGAGCATGCATCGAACAATGGAAAGGTTAATTAATAACAATAATTAAATATATAAAAATGTTTATATTTTAGCGCTCACAGGGATAAAACATGAAATTGTCTGAATATTTTTTCTTGAAGTTTATTCTGGTTGTTCTGCTAATTAACTTTTTTGGTTTTGTAAATGCACAAACGTGCTACGGCGGGCTTTCAGGAAGTAGTTTGCGGGATTGCATTGGCAGTGACGAGAGTCCATGCCATTACTGTGATGTTAGTGACATGGACTATGAAATAAGAGCACCTGACAATATTACAACAACTGGTTGGCGCGATATGACTTATTCTACGCAAGTTGGAACATGTAGCGTTAGTTGCACTCAAGAAACATGGACAGCAAGCTATCTTTGGTGCCCTCAAGAAGGAACTTATTCAATGAGGACAAGGGCTTATGCACAAGGAGGTAGTGGTTATGCTTGGGAAACTAGTGACTGGAACACAAACGCTTATACTGTAAATTACGATTATGAACAAATATGGTGTACTTGCAAAGGTGGCACATGGCTTTCAGGAGCAACATACTGTGGCAGCCTTGGATGCCAAGGCGGAAAGTGCTGTGGCGATGATGGTGCAAATGACAATTTTTGTGTTGCTGGTGGTGGGAGCTGCGTAGCTGGAACATATTACGCAAACCATTGTTCAGATGGTGTCCAAAACTGTGATGAACAAGGTGTTGATTGTGGTGGTGCTGATTGTACTCCTTGTGTAAGTGTTGTTATAAATAACCCAAACGGCAACCAATACATAAAGGGCACATACAACATTGATTTCAATGTTTATGACCCAAATAACGGAGAACTGCATGCAAAAATTGCATATTCTGCATTGCCAGGTCTTTTTTCTAACACAATTGTTTCAGATCTCAACCTAAATAATGATCCAAACATTGGCGCCTTAACCTGTGATAAAACTAACTGGAGCACTTCAACAAGGTGCATATATTCTTGGGACACTACAACAGCAAACGATGGCAACTATTACATAGATATGAATGTGTGGAGCATTTCAGGTGGCTCCTCGATAGATTCTAGCAATGCCTCATTTGCAATAGACAACACAGCACCTACTACCAGCGCTAGTGCAAAGAAGAGTGATGACACCAATTATACATTTGGAGAATGGAGTAAACTAAATGTTACTGTAACACTTGAATGCTCGGACGAAACAGCTGGTTGTGATAAAACATATTACTGCTTTGGCTCCGGTTGCAATCCCACAACAATTTATTCTTCCCCAATAACAATATCCTCAGAAGGCACAACATACTTGAGGTTCTACTCTGAGGATAATGCAGGCAATAGTGAAAGTGTTCAAGAAAAGATTGTAAAAATAGATAAGTCTGGGCCGACAACAACAGACAATGCTCCCACAACTTGGCAAATTAGTGATTTCAATATAACCCTTAGCTGTGATGATGGTTCCGGCATTGGCTGTTCTGAAACCTATTACAGGATAAACAATGGTGCTTGGCAGCCCTATTCTGAAGGCATAAGCATAACACAAGATGGAAACAATCGCATTGATTATTACAGCAACGATCTGCTAAACAACATTGAAGACACAAAAACTTGTTATGCTCCACTAGATAAAACTCCGCCAGTAATAGATGTTAACTCTCCTTTGGCTAATGAAGTTATAGAGTCAACTATATACGTAAGGTTTAAAGTAAACAAAGGTTTGGGATCACCTTTAGACTTTAATTCGATAACTGTGCTTTTGGATGGTACTGAAAGCGATGATTTTATTAGGACAGAACACTGCATAGAATCTAGTGGCGATTATATCTGCTCTTATTACGAATATGTTAACACTGCAAAGGATTACAACCTTTCAATAATAGTAAGTGATGAAGCGGGTTGGACAGCACAACAAGACATTAATTTCTTGTATTTAGGTCACACTTCTTTCAATATAGAAGGTTACATTGTAGAACCTAGCACACCAATGGCTGGAACTAATTATTCAATGATGGATGTTGGTTTAAGCTTATTCGGTGGCTCTCTCTGTGCCGCGGCGAAATGCATTGAAACGGGCTTCCCAGCAATATTCAGGAATATTCCACCAGTGCTTGTATATGCTGGTTATGAAGAGGGTTACTTTAACGGAGACCTTAACATAAGGTTCTATGCTGCTGACTATGAGATGGGTGAATTGCACACTAAGATAGCATATTCTACATCCAAAGGCTCATTCCAAAACAGCATTGTTAATGACCTTAACCTAAACAATTACCAAAATATTGATAGGTTAAGTTGCGCAAGTACTGATTGGCGTTACGCTAAATTATGCACTTATGAGTGGGATACAACACAAGCGAGCGATGGCAACTATTATCTTGACCTAAATCTATGGGATGAACATGGTGCAAGTAGCAGCTATTCAACAACTAACACTCTCTGTATAGACAATATTGCGCCAGATATAAATGTGATTAATCCACAGCCAAACGAAATAATTGAAGATCCCTGGGTGATGTTCAAGATATCTGAAAATGGTTGTGCTCCTTTGGTTTTGAGTTCAATATCAGTTCTTTTGGATGGTGAAGCCGCTAACTTTGACTATGTTAGGGATTGCAATAAAAGTGGATCTGAGTATACCTGTGGCTTTAACATAATTGGGCTCGTTGAAAGAGATTATAATTTGAGCATAATAGTAAGTGATTTAGCGACAAATAAGAGGCAAGTTGATGTCAACTTCAGATTTATTCCAAAAATTTCTGTAAGTGCTATCCGGCCCAGTGGCACTCTTGAGACGGGAGATATAACAATATCCTTTAATGTTTACAATACCTCGCTGAGTGAGCTCCATGCAAAGATATATTATAGCTCAATATATGCTGGAAAACTTGGCTTTGAAAATGCGATAGAAACAGACCTAAATCTCAACAACTATGCACAGATAGAAAACCTAAATTGCACCTCAAATGCTTGGTGGCCACCGGTGCAGTGCACATACTACTGGGATGCTAGCAGTGTTGCTGATGGCAACTATTACATAGATATAAATATCTGGACAAATGAGGGTTTAACAGCATCGGGCTCATCTTTAAAGCAATTCCTCCTTGACAATACACCACCTGTAGCGAGTATCACTGGTGTTTCAGAAACAGTGACATTTGAAGATACTATCTATTTAAACTGCACTGACTCTGTCTCAGGATGTAAACAAACCAGGTGGTATTATTTCAGTGACAATGGTGTTTGCTCAAGCACGAAGGATGATTACACACAAACCACTAATTCTAACAGCATCACAATTACTGAAGACAACAACAGCTACATTTGCTTATGGGTCGAGAACAATGTTAACCTAAGCTCAAAGGCAACTTCTTCTAGGTTAAATGTGCTTTCAAGCAGTTGGGGAATTGTAAAAGGCCCAAGCGAAACAATAAATGAGGCAGCATTGGATTTAAACAATGCCTGCTCTTTCTATGTGAGCTCTGATATAAATCTTGCATGTGAGTACCAAAGCTTTGTGAAGATAAGAAGCTACGATGTGGACATAGGCAGAGTTTATCCTTTGTCTCCATCTATAATAGAATCGTCTGAGAGGCCACTTGAGGTTTTGCTTGAGTCATCAATAACAAGCTTCTATGATAAAAGATACTACATAATATTTGAGGGTGAAACCACAAGGATAACAAGCCAAGGTAGTGAGAAAGATTATCCTAATGTAATTGTGAGGCGCAGAACATTGCCTTTGCTAAAAGCCAATGGTAACCTTGAGCTTGGAACCCTGATCATAAAGGCGGGTAAAAGGTAATCCGCATTGTTTTGGGTTTAAGCTGGTGCGAAGAGGGAAATTGCGGTTATATAAATAAACAATGATGTTGTGAGGAGTATTATTGAATGCTTTATTCCTGCTATAAAGCTATCCTCAGCTATTTTGCCTATCATTGGTCCAGCAAAGAGAGCCTGTATAATTATAAGCCTAGTGAAGTGCTCTTGATAATCTACATCTTCGGCTGTTGGCTGAGAGGCAATTGGCTGTCCAGTTATATCTATGCCACCTTCAAGCACTTGGCCAACGTTTATGCCAACTTGCTCCTTAAGAATCGGGATAAAGAAAACATATATGAGTATTATTATGATAACAAAAACGTAAAACATGAGATAGGAGTTTATAAGCGCGGATGTAGTCCTAGATTTCCTCTGGCTTTTAAGCTTTTCAACTTTGTCAACATAGTCAATTGCAACAGAGAATACCTTCATAAAGTTGCCGCCTGCACGTAGCGTTTGGTTTATAGCTACGGTTGTTTTCTTTATAACTGGGCTGTTTAGGCGTCCGAAGGTTATAAGCATTGCTTTCTCCATTGGCACCCCTAAACGAACTTTTGCTGCAAGCCTCTTCACATATATGGTCAGCGGCCCATAATCATTCTTGGCAGTTATAACCAAGGCATCACTTATGTTGACCCCGCCTTGGAGGAGATCCTTTAGGTCATCCAAAAAAACCCTGAAGTTTTCTTCAATTTCCTTAACCACTTTAGTCCTAATATAAAAGGCATACATCGGCGGTATGAAAAGCAAGATAAAAGGCACTAATGAAAAGCTCGTGTTATTTAGCACAAAGTAAGATGCCAAAAAGACAATAACGCCGATAAAAATCCATCTCCCATAATATTTCCATTCAACTGCCATTAAATCACTCTTCAGACATCATATACATTACAAACATGAATATTAGATTTGCTATCGGCATTCCGAAAACAACACCATAAAAAAGAATCTCGTTAACTGTAAGTCCGAACATCTTTCCTGCTGAGAAAAAATTAAGCATCATTATTGTGAAAAATATAAAAAGTGGTGCTGCAATCATTAGGATAGTGTATATTTCACCCATTGTTTCTGCCCTATCTGAAGCCCTTTCTAGCATGAGACGGTACCTGAAGTATGCGTCATCAGCCCTTTTTGCCATAAACTCACGCAAATCACCGCCGCTTTTAATTGTGGTATTAAGCTCTTTGAGGAATGTTTTA
Organism: Candidatus Iainarchaeum sp.; assembly: GCA_038886995.1. GTDB lineage: Archaea > Iainarchaeota > Iainarchaeia > Iainarchaeales > DTGL01 > DTGL01. The sequence continues at coordinate 30,044 of JAWALG010000009.1, forward strand.
AAAGAAGGCGATGGTGTTATTTCAGACATTTTATCAATAGCTTTTGTAAAAGACAATCCGAGCTGGTTCATAAAGCGCTCAATCTTTCTGCATTCGTGCTTTAGCCTTGGGTATTCTTCACTGTTTGCTAGCACTTGAAACATATACTGTGGTGGTGCGCCTGCTTGTGTGACAGTAGACATTGTAAGTATTGCTAGTGGCAGGCTTGCTTCAATGTTCTTCTTTTTTCTCCCAAGGTCAAAATCAGGCCAAACTAAAGCAAAAATCCCAACAGATGCTGTAATAACAAGCGGGATAAAAAGTATCAGAATGTTTTTGACAAATAAAAAAAAGATAATAAGGCATAAAAGAAATGAAAGGAAAAAAGAAAGGAATATGGCAGTCAGGGAGTAAGCAACATACATCGCTTCAGGATATGGATAATCAATCATTCCAAGCTTTTGCCTTAGCTTTGCGTTTTCAAAGCCATTTAAGAGCTTATAAAAACTCTTACTTGCGATTTTGTGCAGTGTTTTCGATAGCATATTTCTCATCATGCAGGTACGCCTCTAATTTTTCGGAAAAGGTTATATAATCAAGCTCGCCATTTTCGCTGAGTTTTTTCAAAAATTCTGCTCTACGCCTTATCTTTTCTTCCATTGCTGAAAAGGGGATCTTGTTTTCGTCACATATGCGCTTCAGAACTATGCTTCGGCCAACAATGGAGTAAAGATCCGCAAGATCCTCTATCCGAAGTCGCTCTTTAGTATTTGGCAAGGTTGGCTTAAGCAAAATGTCATTATACTCCAAACGCTGCTCCTTGGCGTTATACCTTATTACCTCAGCAATGCTTCTTATAGTTCTCTTAGTACCTTCTTCACCTATAAAGCCAATGTTTATTATTATGTCTGCGGATTCTAAAAGCGAAGGTGACAGGTTTATTGGTGGTGTGATGAGCCTGCTCATAACATCATTCACTGAGCGAGCGTGCATTGTTGCTAATGAACAGTGCCCAGAGGCCATGCCTTGAAATAGAATAAAGGTTTCTTTTCCACGGACCTCGCCCACTATTAGGTAATCAGGCCTTTGCCTGAAGGACTCTTTTATAAGGGTCATTAAGTCAATTTCGCCAAAGCGCTTGCCGCTAGAATCCGGCGGTCCAAAGCCCTGCCTTGCAACCTGCGGAAGCCAATTATCGTGCTTCAGGTTTAGTTCGCGTGTATCCTCTATTGAGACAATTCTCTGCGAGTGTGGTATGAACATTGCAAGTGCATTGAGAAGAGTTGTCTTGCCACTTGCAGTAGCTCCTGTAATGATCATTGATTTCTTAAACTCAAGTGCAGTCCAAAGATAAGCCATGATAAGCGGATCAACAGTTCCATTAGAGATTAAAGTTGTTGGTGGAAGCGGCTTTTCTGGGAATAATCTTATTGTAAAGCTTGGCCCCCTTGTTGAAACAGAACCAGTCAGAACAGCATTTACACGGGAGCCGTCAGGCAAAACTGCATCAAGCAACGGCGAAGCATAGGACACATAGCTTTTGGATAGCTGTGCCATTTTTATTATGAAATCTTCCAAAGCTTCAACTGTCTGGAAAGTTATATTGGTTGCGATGTGTCCCTCCTTTTTGTGAATTATGTAAATTGGCACGTTTATGCCATCACACTCAATATCCTCTATGAGGGAGTCATGCATCAATGGTTCGATCCTTTCCAAGCCAAGCAGATCCCTTGAGAGATAGTACATTAGCTTGTGCCGACCTTGCCTCGTAAAAGTATAGCCGCGCTTTCTTATTATTTCCTCAACTTTTGAGAATAATTTTTCTTTTGTGAGTTCTTCTATTGTGAGAACTTCAATTAGTTCTGCCTTTATCAGCTCTATCTTTTTGAGCTCGTCTGAGCTTAGGTCTGGCTCAATCACAAAATAAACCTTGCGACCTTTTGTTTGTTCAACAATCTTTGCGTAAGCATAGCCAGGTATTAGCGTAACTACATCAGGAAGTTTCATTGTGATCTCTGATTTTTCACCTTCGGCGAAGAGTTTGTCCTTGAGGCTAACTATTGTCTCATGCTCTGCTTCTGCCGATTGCTTACGTTTAACATCTTGTGAAGCCCCAAGGTCAGCAAGCCCAGAATCAGTAGCAAAGACAGGTATATAGAAACGCTCATCAAACTGTTCTTCTTGAATTGGGGCTGGCCCTACCTTCTTAGAAAAGCTAGCTAATTTGCTTATCAAACCCCCAATACCAACAGCCTTGGGTGGCTGCCCTTCTTCAAAAGTAGCTTCTTTTTCAGAAGGGGTTTTTTTATGAATTAAAAGGCCACCTAAAGGTGGCAAACTTAGTTTTCCACCGCGAACTGCTGGCGGCTTAGTTTCCTTTTTCAGGATGGCACCTTTTATTGCTTCGATGCGCCCCTTTTTTGGAACAAGTTCAATATAAAGTGGTTCAAGACCTGCTGCTTTTTTTGCTCTATTTAGCAAATTGTGTGCCTCAAGAAATGTTTTCATTATCTCCTCGTCTAAAAAATGCCTATTTAGAAAAGAACTCTTCTTCAAAACATCAGACAAGTGCTCATATGTTCCTTTGGAAATCATTTTCTCTTCAAAGCTCGCCTTAAGCTCTTTTAGGCATGCATCTTTGCTAAGAGAGCCTTTCTTGAAGCGCTCAAGGACAAGCAGTGATTCTAGGCGTTCTTTTAGATCTGAGACTTCCAGCTCAATTTTAGAGATATCTTCAAGATTTTCAAACATTTTTGCCACCACGACCAAGATCTTTGAATTCACCGACTGAACCTTTAAAGCGCTCGTTGTATTTTGCCTTCAGCTTCTCCATGCTTTCCGATAAGGCAACAATCCTGGCTGTTATGTCTTTTCTAAGGTCTGAAATTACAGCATCAACGATCTCGGCTTCATGCAATATTCTTGGATCTTCTCTCTTGTTCATTGCTGATTCAATTAGCTCTGATTCGATCTCTTTTCGCCTGTTATCTGCTTTTCTAATTTCGCTTATTGCGCGCAATATATTTTCGCTCTGCAAGATAAGATCACTTATGGTGCTTATAAAATCTTCAGACATTCAGACCATCCATATAAATTCTTACAAAATCAAAGCCGGACTCGAGTATAAAGTTTATTCTATAGGAATATGTTGTGCCATACACATTTGCAGCAATGTGCGCCTTACCAATGTTGTAGCCATATTCTAAAAACTCTGTTGAAACATTAACTGTTGAACCTGCATAATTATCTAAGTAGAAATCAAGTTTTCCATTGAAAATTTCGTTTGTATCCTTGCGCTTTATTTGATATACAAGCTCGTCTAGCGTTATTGGTGTGTTTTCGTCAAGCTTTCTAACAGCAAACAAAAAATGCTCATTTTCCATAATCAAGACATTGACATCATCGATTGTTGATTCATACGCATTTACAGAAAGGTTTGCACCTATAAAAAAGTTGCCCTCGGATTTTTTGCGCCTAGGGCTTATAATATCTGCGATTGTTCTCTTTTCGCTTACAATCATATCAGAAGCAGAATTTATGTCAATGGAATCGGATATTTTTATGGTCAACAAGCGCTTTGAACCCTCGCCTTCTGAAGATACCATTGAAATCACAGAGTCAATGTTTTTCATGGTGGCTTCTGTCTGCTTTAACTCATTGTACTCCTTTATCTTAGTTAGATATGGAAGTCCGACCTGAAGTATAAGTGATACAACAACTAAGCTTATGAGTGTATAGAGCACTGCACTCACAATTGTTGACTGGCCTCGGCTTCTCATTTTGCTATAACCTCCTCATTTCGCAGAAGCTCTAACCTATACTTGAACTTATTTCTGAGGTTAAAGGCTGCGCCACAAAAATTAAATGAATAGTCATTTA
>JAWALG010000010.1:0-27744 GCA_038886995.1 Candidatus Iainarchaeum sp.
TAAGAATCGTGTGGGTTGCACTGACGCTAGCCTCTCTCGGTTTTGGAATAGTTCTCTATATTGCAGCATGGCTTCTTGTTCCTATGGGCCCAGAAAATGCAAAATAAGCAAGTATGACGACCGAATGATTCCCTAAGTATTTTAATATGTTTTGTGCCAAAATGATAATTTAATGGATAAAGAATGGCTGCATTATAGCAGAGGAGAATTCCTTAAAGGCCTTGAAAAGAAAGGCCTTAGAATCCACCTGATAACCCACCCGCTAATTCTTGAGGAGCTTACAAGGTTGAGGAATAAAAACACAAATCGCTTTGAATTTAGGCAGGCATTGCGGAGAATGGGGGAGCTTTTAACTTATGAACTTTTAAGGTTTGGGAAGACCAAAAAGGTGCCTTTGCATACACCACTAGGGAAATCTCATGGTTATAAGCTTGAAGATGGCTATGTTGTGGTGCCTGTTTTAAGAGCAGGGATGCCAATTGCTGAAGGTTTCAATGCAATGATAAGCAGCGTTGAAATTGCGTTTGTTTCATGCTGGCGTGATAAGGACTTAAGTGTTGTTGTTGAATATGCAAAAGTTCCTGACATAAATAACAAAAATGTCATAATAATAGACCCAATGCTTGCAACAGGACACAGCTTATGCGCAGTCTATGAAACACTAAGAATGTTTGGCAGGGCAAAAAGTTGGAAGGTAATTGCTGTAATTGCAAGCCCAGTCGGCCTTAAAGAAGTCAGCAAAACATTTCCAAAGGGCACAGATGTTTTTATCTGTGCTTTAGATGACGAAGTTAAAGGCAAGGATTTCATAGGCCCAGGCCTTAACTCACATGGCTATATAGTGCCAGGCCTTGGCGACGCTGGCGACAGGGCCTATGGTGCACCTTTAAAGCTTAAACAAAAATAGTAAGCATTAAAATAGGCCTTCTTTTAATTACTATTCTGCGGACTAAATAATAGCAGTTCATTTTTTCCTTTTTACGCTTTGAGCGATTTCTTCGTCAAGTTTTAAGCTCTTCCTCGCTTAACTCGGCATCTTTGGGTGCCCCTTTTTGCCCAAAAAGTACAAAATACGATCCAACCATAAATGCAAAAGCCAAAACGAGAATAATGCCCATAATCTGTATACCAGTAAGGTATATTTCAAAATCAGAACCAACCCTTAAAAGCAAAAATGTTTCTTCAAAAATGGGGTTAAAAATTACAAAGGCAGTACCACTAAAATAAAAAATACATAAAAAAATACGAGGATCTTAGCATAAAAAACCTTTTTCTCACTAACAATCTTTTCGTCGTAAAAAGGCCTTAGGCCATCTTCTGCATTTTTAGCACAGTTCTTGCACATTACACCGTTTTCTGTTACAAATAAGCATGCCCCACAAACTGCGCTTCCGCATTTTGGGCATTCATAAAGTGAAATGTCAAATATCGGCGGAAATCCTCTGTGTGCTGAGCACCAAGGATACAATATTGGCTTCCGAATAATAGACCATTTCTTTTCGGATTCGTTGTAAGGCTCATCGCTCATTTCAAGGACCTTGTGAATTCCTCAATATTGTTGAAGGCCTCTTCAAGTACATCCAAAGGCGGAAGAATAACTGTGCGGAAATGCTTTGTGCCAGGCTTTTGCCCAAAACCAGAGCCGTGAACAACACAGACACCCTTTTCGCGCAAGAGCCCTAAAGCAAACTCCTTATCATCTTTAACAGGGAGATCTATTTTTGGGAATGCATAAAATGCGGCATTTGGCTTTTCACAGCTTATGCCATGTATTTCATTTAATCTTTTTACAGAATAATCGCGCCTTTTTTTAAGTTTTTTAATTGCATCTTTTATATGCTTTTTGCTGCCTTCAAGAGCTGGCTTTATTGCATACTGGAAAGGATGCACTGCGCAAAGCCTTGCCCTTGCTAATCTCGAAATTGCATCCATTATATCAGAATTTTGTAGCAAGAACTCGTTTGGTGCAATCCAACCCATACGAAATCCTGTAGCTAAGTAATTCTTGCTCAGGCCATTTGCTGCAATAACTGGCACATCTTTTGCAATTGAACCCATGCAATAATGTCTTTCTTTTTCGTCAAGTAGCAGTTCGTCATATATTTCATCTGAAAATATTACAAGATTATTCTCCGCTGCAACACTTATAATCTCCTCAAGTGTTTTTTTGCTGTAGTTTGTGCCTGTGGGGTTATTCGGATTTATCACAACTATTGCCTTTGTTTTTTCATCTATATTTTTTCTTATGCTATCAATATCTGGCTGCCAGCCATGGCTCTCATCTAAATCATAATATTTCTCCTCTACATCATAAAAGGGCAAAGCTGCAGAGTAAACCGGATAGCAAGGCCTTGGCAGAAGGATGTTTTCGCCAGGGTTTGCAATGCAGCTCATCGCAAACCAAATGAGCTCTGAAGAACCATTGCCAAGCAAAACGTTTTCAGGCTCAACTTTCATGCCTTTTTTCTTAAAGTTCTTTGCTATTGCTTCTCTTGCCTCTTTTATGCCTTCGCTTGGCGCATAACTTTCGCCTTTTTGCTTTGAGTCAAAAACAGCTTTCCATAGATGTTCCGGTGTCCTAAAATCGTACTTTAGCGGATCACCGATATTCAAATAAAGAACTTTTCTGCCTTGTTTTTCCAGCTTTGAGGCCTCTACTACAATATCCCTAATAGCATAAGAGACCTTTTCAGAACGCTTTGATGCCTTGAAGAACATATTTTGAAAGATAACAGAAAGTAATTAAAATTAATCTGGAAGGATTATTTAAGGTGCTGTTATGTCAAAAACAGAAAAAACATCTGATTATGCTGTCTTTTTTATTCCAGCAGGCCTGTTTTTGGGTTTTGCTGCAGGTTTCTTATTAAACCAGTTGCCTGCAGGCATATTTGGCGGCCTTGGCTTGGGCTTTCTCCTTTTCGCAGCAGTGAAAGTGCTTGCTAAATGATCAGGCCTTTAATTGCAAAAAGTGGCTCAGGGTTGGATTGTCTCTTCACAGCTAACGCTCTGTCGGTGTTAACCTCATCATTGCCTAAAAAAATTACTTTATTAAATATAATAAGAATATCGTTGAGAATTAACTGTATTGTAAATTATTTTTTCTTAATCCTACTGAGCAGCATTTCCTTCAATGCCTTCGCATTCTGCTCATTCAGGCCATCGATATGGCCTTCTATAATTGATTGCGGGGCAACTGTTGAGACATGCACATCCCAGAGGCCAAATATCCTATCAAATATATCTTGGTCAACAAAAACGTTTTGTATGCGCTCAAAAGGAATTGTAATTTCTTTAACATTGAAGACACCTTTGCATATCAAAAGGCAGTCTTCAGTGAAGTTGTAATAGTAGCTCCTCAAATAATAAATTTCGTGAATATATGTTGCAATTGTAAGAAATATTAGAATAAGAAACCCGTAAAGCAATGCTTGCATAAACCATTGCGGTGCCATGATTAAGCAAATTATGCAAATCACCAGGTATGCTATGGCAAGATAACAGGTTGACTTGAGTGTCTTCTTCAATGGCTTGCTTTTTTCTAACGGGTGCTTGCTGATGAGCGTTGGAGTTATTTCTTTTGTGCTGAAGCCCACATGTTTAAAAATTATGTCACGGAGCTGCAAGGCGTGGTCTAAAAGAAGCGCTGGTATTCTATTCATAACAGCCCTTGGCTGCTCACCTTTTTCATAGGTTTCGACCGCGCCTGTTTCAACGTGTAAGTTTGCGATACCAAAAGGTCTTTCAAAGACACCAATAGAAACTACAATATCCTGAATCTTTTCATAGGGTATGCTGACTTTTTCCAGTGCAAATAACTTATACTGTATTTCAAGTCGGGTTTTCCCTAAAAAATATGTTGTGCCAAGCAAGCGGATGGTGGGGTTTATTACGAAAGGTAAAAGAATAGAAATTAGAATCATCCCTCCTAGCGTTATCCATAAAGTACTAAATTCTGGTTTAAAAAACATGGCTGCTACAACTATTAAAAATATTATGATAAAGCAAAAAATAAGTGCTGACAGAACACCTTTTCTAAGCTGAATCGGAAAAATGTTTGGTTGCATTTTTTCTGCCAATTCTAAAGATTCTGAGTGTGTCAAATGTTCTATTTCGGGGTGTTGGCCTTTATAAGACTTTGAAAAGCGAATCCTTCTGAGAACAGTTTCCTTAATGATATCTGCTGTTTTATGATCAAAGCTGGGCAAATTGCCAGCATAAGCTGAGAGTTGGCTCATTGTTACGATCTTCAATCTTTTCAGGCCTATTATTCTTTCAATTATTCCCTGGCTTTCAACAACATCTTGTATATCAGAGTAAAGCAGCAAAGACCTCTTTTTTGCAATTATGCCACACTGGATTACAAGGCCTTCTTCTCCGATTTCAACCCATGTGTTTTTCAATGTTAGATAATCCAAGGCAATAACCACAGCACAAAATCCTAACCCGAATAAAACAGTTAATAATATTGATATTGCTTGGTCAACATCTGTGCTGCTTTCGTAAGAAGAGGGAACAAATATTCTGAGAATTGAAAAAAAAGAAATAAAAAATAGGATTAATATTATTATAGGAAGATTTTTTAATAGATTTAAAAGTGATGGCTGATAACGCCTTTTAGAGTTGCTATGCTCTTCCATAAAATCACTTTTTTGAGGTCTTGATTTTCTCGAGAATCATTTTTTTCATAGCTTCTCCGTTCTCAAGACTCACGCCGTCAATGTGCGCCTCTTGGCCTGATAAGTAAGTTGCAGTAGAAACATGCAAGTCCCACAAATTGAAGATTCTATCAAAGATGTCCTGGTCAATGTAAACATCCTGTATCTTTTCATAAGGTAAAACAGTTTCTCTTGGGGCAAAAACGCCCTTTTTTATTACCAAGAAATCTTCTCTGATGTCATAGTAATATTTTTCGAAATATAGGGTTTGGTACCAGAAAAGAATCAGGATAATGACAACAATAAATAGAAGACAGGCAATGGCAGTAATAATTCCAGCCTGCTCAAAGCCAGACATAAATGGTAAAATTATGGCGGCTATAGCTAAAAGCAAAACCCAGAAAATAGAGCCAGCAATAGTTTTCTTTATAATTTTCCTTCTTTCAAGCGGAAACAGCCTAATTGTTGGACCTGCCTCGGACATAGTAGCACCTACCAAATATTTTCTTTATTTATTAAATAGTTTTCGGTTCAGTCTCGTTGAACCTATTTGACCATAAGATATTGTATTTACTAAAGATTGTTTTTGACATAACTGCTAACATGTGATAATCATTTTTATGGTCACACTGAGCCAAGATGATTAAAGTAACTACTTGCGATTTCATAGAGAATATCTTCTTGACCCTTAAATACGATCCCCATTGTTTTCACAACGTTTTTGGCTACACCTAAGGGTATTGCGTAAACAAGATATTTCTCCCACAAAGCGATGTTGGTGGGCTGAGATTCCCTCAACGAGCTAAAGTCTTCCAAAAATGCTTTAAAATTCATCCAACGCTGATAATGCAATACACCAAGTTCTGTCCTTCGTATTAATGCCTGCTTGAAAATTTTGGGTAGTAAAAATGGAACTAACACTGCGATGGAGAGCAACGCCAAAGACAAAAAAAGCTCAGCCAAGCTACTAGAATTGTATCCAGTGTATTCACCTATTCCCATAAAAAACGATTGATACGCATACATCGATATAAAAACCAAAAAAGAAAAGTAAAAAGCATAGTATATAATCAGTGGCCAGTTATCTTTATAAAGCCCAATTTTCTCTACGTAATTCCTTACTTGCCTCTGCCAAATAATTATATCATTATTCTGTGGATGGTCTAAGATCCTCTTCAATTCGCTAAATGTAATTTGCCCCCTCAAAGAGTATTTACTAATCCAATCTAAAACAGTCAATTCATCCAAGGGGAGTTTTTTTACTCTTCCCTTGTCAAGTTCGGACTCGTATTCCTGAGCTGATTTAAGGACTGTAATTTTATAATCTATTACTGTCCCATTCTTATCCTTAATCTCACTTAGTGAAATAAAATTTTTCATACAAAGATCAAGTATTACTGCAACAATAGATTCCTTGGATGGCACGGAATCTTGGGAATTTAAGATTGCCGAAACTACCGCGGGGCTATAATCATAGGGAGGTTCCCTCTCATATATGGCGTTGTAATTAACTTTTGGATCTCGCCCAAAGAGGAACCATAGATATAGAAAAAGCAACACAAAAAAGATTATTCCTGAAAGAGATAATGCAAAGATAAGACTATAGAAAAGGGACCCTGTCTTAGTGTCCGTTTTACTCGGCATATATTCTTTTGCTTGCCTCAACGCTTGCTGATACTCGATGTAGCTCTGATAATCAGTGTATGGCCAGTACCATCTAACATAAGCTTTTGCCACCCAAAGCAGGGAGATAAAGATAATAAGCAACAACAGTAAAGTCAAAACTCTTTTTTTCATAAAATTACCATATATCCTAATTAATAAAAACTTTTTCATTTTTTTAAACTATTTTTCATATGTTACAAAGCCAAAATATTCGGATTTAGCAAAAGGCCAAAAGCAAAAGAAACAGAATTTATTGCCAGCGACAGCACAAAGGCCTCATTCAGCTTTTTGTCTAACGCATATGAAAGCATAAGCGTTTCCGTTATTATTACAAAGGCCTCTATTGCAAGAAGAAAATAGATGTTAATCTTTAGCAAGCCGAGGTTGTATGCAACAAGAACTATGTAATTTGCTAGTGGATTAGTTGCGAGATTAATTAGAAAAATAGCACGGAGCTCATGTCCTTTTCTATACCTAAGCAACCACGCAACAGCTAGCTCAATAATCTCTGTTAGGGCTAGCGCTGTTGCAAAGTTACTTATTAGCATTCTTTTCACTGTGTTTTGCCTGCACCTTCTTTTGACCCTTTTTTTTGCTCAGCAGTATTATTACTACCACAGTGATAACAGCTATTACAACGCCAATTAATGCTACTAAGGCCAAGTCTGTTGGGGCTGGAAGCCCAACAATATCTGCAAGCACATTTTGTAGAACCGCAAAGTACGTAGGCAACAGAATCGAGTTTGCCATATAGATCACGATATATTAAGAGTCTTCGGGATTTATAATTCTTTCATATAGCTTTAAAGCAAACAGAAGCACTAAGGCAGACACAAGCACAGAGAAAAAGATAACCTCTTTATTTCCAAAGAGTTTTCCAAAATCTGTAAAGAAAGGAAGAGCACCTGCCAAAAGAGCTGTGCAGGCAAGCCCAAAAGACAAGCCAGGCCTGTTCTCAAGCAAGTTTGCTATTGCAACCAATGTTATTGGCATTGTCATGTTGAAGAGCAGCGCTCCAAATATTCCTAAAAAGGCAAAATCCCAGCCAAGATAAAGCAGAGGTGCAGAAACTAAAAGCCCAGTTACACCAAGCTTTATCCACCCTAACCTGTCACCAAGCATACCACCTATTGCTTTTCCAAGAGCAATGCATCCAACAAGGGCCCAGAGAAGTTGTGTATTGTTTTTCCAAGGAAATGCCATCGCAAAGCCAATAAATGATCTTGCAGCTATAGCTAAAAGTAGAAGCATAAGAGCTATTGTAAGGAGATTTGCCTTTTTTTGGTCTAATACTTCTGAATGGCTATAAGCATATTTTGGTTGTGCTAAGAACAAAGCTAAAGTGGCTGGGGCAAAAAGCATAGATGCAAAAACAAAATTGTTGAAAAAACCCAGCTTTCCTGCCAAGATGCCAAAAAGCAGGCCAATTGCGCCCGGAGCAACAAATAGTCCTGGTGCTGAGGCCTTTTTAGGGTTAAGGTTTAAAGAGATAACTCCTCCACCAATATGGAACATAGCGTTTCCAATTCCAGCCAAAGATATTGCTGCTGCTATCCATGAAGGTGATAAAAATATTGCTGTTGCAGTTAAAATGATTCCTATGAAGGCAATTTCTTTTGGCTTTTTTGTTTTGTCTGCTATCCAGCCAAATGGTAGCTGGAATCCGAATGCAAGAACATTATATAGTAAAACGAGGTATGCAAAATTAGCCAAGTTTTCGTTGGATGAACTCAAACTACTGAATATTATTCCAGCGCAAGCAGCATCCACTGCAAAATGCAAAAAGCCGTAAATAGATAAATTGCTGCCTAAATCAAAAGCTCTTGACTTGGTAAAGGGTTGAGCCGACACATAAAAAATTATCCTCTCTGGTTAAAAAAATTATCTTTTTTGCAAAATTTTTCAAGCTTTACAAATATTCACTTTTATCAAATAGGTAAGCACCAATAAAAACACTCATAAGTGCAAAAAGCAATGAAGCACTAAAACTTACAACTATGCTAAACTCTGATACTCCTATAAGCGACGCTCTAAGGCCATCCACGCCGTATGTAAGCGGGTTAACATAAGAGATAACTCTTGCTGGAGCCGGAATGCGTTCCAGCGGAAACAGTGCACCGGAAAGAAAAAATAGGGGAAAAATAAAAAGATTCATAATCAAGTTGAACCCATGCATATCTTTCATCTGCGATGCAAAAGCCAAACCAATGCCTATAAATGTAACCGAAATTAGGAACATATATGCAAATGAGAGCATAAGCCCAGCTAAGCTTCCAATTTTAAACCAAAGCAATGTGGAAAACAACAGTATCAATATACTCTGAAAAAGCGCAATTGTTGCTCCGCCAGCGATCCTTCCCAAAACTATGGATATCCTGCTTACCGGAGCAATCATAATCTCTTTAAAGAATCCGAACTCTTTTTCCAGAAGCACAGATATTCCAGCGAAGGTAGAATTAAACAACAGTGTCATACCCAGGATCCCAGGTACTAAGAAGCTTTTGTAGTCTACATTGCTATTTCCTAGAAAAACTTCAGAGCCAGAAAACCCAAGCCCCATAAATATCATGAAAAGCAATGGTGTGGCAAGAGTTCCTATTATGCGTGATTTTGACCTATAGAACCTTATTATGTCTCTAAGCCATAATGCGTAAATTGCGTTTGAGCTTATTTTAGTTGATGGCATGCATTTCACCCAAAGTTAGCTTTAATAACCTCTTTATTGTTTAAATCATCAGAAATTTTTTTGCCTGTCAATTGCAGGAAAGCATCTTCTAAGCTTGGCTTACGAAAGCTAACATAGCTTATCGTCAGGCCTACTTTATTAGCCATTTTTAGTATTAATGGTAGTTTCGTCTCTCCGTCTTCAACAGTTATTTCAACCAGCCCATTTTTTTCCCTAAAATCCTTTGCAATACCCGTTTTCATTAATTCAGTTGTGAATGGCTTTAGCTCTTTGCCGTCAACTTTGACTGATATTATTTCTCCGCCGACCATTTCTTTTATTTTTGAAGGCTTTTCTAATGCAATTATCTTGCCTTCGTCTACTATTGCTACTCTATCGCAGAGAAAGTCAGCCTCTTCAATGTAGTGTGTTGTTAGCACTATTGTTATGTTTCCTTCTTTTCTTAAATTTTCGATGTAGTTCCAAATTTTTCGCCTTGTCTGTACGTCAAGGCCAAGCGTCGGCTCATCCAAAAAAAGAATCTTTGGCTTTTGTAGAAGCCCCCTGGCTATCTCAAGGCGCCTTTTCATGCCACCAGAGTATTTTTCAACTGCAACATCTGCTTTTTCAGTAAGTTCTACTAACTCTAGAACCTCCTTTATTCTTTCGCTCATGATCTTCTTATTAAGGCCATACATCATTCCATGAAACTCAAGGTTTTCCCGCCCTGTTAATTTGTTGTCAAGCGCTGGTTCTTGAAAAACGATTCCAATGTTCTTTCTAACATCTGATCTGTTTTTTATATCAATTCCGGCAACGCTTACACTGCCTGAGGTAGGTTTTAAAAGAGCTGTTAGTATATTTATAATCGTTGTTTTTCCAGCCCCATTTGGACCAAGAAGCCCAAATATTTCGCCTTCTCTGACGCTAAATGATACGCCTTTTACAGCGGTAAAGCCGTTGAAATTCTTTACCAAACTTTTGACTATTATCGCTTGCATCAGAGAACATTAGACCAGACAAGAATTTTAAATATATCGGATTCCGATATACTAAAAAAGAAAAAAAAGAAGGGAATGCTTTATACTACATCCCCAACATCTATCTCGCTGCCCTCTGGAATAAGTGTCTCCTGAAAGTCGCTCAGGGTTTTGTCCTCATCTATGGTTGTTGTTCCTCCGCCAGGTGTTGGCGTTGGCCCCATTTGGGTAAGCAGAACCGCAATTAGTGCAATTGCCACTATTGCAATTACCGCTATTAGCAGGATCTTGTTCATTTGGATACACCCCCGTAGCTATTTTGTTTTCCGCTTGGGCTGCCTTTTTTGAATGGTGTTATCTGTGGATTTGAGATCCGATCTCGAATCCTTTCCCTCAGGCGGTTCATATCCATGTTCATATCTGCATAGCGGTTTCTAAGCCTTTCAAGGCGCCCCTCAAGTCGTTCCATTCTGCGTTCCATGAAGCGCTGCCTCGCAGCCGTAACCCATTGTTGTCTCAAAACCCTGGCTCTCGAATTCATCTGGTTCATTCCGAACAAGGCATTTTTTCTCTGCTCAGGCCCTAATCCACGGATGGTTTCTCTGAGTTCTTTGATCGCTTCTTCAGCAGATATCTCGCCATTTTTCAACTTTTGGGAAAGCTCTTTTGCCTTGTCAGGAAGCTTGTCTAAGACCTCTTCAACCCTCTTTGCATTGTATTCTCTTATCAGAGATACTATTTGGTTGTGCAGTTCCTTATATTCATTCCAGTCGATGTTTTTGAACTCTTCTGCTAAGCCCTGCTTGTTTTTGTCTTTCAGTATCTCCCTTGCATTTTCTCTGAATTGCTTTGTCAAGCTGATTGCATCATTTTTGAGGTCTACAAAAGTTTTCACAACCTCTTCGTTGCTATCCTTTATATTCTTTGCTTCTTCCGCAACCTCTTCTTTCAGCACTTTCATTTCTGCTATTATCTCTTTTAGTTCACTAGTGTCTTCTTCTGGGTAGTTTTTCTCTATGTAGCTTATGACTGCACTGCCTCTTAGAATTGACTTCAGGACTGCTTTTTCCAGTTGAAGCAACCTTACCTTTGCCCCAATGCCGTTAGACATTGCTAGCATTTCCTTTTGCGTATTTTGGTCCACGATCGGCTGTCCAGTCTCTGGATTTTGCTCTTCTGTATTTGTGTCTTCGGCAAGTACGCAGCTGGTAGCCACTAAACTGACCAACAGCAGCAAGGCAAGGTAGCACGCCACACTTTTTCTTTTTTGCATTATTTCACCTCCATTTGTTGTTTTCTTGAATAAATATCGCTGGAACTGCATTTATATTTTATGCGGAATTAGCGGAACAAGTAGAGCAGTTAGCGGAACAGAAATTAAAAACTAAGTTTCCTTTTTTCCGGCATTTATCCCTATAAAATTCGTCATGCCACGCTGCTCCTTTTTCACGTAACCCCTTTTGAGCAACGCCTCAATGTTCCTCGAAACTGAGGATTTTGGAAGTCGTAAGGCCTCTGTAATTTCCTTCTGGGTTGCTTTGCCACCTTTCTCCTCCAAAAATATCATTATTGCGCGTTGTCTTTCGTTTAAACCTTCATAATTTTTCTTATTTTCTTCGTTTGCTTTCTTAGCAATCTTTTTTTTCCTAATTATATACTTAGCTGCAAAAGCAGATAAAACAGCTATTAATATGGCTAAAATTGGCCAACCAATCAAACCCCGCTGCTCATTATTATCAATGTAATACCAAACAAACAAACGTAGCGGCTCTTCTTTGCCAAACCCTTTTATTGTTATCACATCCCCCTCTGCCTGTATTGAGATTGATCCGCTGTTGTTGACTTTGGTCAATCTTGCGTTTGGAGGCAAGTGAATATCATAAACAAAGTCAGAAAATTTGTCGTTTATGTCAAGCAAAAAGCCCCACTTAGTTCCTTCCTTGTATGTTAATTCATTGTGTATGCCTTCGCTTAACAAGGGGTGGTTTGTAATTCCTTTTATTTTGCATAGGCCGTCTTTGCCTATTGTGATGCTTATGTCTGCATAGTATTCTGAGAATGCAGAGCAAAAGAAATTCAGTAGCAGCAAAAATAAGACTGTCTTTTTCAAATGATCACTACCTTAAGAGCAAGTTTCTTTTCATTCTGTCATGGAACATGAAGTCATCTTCAGTGTCATTTTTTGCACCTTCAATAAAATCACAAATCTCGGCTGTTTTTGAACTTAGCTCATCGGCATAATAAACCACAATCGCTTCAGCCAACATTGGTTCCTTAGGTGATCCGTAGTCCTGTTTTCCATGGTGGCTTACAACTATGTGAATTAGCTTGTTTTTTGTCATTTCATCAATCGCAAATTCGTTGCATTTGCGCTCCAAAAAAATTGCCCCTAATGTTATATGTCCCAAAAGCTGACCTTTTGTTGTGCTCTTTATCCTCGATGTGACTTCGAGCTCTTCAAGCTTCCCAATGTCATGCAGCAATGCTCCAGCAACTAAAAGGTCTCTGTTCATCGATGGGTAAAATTCGTACATCTTTTTGCAGATCTCAAGGACTTCAAAAATGTGCTCTAAAAGGCCTCCAACCCAATTGTGGTGTATCTCTATGGCGCCTGGGTGCTTCTTTATCTTTTCGCTGATTTCTTTTGTGCAATATATGCTTCTTAACATTTGGCGGAGCTTGCCATCTTCTATTTGCTCTATTTCCGAAATAATTTTGTTGTAGATTTCTTCCGTGTTTTTGGTTCCAATTCTTACGAAAGAGGACTCATCATAGCGGCCTTTTTCTATTACCTCTATTGTATCCGGCTCGTTCGTTGTTAGCTCTAGTTTTCCCTTGTATTTTGAAACTCTGCCTTTTATTCGCACAACGCAGTCCGGCTTTATTGAATCGTAAAGTTTCTTCACCTTTTGTTCATCAGGTCCGCCCCAATACTTGTAAGTTAAGCTCTTGCCGCTGTTATCAGAGAGCACGAGTTCAAATGCAAAGCCATTCGCATACTGTATGAAACCCTTTTTTATCTTTACTACAAACACGTCATCGACTGATTCGCCTTCCTTTAAAAGCGAAAGTGGCTTTTTTTTAGCTATTTTCTCCATAACTCCCAATTAATTAGTAGGTTGGATTATTTTAAAAATTATTCCAAAATAGCTAGTGTGAGATGTCTTCAGCCCAGCCACTTTTTGTTTGATTTGCCTCATTTTTGCGCTTTATAATAAACTTTATTATGTCAATAGCTATTATGACGGAAAATGACAGAAGCACGCCCAAGCCCCAGTAGAAAGGAGGCAACGGCGTTGTTTCAAAGGGCCTATTCAATGGTGTGTAAATTATGACAAGTGTTGCCAATATTGAAGCAACGGATGCATAAACTAGGTGTTTGTTTGCAAGTAGGGGCAGCTCATGGAAACCATAGCGCAATGACCTGAAATTGAAAGCGTTAGCTATCTCGAAAATTATCAGCGTTGCTAACGCAGCAGTCCTTGCCATGACTTCGCCACTTTTGAAATAGCCGTATGCAAGCAGGAATATGAAAAGGGTGCTAATGCTCATTATGAGCGCAGAGGAAATTATCAAAGGCAAAGATTCCTTGTCCATAAACTTTGTTTTTTTCCTGGGTTTTGACTTCATTACATCGAATGATGGCGGGCTTAATCCAAGGGTTATTGCTGGCAAGTCATCTGTTACTAGGTTCATAAAAAGGATTTGCAGAGGAAGCAACACCAAGAATGGTGTCGCTATAAGGCCAAGCATGATTATGCTTATTTCAGCAAAGTTGCATGAAAACTTGTATGATATGAACTTCTTCATGTTGTTGAATATTGTCCTACCCTCACTTATTGCAGTAACAATTGTGGCAAAATTGTCATCTTTCAGTATAAGGTCAGCAGCTTCTCTCGAAACATCTGTGCCTGTTATGCCCATAGCAACCCCAATATGCGCCTCTTTAAGAGCAGGTGCATCATTTACACCATCACCAGTCATCGTAACAATCTCACCAAGATTTTTGAGGGCTTTCACTATCCTCATCTTGTGCTCAGGCCTTACTCTTGCAAATATTGCCGTCTTTTTTACTATCCTCTGGAGCTCATCGTCACTCATTCTGTCGAGTTGTTCACCCGTAATTACACCACCTCTTAAACCGATTTGGTTTGCTATTGAAATTGCCGTCTCTTTATGGTCTCCTGTTATCATCTTCACATCAATTCCAGCTATGTGGCAGGTCTTTATGGCATCCTTTACTTCTTCTCTTGGCGGATCCTCTATTGAAACTATGCCTAATAACACTAGACCCTTTTCAAAAGCATCAGTTGGCTCCTCAACAGGCAAGTAAGCAAGCGCCAGGTTCCTAAATCCCTTCCTCGCAAGCAACCTATTTTTATGTAATAATGCCTTCTTTTCTGATTCACTAAGCATTTCAAGTTCGTTGCCTTTTTTTATATGTGTGCACTTTTTAAGAATTGCTTCAGGGGCACCTTTCGCATAGACAAAAAGCTTGTTATGCTCCTGGCAAAGCACAGCCATCATCTTGCTTTCTGAAGTAAATGGCACTTCTTCAACTCTCTTAGCATTTAGGTCTTCTTTGTAAATACCGGCTTTAGCAGCCATTACGAGCAACGCTGCCTCAGTTTTACTTCCGTATATGTTGAATTCCATGTCAGTGCCTTTCCTTGTTATTCTGGCGTCGTTACAAAGTACGGCTGCTTTAATTAAGGTTTGAAGTTCTGGGTGCTCCTCAACGTCAATCTTTTTTCCATCAACTAAGAAATAACCTTCACCTTCATAACCAATGCCACTTACATCGTATGAGCAATTTGCTGTAAGCACTTTTTTTACGGTCATCTCGCCTTTTGTTATAGTACCTGTTTTATCGGAGCATATTACTGTTGTCTCACCGAGGGTTTCTATTACCGACATGCGATTAACTATTGCATTTTTCTGTGCCATGCGCCTTACACCCACAGCGAGAGTTATAATGAGCACGAGTGGAAGCCCTTCAGGAAAAGCAGCAACAGAAAGCGCAATTACTGCTATTGCTATTTCAACTAGTATGATATCAGTAAGAGGCATGTTCCTCGAAATCAGTATGGCACCACTCGTAATCGCGGACAATATTGCTACTATGACCATGACCTTTGCGATCTTGTTTATTTTTTCCTGTAGCATTGAGTGCTTTTCTGTTTTAGACACCATGCTAGCTATCTTTCCGAATCTTGTTGCCATACCAGTGCTTTCAACCTTCGCTACGGCCTTTCCGTTCATTATAAGCGTACCCATAAACAGCATATTTTTGTCTGAGATTAGGGCGCCATGCCTAAATGCTGATTTTTTTATCTCTTCGGATTCGCCTGTTAGAACTGATTCGTCAACCTTCAAATCTTTCTCCTGGAGTATTATGCAGTCCGCTGGTACTTTTTCGCCAGTGCGCAATATCACTATATCGCCCGGCACTAACGCTCTGGATGGAACCTCTGTTTCTTTTCCATCCCTTATAACAACAGAAATGGGCATTAGCATACTTTTCAACGCTTTTATCGCCTTTTCTGCCTTATATTCCTGAATGAAACCGACAGATACAATGATTACTATTATTGCAAAAATAGTGTAAGCAGTAACACTTTTGCTGACTATAAATGAAAGAACCGCTGCTGCAAAAAGCAGGTAAACTATAAAATTTCTACTTATCTGCCTTAAGAGTATCCTTTGCGGCGATACCTTAGCAACTTCAACAATCTCGTTGTATCCAAACTTCTTCAGTTTTTCTTTAGCTTCAACACTGCTGAGACCTACATAGCCAGATTCATGCATTTAACAATTACGATAACAAACTTTATAATATTTGCTTTCGCCTATTTGAAATTTCATTATACAATGCCTCAAACTTGTTTGCAACAACTGATTGGTCAAATGAGTTTGAATACGCGATTGCATTATTCCTTTTTCTTTTCTTTTCTGCTTCTGTTATACGCATTATTTCAGATAATTTGCTTATTGCTAACTCTTTTTCCGAAAAATCAACTATGTAGCCATTTTTGCCATTATCAACGAAGCTTTCAAATGTCGGTATTTTACTTAGCACAGGTATGCAACCAGACCTCATTGCCTCAATTGCGCTTATCCCGAAACCTTCATGGCTCGAGGCCGATATGAAGAAATCGCATTTTGAAAGCATTTCTTTTAGCTTTTTGTCAGAGCATCTGCCCAGGATCTCTATCCTGCCCTCAGCACTTTCTTTCTTGACAAGCTCTTTAAGGTCTTTTATTTTTTCGTCAAATTCTTCACCTGCTATGTATAATGTAGCATTGCTTTTTTTGCTAACAATTGCAAAGACACTGATTAGTGTTGGCACATTTTTGTTCTTGCTCAAGCGCCCAACAAATATGAATGTATTCTTATCCTTTTTCCCTGGTTTGAAACCTTTTAGGTCAAATGGAACCGTTATTTGCTCCAGTTTGCTCTGAGGCAAAATCTCCTGGAATTGCTTCAAGTCATTTTCGCTCACTGCCACAACCTTGTCTGCTAGCCTTAATATCGCCCTGCACCAAAAATAAAAGTAAATCCTCTTAAGCAGATTTTTGCCGGTGTGGAATATACCACCATGTGTGCTTATCACAACCGGTTTGCGATGAAAAATTTTTGTTAACAAGAAAAAGTCCGAGAAGAAGCCAATTCCATGTATGTGCAAAACATCGGCATCTTTTGAATGTCTTATTGCCTGAGGTGCTATCTTGTATATGCCCAAGTCGAAAAAAGGGACACGAACAATATCAATGCAATCATGTTTTTCTCTTTTCGGCAATTTTTCTTTGCTGTTGCCGCATCTGTTTAGGCAAATCACCTTGCAGTCGTGCCCCTTCTTTATGAGTTCACTGCATAGTGCTTCTATTGAACTTTCAACACCGCCAATGCAAGGCCAGAAGTGATGCGTTATATGAACGATCTTCATAAAGTAAATCTGTTCTAAGAAGTTTTTAAAGCTGCCGTGTTACTTTAGCAGCATTTTGGTTGTGCCGAGTGCTAGGCCACCAACAAATACAATATCACGTAAGGTTAGGAAAATCGGCGAAACTATCCCGACAGCGAAATCACGCCTCAATGCAAAAATTATAAACGGGAGCATAGAAGCAAACATGGCTAGAAATGACGCAATTGAAAGAAACAGAAATCCGCTTTCTACCAAAGAAAAAACGCCAAAAAGTACTGCAAGCCCCAAAAAAACAATTTGTGCTTTAAGGGTCTGTGGCGTATATGAGTCCTTTATTGCTTTATCTTTATGTAGCTTGTAAAGAAGTATGCGCCAATATGCATGCTGGAATTTCTTCTTAAGGTATGCTGAAAGCTTTTCAGGATGCGTGTGGTAAACAATTGCATTTGGATTAAAAACAATCTTCCCACCTTTTTTATGTATCCTGTAAGAAAGCTCAGGGTCTTCGCCGCTTGCTTTCTTGAAGCGCTCATCAAAGCCGCCCTCTCTCATAAATATTTCTTTTCTGTAGGCAGCGCTGTATGTGCCAATCCAGTCAACCTCTTTTGAGGATAACATTCTTGAGTAGCGCTCTTCAATCTCAACCTGCACAAACCTTGCTAAAATTGACTTTTGTTTTGTCTTATATGCACCTTGCACTGCAGCAACTTTTGGGTCTTCAAAAGGCCTTAGCATCTCCTCAAGCCAGTTGCTTTCGGCAATGCAGTCAGAATCAATAAAAAGCACTATTTTGCCTTTTGCCTTTTCTGCGCCATTGTTTCTTGCCTTTGCCGGGCCGCTCGGCGCTTGTTTTATCAATTTCACGCCTTTAAACTTTTTGACAATTTCTCCAGTTTTGTCATTGCTACCATCATCTACAACAATTATCTCATACGGCTTTTTAACTTTCTGTTTCAGCAAGGCATCTAAACAGGAAGTAATGTGGTTTGCACCGTTCCTTACAGGTATTACAATGCTTGCATACATCCTTAACCCTAATATCAAGTTAACAATGATTATATTATTATTTCCTAAGTTGTTAACAAAAGATATAAAAAAGCCAACTTCGTTTGGTAATTATGCGCAGAAGGAGGCAGATAAGGCGACAGTTAGCACAAAAACAGCCACAACCCCAGCAAAATTTTAGCATTATAAAAAAAAGAAAATTGGCTGCAAAAGCTGGATTTTTGGTAAAATCACTTGCCGCAAAGCTTTTAGACCCACAAGTCATAAGGGACCAAAAAAGATGGAATTCAGCTTTTGATGCCTACGTTGAAACAACCATTGCGATCGGCGCACTCAGGCATTTCAATTCTCTGATTTCTGAACTGAGAGGTTTGAAGAACCTTGATGTCTTAAGGAGTACTGAACACCCTAAAAGAATTGAAATTGCTTTGGAGCATCTAGAAAAATTGCAACCCTTTGTGCAACAAGTAGCTCTAGCAGAAGGTTTAACAGAGCCAAGAAAGAGATTTGCAGCTAAGCTAAATGCAATACATGGTCTAAACTCAGAGATGCAAATGGCAGACCCAGAGATGCGAAAATTCTTGGAGATTCTTCTTCTCAGGGCTCAGAAGATTTAGGCCTTTTTCCAAGGTATTTTAAAAATGTTTTTCCAGCTTTAGCAATTCGTGGTATTTCATTTGGGTTCATTAGGCCTTTTGCAATGGTTTTTGCTATGAATTTAGGCCTCATATAAAACTCCCTTCTGCCTCTGTCACACCATTCTACAAGCTCTTCGCTGCTAAGCCCAGGCCTAGAAACAACGCAATTGTGTTCGCCCGACTCTGAAACCCACTTCGAGTAGTCCTCTGTTGTAAGGAAACCCGCCTTCTTGTAATACTCATAGTCCTCAGTGCCAGGATAGATCATTATTGGGAAAAATTGCGCAGTATCGGGATCAAGCTCTTTTGCAAACTCAATAGTTTTCCTTATTGTTTCTTTAGTTTCACCGCGGTTGCCCAAGATAAAACAGCCGTGAACTAAAAGCCCTGCTTTTTTAGCATCTTGCATAAACTTCCTTATTCCGCTAACAGTCGTCCCTTTATGTATTTCATTAAGTATTTTTTGTTCAGCACTTTCTATGCCTACGCACAGAAGCCTGCAACCGGCTTTCTTCATTGCTTTCAGCGTCTCAAGGTCTACATCTGCCCTAGCATTGCAAGACCATGTAAAGTCAATGCCTTCTTTCAGGACAGCTTCGCAAAATGCCCTTACACGGTGTCTGTTAGCTGTGAAGGTGTCATCCTCAAAGAAAATTTCCTTTGCTTCAGGGAAATTTTCCCTTATGTACTTTACCTCCTCAACAACATTTTCTATGCTTCTTGTCCTGTAGGCACGGCCATTCATTACCTGTGGATAAACACAAAAGGTGCATCTGTATGGGCAGCCCCTGCCAGAAACAATTGTCACTTCAGGGTATAAGTTTGCAGGATAAAAATAGTTCCTTATGTCTAAATGCTTCTTGTAAGTTTTTGAGACAAAAGGAATCTCATCGAGGTTTTCAATGAAAGGCATATCCTCATTGTGGATAATCTTGCCATCTTTTGCATAAGAGAGGCCTTTTACTTTTTTAAGGTCAGGCCTTTTCTTTTCCAGTTCTGCGGCAAGGTCCCTCACTATGTAATCATATTCATGCCTTGCAACAGCATCTATGCTTTGACTCTGCTTTAATGTCCATTCAGGCAATGCACTGACATGTGTACCAACAAGGCACACAAAGCAGCCAGTTGCATTTTTCAATTCCGAAGCAACTTTTATGTCGTTTATTATGCTGGGTGTGCTCGTATCTATTATCGTAAGCCCTGGTTTGAACTTTCTTGAAATATCCAAAACTTCTTCAATTACCTTGTTTTCAGCTGGTGCGTCTATTAGCTTTACCTTATGCCCATCTTTCTCAAGAACACCTGTTGCATAGGCAAGCCATATTGGGTAATAAACGCAACCGCCTTTGCTAACAGCTGGACTCCTTGAGGTTCTTGAAAACCTTGGTTTGAACGGCGGATTAAGTACCAAAATTTTCAATATTATGCCCCCAAGTCCACAATAAATTAAAATAAAGATAGTTGTAATTTAATAAGTTTTTGTTTTTATCTTTTCATTTTCCGCCTTCTTAATTTTCTCCTGAGGGAGAAATAGCCGATTGCAAGAAGCCCAGCCATTATGACAATAACAAGGAAGATTATCAATAGGCCTGTATCAAAATATGATGCACTAGCAGGAGTGCCAGCTTTCCTAGCAGGTCTTTCCTCAAGCACTTTAATTTGCTGCCCTAGCGCACCTACTTCAATCTGCCTTATCTGGCTTTTGTAGCCAGGCATCTGCGCAGTTGCTTTTATCAAATATGCGCCTACAGATTCAATCTTTATTTCACCAGGAAGTTTTATCCTCCTTGTTTCACCATTGGGAGCAACTATTTCTGCGTTAACTTCTATACCTTCAACATCTGAAGAGTAGCATAAAAAGGCAGTTTCGCCTTTCAAGAAAAGGCCTTTTCTTTCTTTGCAGTTTCTGTCTGCGCAAGAATAGACCTCAAATTGCATCTGTTTTAGTGTCCCGTAAACCTCAAAGCTTGTTTTTGATTGGGCTGCTTCAACTCCATCTTTGAGCACTTTGGACACAACTTCGTACTTCCCTGGCGGCATAGTTTCCAAAACATTCAACTTGAATACCAGGTCTCTTTCTTCAAAAGCGCCAAAATTATGGCCACCCCTCAAAGCTATTGGGGAGAAAGTTAATGCATCGTTGTAGACAAAGGTTTCAACAATGAGGATCTGATTTGAATCAAGATCGTTTTTAACAGTATTTGTTATTATTATCTCATCGCTTGCAGTGTATCTTTCCATATTTGTAGTTACAGTTATCTGTTGAGCATAGCAACTGAGCATAATGGCAACCAAAGAAAAAAGGACTATCTTTATTTTCATCATCTCACCTTAAAGTTAGGTACCAAAGCAGGATCCCCCAAAAGTATGAAATAGTCTTTATAACTGCATAAATCTATCCAGCACACGCCAGCCATACAACATTCTTCAGTACATTTGTCAAGAGCAGAATTTACTTCTCCCAAGGACTTTTTAGTCCAAACCCTCCCACCCTTTGAAATTTGCTCTATGAAGTATTCGCTTGTAGTGTTATAAGAATAACCAGAAATGCAAGCTGGGCTATGTGAGATTCCGGCTGCAGCAAAGTAGGCTATTGCACCGTATCTTATCCAGTTTGGCCCCATTGTGCTTGTTAGCCCCTGCCAGAAATTGTTTGTAAGGCATGCATCGCCAAATACAACAGGCGCCTCTAAGTAATATTCGTTGTTAACCCCAGGTATCTCAAAAAAGGCCAAGGTGCTGCTCCAATCAGCTATGGAGCCATGGTTTGCAAACACTATCAAGTTCTTGTTAAGATAAGTTTCAATAGTTGGCTTCGTATCCTTAACGCAACCAGTTTTGCCACTGCCAATGTAGCAGTTCACATCATAATTGGGCGACGCTTTTAGCCGATCTACGCTTTCAGAAATGCCACCTTCAGCTGCTGAGATTGAATGCGATATAAGAAGTGTTGGAAGTTTTGGCCTCTCCTTTACAATTTCATCATAAAAGATTGACCTTGCAATGTACGCAGAGGTGTCAGTCACGGTTAGGCCGTATATCCTGCCAAGAGCTCCATATTCCCTATCCATCTGTGCCCTTTTTTGCGCACTGCCAGAACAGCCGGTGTAATATGAATCAGGAATGTAGGGCGGCGAAGCTATTAGGGTGAAAGGCAACATATAACGAGTTCTCTCTTTTACAGTATCGGTGATTCCCTTCAAATACCGGTGATTTGGATAATCAGTGCTTCCGCATGCATCATCATATGCCATAACAGGGATATCGCTAAATGTCTCAAGCACACCATTCCTCGCGACAGCATAGACTGGTGCAGCAAGTGAATTCCTCCAGAAAGCGCTAACTTTTAAATAGCTAGCAACCCTTGGCCTGAAATTGAAGTCAAAACTGTCGGGCTTGTTAAAGTCAGTCGTTGCCGCAAGCACATTCTTTGGCCCTGCCGAGAGCTGATCAATTGCATAAGGACTTTCATATTCTATGCCAACGTATGCATTAAAAAATGAGCCAAGTTCCTTTGCATACGCCTGTATCCTTCTTACCTCAGCTGGATTTATGTTGCCCGCTATATGGACAATTTTTCCGTTTATGTCATCTAATGAATAATGCCCTGAAAAATAAAGCGGCATGTTTGCCTTTGCAGCAAACACTGCACAATGCAGGGCTGCTTCGTAGTTATCTTCACACACCAAAACACTGTTTATTTCCGAAAAATAATGCTTGTATACATCTGAGATTGCTCTTGAGTCAAAAAATCTTATCTTGGCATTTGGGTTTCTATCAAACCAGTTTAAATTGTCAGAAAGGCTACGGCTTCTGCTTTGTAGGGCGTTATGTGGATCTATAAGCCAAAAATACAATTCATCATCTAAATACTGATGTAGGTTTTCATCGCCGACAAACACAGTGACATTTTTTGCTTTGTATTGGTTTATAAAAACAATTGCTGAGTCCAAATCAAAGCCGCCTTGGTAAGGACCATTATTATCCTCATGATGGAATATTATGAATGGCACTGCTGTCTTTATAGCTGTGTCTTCAAAATAGCAGCTTCGCCCTATAACCGGTGGGAAGAAGTCAGGTGTTTCTTCACATTCTGTGCCAAGGGCAACTGGCAGCAATGATAAAACATTTCGCCAGTCCTGGTCTGAAACTAAGAATACTTCGCGCTTTCTGTAAGCAGCAGTGTTTCTATCGTTTTTCATTTTTATTGGTGCTGGTTTAAAGAATACTAAATTAAAATCCCTTTGCGAAAAATTGCATGCACGGTCATATGCAGAGACCCTCAACTTAATTTCATACTTGTAATAATTGGCATCAGACCTTGGAATATGAAAGCTGCATCTATCTGCTTCACATGTTTGTGCAATAGTTTCATTTATAGGGTGCTCATACTTTTCGCATATCTCGATGTCATGCCCTTCATACCTTTCGGTTCTGCAATGGCCAACGCCCCTGACTATCTTTGACAACTCACCAGAAATTTCAAGCTTAGCTATGCTGCTCGTATCAGACGCAATTGCTGTAATTGTTATCTCATCCTCAGTTGTTGCTGATTCTGGGCTAACTGAAATATCTACGGCTGGCGCTTGTTGGTCTCTCGGCACGAACACAAAGTCAGCATTTGTTTCAGAAGGCACACTAACCTTTCTAGCGCCACCCTGTGTCATTTCTCTGTTGAAGAAAGTGCCCTGTGGCTCGCAAAAGGAAGCAAAGCTCTGTAAGACCGGAGTTACGAGAAAGTCGCCGCTACAAAGGTTTTCAAAAATGTAACTATTATGAGATCCAATTTATGCATACGTTGTTGTTGAGCCCGACTTGCAAACCCATTTGCTGCTGCCAAGCTCAGGCCTCATTGGCAAAAATTCAGCTTCGCAGAGTGACATCTTAAGGGCTTCTCTTGGAAAAGGAAAATCAAGTATTTTTCCGCTTATTGAGTTGAAACAGCCAGATACTGCTGGTGTAGGCCTTGTGAATATAACTTTCACTTGAAGGCTTTTGAGGACACTGCTGTCAAAATTTCCTGAATTGTCTTCGGCTTCTGCATAATAGCTTATGCTGCCAGCAGCGTAGGGGCCACCCTCAAAAGTACAATAATAAAACTCACCTTCTTTATCAATTGTGCGTGAAATCATTTTCCCATAGCAGGTTTTTTCTTTTGAACCATTTACAAATATTGAAATGCTAGCGATTCCATTTGCATCCCGTGCTTTTGCAGTAAATGTTACATTTGTTGATGTGTTGGCATCCAAAGGCGTATGCTGAACTGACACGCTTGGCGGAGTTTTGTCTTTCACTGGCAATGTATCAGGGCAGCCATCGTTGTCCAGGTAGCCGTTGAATGTCTCTTTTTGTTCTGGGCATTGGTCATTTTCGTCTTTTATGCCGTCGCCATCTGTGTCAACTGCGAGGGTTGGTGATGGGAGTTCTGCGCATTTTAACCCAGTGGAATCACAACCAGCGGGGCATTTCTCTTGTTTGTAAACGCAGGTTTCCTCTTGCCCAATATAGCCGCCATAATATCTTATGTTGTCTTTGCAGTAATCAGGGCAGTATGAAAAAAAGCAAGCATGCCAGTCTTTAGGGCCTTCTTTTGCAATTATTAGCGGTTTTTGCATAAATGTTCCTTGCACCCATATCTCATAGGATGGATAAAACTCCCAAAGGCCCCTGCGCTCCTTTTCTATTTTTGTGGTGGCGTTGAACTTTAAGGTGGAATCTGGTTTCAGTATCGTATTGCCATTGGTGAAGCCAAAGTCAAGTTTTTCTCCACTGGGGTCATGAGTTGCAACGAAAATCCCTTTTGAAGTTAGGTTATGTCTTCTTTACCAGCATTCTTAATATTAAAGCTGACAGAAACAGTATAGCCATCGCTCGAGGATTGGCCACTTACAGATAGATTGCTTAGCTCAAGATTGTCAGCGGATAAATCAGGGCCCGCAAAGACAGGGCAGATAATTTCTGATCTTACAGGCAATGTACATAGGAATAGGAGAAATGTTATTGCATAAAAAATTCTGAATTTTTTCTCTATTGTAAAACCTCCGCTTATGTAACATTCCTAAACAGCTTTTTTTAAACCTTGTTGCGCAAAAAATATTTGTTGCAATTTAAGGTGCAATTTATGAAAAACCTTTTTTATGATTTGATTGCTTTGCTTTATTTTCTCATCATCCTCGGCTTAATAGTTGCAAACCTTGACCTTTTCATAGCGCTTACCAATGCTTATCCTTTGCCAATGGGGTTTTTGAAATTTGCTGCGCTTGCCACCTTTGGCGAAATGCTTAAAGTGCGCATAGCAACAAAAAAATGGGACCTCAAGGATTGGCACTTGAAGCTTATTGTCTGGGGTCTTTTTGGAATGTGGTTTGCAATTGTTTTTCCGCTTTTTTATGCTGGTGTCAATGCAATAATTTCAAAAGGTCTTTGGCCCGATTTCGGGCCAATATTCACCGCTTTTTCAGTAAGCTTGTGGATGAATCTGCTTGCGCTCTACGCATGGCCGATGATGTTGCTTCACGAATATTTTAACAAGGTTATTGAAAAGAAGAGGTTCTTTCCTTTGGTGCAGTTTGCTGAGGAACTGGATAAGAAGGCCTGGTTTAGGGTTATTCCACTCACCATAATATTATTCTGGCTACCTGCGCACACAGTAACATTTATGCTACCTGAACACTTCCGCGTGCTTATGGCTGCCTTGCTTTCAGTTGCTCTTGGTTTTTTCTTAACAATAAGAAAGAAATAAAAGATTAATTTCCAAAACTTTTATATCTTCTTGCAGAGGTGTTTTCAATAGCAATTGCCCGTTACATCGAAGAAGCAGAAAAAGATAGCTCCTGGATAAGGCGCATGTTTGAACAAGGGCTGAAGCTTAAGCAGAAATATGGTGCAGAAAATGTTGCTGATTTTTCAATAGGAAATCCAGACCTTGAGCCCCCTGTTGAGTTTATAGAGGCACTAAGGAGACACGCTTCTGATAAAGGTCTTCATAGATATATGCCTAACGCTGGTTTTGCTGATGTAAGAGAAAAAGTAGCGGCCTGGCTCCAAAAAGAGTATGGGATTGACTTTTCCTATGAGCACATAACTATGACTGTTGGAGCAGCAGGCGCTATGAACATTGTTCTCAAAACCATACTAAACCCTGGCGAAGAAGTAATAATTTTCGAGCCATATTTTTGCGAGTATAAATTTTATGCTGAAAACCACGGTGGAAAGCCAATTGTTGTTGAAACAAAAGATGACTTTGCATTCGATTTTGAAGCGCTTAATGAAAAAATAAGCAAAAAGACAAGAGCTGTTATTGTGAACTCCCCAAACAATCCAACGGGCAAAGTTTACAAAGAGCGTGAGCTTAAAGAGCTTGCTAAGTTTCTTGAAGACAAGCAAGAAGAACTTGGCTCAGCAATCTATGTTCTATCCGATGAGCCATATAGGGAAATTGTTTTTGATTGCAAGGTACCAAGCATAACCAAACATTATAACAATTCATTTATGGTATACTCATGGTCAAAGTCATTGGGTGTTGCTGGCGAGCGCATCGGCTATGTTGCAACCAATCCTGAAGTAGATGACAAGAGGATACTTGAAAAGTTAGCATTCTCTACAAGGATACTTGGCTTTGTAAATGCTCCGGCACTGCTACAGAAAGCCGTCGCTGATTTACTTGATGTTAAAGTTGATGTAAATATTTATAAGAGGCGCAAGGAGCTTATAAGCAAGGGTCTTAAGAAAGCCGGCTATGAATTTTACGAACCGCAAGGTACTTTCTACTTCTTCCCGAAAAGCCCGATCCCAGATGAGATAAAATTTATAGAAAAGGCCTCAGAGAAGCTGGTTCTTCTTACGCCAGGTCGTGGCTTTGGAAGAAATGGCTATTTTAGGATTTCCTACACTGTTAATGAGAGAACCATTGAAGTTGGCCTTGAGCGCATGCGTGAGCTTATTAGCGGTGTTTAGAATGAAGGAGATTTTGCTTGGTTGTGAAGCAGTGGCTTTAGGTGCATTACATGCTGGCATTTCTGCAGCATTTTCTTATCCCGGAACGCCAAGCACCGAAATAATGGAGTACTTGCTAGATAAAAAGGAAAAATATTCTATAAATGCGGAATGGTGCTCAAACGAAAAGACAGCTTATGAGGCAGCCTTGGGTGCATCTTTTGCAGGTCGCAGGGCTCTTGTTTCAATGAAGCATGTTGGCCTTAATGTTGCAATGGACCCATTTGTGAATTCAGCAATATCTGGTGTGAAAGGTGGCTTAGTTATTGCAGTAGCTGATGACCCAAGTATGCATTCCTCACAGAATGAGCAGGACTCAAGATATCTGGCAGATTTTGCAAAGGTTTTTGTTTTTGAACCAGCTGATGCCCAAGAAGCATATGATATGACACTAAAAGCTTTTGATGTTTCTGAAAAATTTGGCTTACCTGTAATGGTGCGCCTAGTTACAAGGGTGTCACACACAAGGGAAGCAGTAACAACCGGAGAACCAAGGGCACAGAATGTTTTGGATAAGAAGATGCCTTGCAAAGAATGGGTTCTTTTGCCTGGAAACGCACGCCAACAATTCAAAAAGCTTCTTGAGAAGCAAAAAGACCTGCTTCAGGAATCAGAAGCTAGCGCTTTTAACAAAGTCATAACAAAAAAAGCATCAAGCTGTGCAATTTGTTCAGGGCTTGCTTTTAATTACTTTATGGAGGTTACTGGCGGCAAAATACCTTACTTTAAGGTCTCTACATATCCATTGCCGGTTGGCAGAATAAAACAGTTCACAAGAGCATACAAGAAAATCTATGTCTTTGAAGAAGGATATCCCTTCCTTGAAGAAAAGCTTCAAGCTTTACTTCCAGGCAAAAAGATCATGGGCAAGTTGTCAGGTGATGTTCAAAGGACTGGTGAGCTTAATTGCGAGATAGTAAAAAGAGCACTTGGCAAAAAATTAATGCAGGGTAAAAAATTATCAATTGATTTGCCACCGAGGCCACCACAGCCATGTGCCGGCTGTCCACATGTTGATCTCTACAAAGCTTTAAATGAGGCGAAAAGCTCAGAAGATATTATGGTTTTTGGTGATATTGGGTGCTATACCCTAGGTGCGCTTGAGCCGCTGAAAGCAATTGGAAGTTGCATCTGCATGGGGGCTTCAGTAAATACTGCAAGAGGCGCTTCCATTGCTGGGGCTAATCCGACAGTTGCAATAATAGGCGACTCGACT
>JAWALG010000011.1:0-27572 GCA_038886995.1 Candidatus Iainarchaeum sp.
ATCAGCAAGTGCTACGGCAAGCACCTACAACAGCACATACAGCACAAGTACCTATGCAAGCTATTCAAGTGCTTCAAGCACTTCTTACAGCACTTATAGCACATATCCACGAACATATTCTACCTACTCCACAGCTTCTACTACTTACACGCCAACATATTCAACTGCCGGCTACTCTTACTCTGCTTACTCTACATACACAAATTACTCTTACCCAAGCAGCTATTCTTACAATAGCTCTTACACTAACTATAAGCCAAGCTACACATACTCAAGTTACAGCAGCCACAGTTATCCAACTTACGCAGGCACATACTCAAACTACTCAGCACCTAGCTACTCAAATTACACCTACTCTTATTACAGGTACTCTTACAACAGCTAATATGTTTCTGTGAGCAGCGCCCCGAGTGCTTTCAGTGCAAACATCATACTGTTGAGTATCTATAAGCAACTTTTAGCGTCTCAGTTGGCTAATGCTTAATTTAAAATTCTTTCTTTTGGTTAGTAACTTAGTGGTGTTTTATGCCAAAAAGCAAGAAGTTTAATTACTCAGCCAACTCGACAAAGGGTGAAATTGCAAATTTCCTTAAGAAAAGCCCACACGCTTTTGATTCTGATGACCTTTGGTGTTTCGTGACAAAAAAAGGAATAAAGATGCTTAACCTCAATCATATACCTGCTGATGGGCGCCTTAAGACACTAAGCTTTTCAATAAAAAGCAGAGAACACTTTGAAAGAATTTTGGCTTTCGGAGAACGCGTTGATGGCTCAAGCCTTTTTCCCTACATTGATACTGAAAACAGCGACCTTTATATTGTTCCAAAGATAAGCTCAGCTTTTGTGAATCCTTTTTCCACACTTCCAACACTGAATTTCATTTGCTCTTACTTTGATGGCTCAGGCAAAGAGCCAGAGATTTCTCCTTCTTATGTGCTTAAAAATTCCATAACTTCTTTGAAGAAAAAAACAGGTTTGGAGCTCTTAGCAGCAGGCGAGATTGAGTACTATTCCATAGTAAAAAAAGATCCTTATTTAATGTATCCATGCGCGCAACAAAAAGGGTACCATGAGAGCAGGCCTTTTGTTAAATCCCAAGATATGAATGAAGAAATACTTTATGTTCTCCATAATATCGGCATAAACGCAAAATATGGGCATTCTGAGGTTGGCTTCATAGACACCGAAGAATCCACCTTAGAACAATTTGAGATAGAACTTGACTTAGAGCCATTAGAGGAAATGGCCGATCACATTGTTTTAACAAAATGGGTTATAAGAAATGTTGCCGCAAAATACAGCAGAGAAGTAACCTTTGCGCCAAAGCTTGCATTTGGAAATGCTGGAAGCGGCATGCACATTCATATAGCTGCCTTTAAAAATAGTGAAAATGTGCTAATCGACAAAAATGAGGAGTTGAGCGATACAGCAAAGAGCATTATTGGCGGCCTTTTGAAGTTGGCACCGAGTATAACCGCTTTTGGAAACACTGTGCCTATATCATACATGCGCCTTGTGCCTTACCACGAAGCACCAACTAACATTTGCTGGGGTGATAGGAATAGGACTGCACTTATAAGAGTGCCTCTCGGATGGCGCAAAATAAGATGTTTCAATGACGAAAAACGAAAATATAAGAAAAAACTAGTTGGGCATGCAACACAAACAATTGAATTAAGGAGCCCAGACTGCTCAGCGCATCCGCACTTTCTGCTCGCGGCAATAGCGGTTGCCGCAAGGCATGGTTTGCTTGATAAGAATTGCATTAAGATTGCAAAGGAGGGCTATGTAAGCACGAATGTTTTTAGGGGTGATAAGGAATTACGCGCAAAACTTTTGCAGTTGCCTTCCTCCTGCGCTGAATCAGCTTCTATGCTGAGGGCACATGCTTCTTTTTATCTCGAAGATAATGTTTTCAGTAAACGCCTTATCGAAGGTGTTGCCAAACAGCTCGAATCTTTTAAAGACACAAATTTCGTGGCTGAGATTCGAGGAGATGCCAAGAAAGCAAGGGATTTTGTATTGCAGTTCATGCATTGCGGCTGATTTTAATCAGCTTATTGGCAGGTAAGTTAGCAAGGTAGAAGCTATTGCAAAATAAATAGCCAATGTTAAGACATCCTGCACAATTGTTGCAAAAGGCCCTGAGCCAATTGCTGGGTCTAGCCCAAGCCTGGTAAGGATTAGAATGATTGCAATTGGAACAAAAACTGCAACAAAACCGGTTAAGAACATTGAGAGCCCTAAAATAAGCGCTATAAAATAATTTTTTGACCATAAGATTGCAATTATGTAGAGCAATAGCCCTAATATTGCTGAGATGCCAAAACCAACCTTTACCTCGCGTATAAGATATTTCTTGAGCACAAGCCCTCTCATTAATAAATCCCTTACAAAAAGTGTTTGTGTTTGTGTGCCAATGGCATCAGCCATGTAAACCATAAGTGGAACGAAAGCAGCAAGTATGAAATACTGTTTAAGCGGTTCCTCAAAAAGGCCTGTTATATTTGCAGCCAAAACGCCTCCTAATAATCCTATAATAAGCCAGGCGATCCTGGCATTTATCATTTTGCCCGCTGGTGCATTGAGGTTTTTTGCTGCAGAGCCATGGATTCCAGCCGACTTAATAAAGTCCTCTACATGCTCACTGTGTAGTATATTTAGTATTTCGCGTGATCTTACAACCCCTAAAAACTTGTTGTTTTTATCAACTATTGGTATCGATTTTAGATTGTTTTTAAGTGCGATGAGAGCTACTTCCTCTTGGTCGGTATATGGCCTTGCCTTTATTACATTTGGGTTCATTATTTCCTTAGCTTTCACCGTGTTGCCGCTTTTGAATATCTCCCTTGTTGAAAAAAGCCCAAGAAGGCAACCTTCTGCATCGACCACATAAATGTAGCTTATTGTGTCAAAAGTATTTGCTTTCTCATATAACTTTTCCTTTATCTCTGCAATTGTTTCTTCTGGCCCGACTGTGGGCACCCTCTCAGTCATTCGATTTGCTGCTGCTCTTGGCGGATATTTTTTTACGGCTTGCGTTTGGTTGTTTTTCTGTGGTTCATCCATATATGGAATAATATTGCCACCATTATTTTTAATGGTTTCATTGAAGAACAAACAGAATGCAACAGGCAGTTCTAACAACAATTAAAAACATATTGTAGTTAGTTAAGTTCAAAGGTGTTTATATGGCAATGTATTTTGTTTTTATGGGGCCGCCGGGCT
Organism: Candidatus Iainarchaeum sp.; assembly: GCA_038886995.1. Classification (GTDB taxonomy): domain Archaea; phylum Iainarchaeota; class Iainarchaeia; order Iainarchaeales; family DTGL01; genus DTGL01. The sequence goes on from JAWALG010000011.1 coordinate 3,229, forward strand.
CAGGCAAAAGCACAATGGCTAAAAAGCTTGTAGAGGAGTATGGTCTGGCTCACTTTTCAACAGGCGATATAATAAGGGAAAAAATAGCTAAGGACAAGAAGTTCAAAGAAATGTTTGAAGGTCTTATAAAAGAAGGAAAGCTTCTTGATGATGAAAACACCAAGAAACTTCTTCTCGAAAAGCTTAAACAGAGCAAAATAGAAAATGGCTTCATACTAGATGGCTACCCCAGGACGGTTAAGCAAGCAGAGGACCTGGGAAGCATACTAGCCGAGCTAAATGCAAAGCTCGATTTAGTAGTTTATTTTAGGTTATCTGAAAGTGCAGCCGTGGAGCGTCTTTCCAACAGGCTTTATTGCCCAAAATGTTCAAAGGTTTATAACCTTGCAAGCGTTAAACCAAAAAAAGAAGGCATTTGCGATGACTGTGGCTCTGAGCTTAAAGTCAGAGCAGATGATATGCCAGAAGCAATTATAAAGCGCTTTCGCGAGTATGAGGATAAAACAAAGCCGCTTCTGCAGCACTACAAGAAAAAAGGCCTCTTAAAAGAAATAGATGTTGACGACGAAGTAGATGCAAATTATAAAAAAATAAAGTCAGTGGTGGAGCAGGTAAAGAAAAAGAAAAGGAAAAAGTAAATAAGCCGGTTTCACTCACTCTGCTCCGGCTTCCCCCTTTTAGGATATTTTCTGTGTAGCAATGACTTTGCTTTCTTCGATCCCGGGCTTTGGAGAAATGTTTCATAAACCTTTTTTAATTCTGGGTTTTGGTGGCACAGCCTTATCTTTTTGCTTTCATCTATTGAATATACTGCCTTTGCCCTTTTCTCAATTGTTTCCCAGTCAACTGGTTTTGGCTGGCCACCGCCGCCAATGCAGCCGCCAGGGCAGGCCATAACCTCCACAAAATCAAATCTTTCACCATTTTTTATCCTTTCAATTATCTCTCGTGCTTTTCCCAATGTGTGCACAACCGCACCCCTGATCTTTTTTTCACCTATGTTTACCTCAAATTCTCTCAAGCTTTGTGTTCCACGGACTGGTTTTATTACTGGATCCGACATTTCTTTGTCTTCCATATAAAAGTGTGCAGTTCTTAGCGCGGCCTCCATAACACCGCCAGTAACTCCGAAAAGTGCGCCACCACCTGTGCTTTCGCCTAGAGGGCAATCAAAGTCAGCTGCCTTTAACTTTGCTGGATTTATTTTCCTTCTTTTTAGCAGTAACCCAAGCTCCCTCGTGGTTAGAACATAGTCAATGTCCTTATTTTGGGATGCATTTATGCCAATGAGTTTGGCTTCCCTTTTCTTTGCAGTGCATGGCATTATAGAAACACTTATTATGTCATTGGGCTTCAAACCTATTTTCTCTGAATAGTATGTCTTTATAAGTGCACCAAGCATCATCTGTGGGCTTTTAGTTTCCGAAAGCTTGCTTATAAGTTCGGGATAAAACTCACAGCAGAAATCAATCCAGGCAGGGCAGCAGCTAGTAAACATTGGCAAGTTGCCTTTTTTGAACCTCTCAACAAACTCCGTTGCTTCTTCTACGATGGTTAAGTCAGCAGAGAGGTTTGTATCAAAAACTGCATCAAAGCCAAGCTTTTTCAGTGCGGCAACAACTTGTCCAGTTATTATTGTTCCCGGTTCAAGGCCAAAGCATTCGCCCAAGGAGACCCTTACTGAGGGTGCTAATTGCACAACTTTAACCTTTCCCTTTGTTTTTAACGCATGCTCTACTTTGCTTACGTTTGATGCTTCTGTAATTGCATCCGTGGGGCAAAATAATGAGCATTGGCCGCAAGAAACACAGTTCGTGTATTTTAGCGGCTGGTTCTCACTGCCAACAACTATTGTTGAATATCCTCGCCCCATATAAGATAGTGCATTTACTGTTTGCATTTTTGAGCATGCTTGCACGCATCTGCCGCAGACAATGCATTCATCCATGCTTTTCCAAACTGCTGTGCTTGACCTATCTTTGTCCTTTACAACCTCGTGTTTATATGTTGGCTTTTTTAGTCCAACAATTCGCATCACCCTTGTAAGCTCATTGTCCTTTCTCAGAGTTTCCTTTGGCACAGTTGATGCAATAAGGTTTAATGCTTCTATCCTAAATTTTCTTATTATTTCAGAATTCGTAACTACTTGCATTTTATCTTCTGCAAGAGTGTCGCAGGCAGTTACTATTTTTCCATTGGCTTCTACTAAACAAACCCTACACCTGCCCTCAGGCCTTAGCATGCTGTGGTAGCACAGCGTAGGTATGTCTATTTTGTTTGCCTTCGCTACTTGAAGTATTGTTTGGCCTTTTTCAAACTCCAATATTTTACCATCAATTGTCAGCGGCATTTTCTCACAAACTCCTCTCTGAAGTGTCTAAGTGATGTCATTATGTGCAATGGCATTGATCTGCCCAAGGCACAAAATGATGCAGCAGATACAAAACTGCAAAGTTCCTCTAACTCCTTGAGGTCTTTCATTGTTGCCTTCCCAGAAGAAATTCTTTTAATATACTCTAAAATCCTCTTTGAGCCCTCGCGGCATACCATGCAATAACCGCAGGACTCATGTACAAAGAATCTCTGTATGCTTTCACAAAGCTCTACAATTGAGTGCGTGTGGTTTACTACAATTATTGTCCCTGAGCCAAAGAAGCAGCCTCTTTCTCTAACATTTTCTTCGGTTAACTCCATACACGGATCATATGGCATTATTCCTCCAGAAGCGCCAAAGCAAAGCGCTTTTGGTATGCCTATTGGCTTTGCTTCATCAACAATTTTCCCTAGCTGCTTGCCTTCATATATCTCAAAAACCCCTGGTTTTCCCAGGTCTCCTGAGAGAGAGCACAGACGCTTTTTCGGATCAAATCTCCCAAGAAATATAAGAGGCACCACAGCAAGGGTTTCAACATTATTAACAACAGTTGGCGAACCGAAAAGGCCTTTTTCAGCAGGATAAGGAGGTCTTTTTCTTGGCTCAGGCCTATGCCCTTCAATTGAGTTCAGTATTGATGTTTCTTCGCCACAGATGTATGCACCTTGCCCAATCACAGTTTTTATCTGAAGGCCTATTTTCTCCATCATTGGCTTAGCTTCTCTTATTGCCCTCTTTATCTTGGGCAAAAAATGTTCGTATTCGCCACGGAGATATATGTATGCTTGCTTTGCGCCGACAGCATAGCTCGCAATAATTATGCCCTCAACCACATTCAATGGCACGGTTGTCAATATAAGGCGGTCTTTAAATGTGCCAGGTTCACCTTCATCCGCGTTGCATATCACATAGTGTTCCCCTTGTGTCTTAGCACATATCTCCCACTTAAGGCCTGTTGGGAATCCTGCGCCGCCACGGCCTTTAAGCCCAGAGCTTTTCACTGTCTCAATAACTTCTGATGGGGTTTTGCTAAGTGCGATCTCAACGCCTTTGAGGTTTGACTCCGAGATTAGTTTTTTTTCTGTCATTTGAGAGACCTCAAAAGCTCATCTATTTTTTTTGTAGTTACATTTGCGACTGGCTTTCCATCAACAAGCATGGCTGGTGCTTTGTCACAAAGCCCAATGCAAGAGGTTTTTCCTAGGTAGAACCTCTTGTCCTTCGTGGCTTGCCCAAGCTTTACTTTGAGTTTCTTTTCCAAGTATCTCACAATCTTTTCTGAGCCCTTCAGGTGGCTTGTGGGGCAGTCGCAGACAAGTATGCTGTGCTTTGCCCTTTTTTCAAGGGTTAGGAAAGAGTAAAAAGTAGCCGTACTGAAAACCTCACTCTCAGGCATGCAAACTTTTTTTGCAATTTTTTCAAGCTCTTTTTTTGAAAGCCGACCTTCTTTTTTTTGTGCTTTGCCAAGTTCGTTCAAAAGAAGTTCCTTATTCTTGCTTTTCATAAAGAAAAGAAAAACAGCAAAATATTTAAAGCAGAACTGTATTTATTTATGGGTGAGTAGGATGCAGTCCTTTTCCTATTCAAATTCAACTAAATACGCTGAATTTTATAAGATGTTAGAAGGCCTTGGCTATGGGCTGTTTTGTTTCTTTTTGCCTTTCTTGCTAAGCCATTCGCAGCAGCAGCTTATTGTCGGCACTCTTGTAAATGCAATGCTTGTTTTATCTGCAATACGCCTAAGGATGCGCTACTCAATGCCCGCAATTTTTCTTCCTTCGTTAGGTGTTGTAAGTGCAGGCATGCTTTTCGGAAACCTCACTCAGTATCTTATCTTGCTTGTGCCTTTTATCTGGATAGGCAACTTTGCATTAGTTTCTGTCTTTAAGAAGATGAGCCGTAGGCCTTTTCACATAAGGGCTCTTTCAGCGGCTGCTTTGAAGGCCTCGCTTCTTAGCATCGCGACCTTTGCCCTTGTTCTTTTTTCATTAGTTCCTAGCGCGCTTCTGGTTCCAATGTCCTTGGTGCAGTTTGTGACTGCTTTGTCTGGCTCTGCTTTGGCATTTGCAATGCTTAAAGGCCTTAAATTAGCTTAATTTGCAGTTAGTTAAATTTTTTCATAAGCTTTTTTCATCAGCATTGCGTCAAGCTCAATGTTTGGGCTTTCGCTTATAACTACGCCTTTGCAGTCAAATTGCTTTAAGGCCTTCAAAAGTTCTTTGTAGTTAAGGTCTGATTCTGGCAGATTGAGGTGGTTTCTCTCACCTTTTTCAGTGTAAGCTATGCCTGAAATATGGATGTGCATTTCTTTCAGCGCTTCGCTTCCCAATGCTTTCTCTGTTTTTTCCAAGATCTCAGCAAACTCTTTGTATGAGTTAACCTTGCCACCGCTTCTCGCATGCATATGTGAGAAATCAATGCAGGGCATAACTCCTTCGAGCTCAGCGCTAAGCGAAAGTATTTCCTCCAGTGATCCAAACTGTGAGCTTTTACCGGTTGTTTCAGGCCTAAGCCAAATCTTTGCATTATGGCTTTTAAGAAAATCTGCTGTCGCTTTTAACCAGTCCTTTATTCTTTTGTATGTCTCTGCTTGAGTTCTGCCTTGATAAAAGCCAGCATGGAAGCAGATGCTGAATGCGCCGCACTCATAAGCCCTTAAAGCGCTTTTCCTGAGGCGTTCCGCGCTTGCTTCCTGTTTTTCCTTTTCTGCAGAATTTAGGTTTATAAAGTAGGAAGCATGGCATGTAAGCACTACATCGTTGATTTCAGCAGTTTTTTTAACTTCAGCTGCGGACTTCTCGCTTACATTTATGTTCCTCACAAACTCTAATTCCATTGAATCCAAGCCCAATGCCCTGACCTTTTTTATCCCTTCAATTGTGTTGTAAGGCCTTGTGCTGAGAGGAATGCCAGCAGTCCCAAACCTTAACTTGTCCATACAAACCACCTTCAGCTTGCAACTTTATTGTTTTTCTCCTCTCCATTGTTCTTTGTGATTGCAATAAAGATTTCCCCAAAGAAAGTTTCTTGCCATAGGTTTATGCGTGCATCAGAGGCCAAAAACAAAAGGCATATGAAGGTTGTTACAACCTCGAGGAGTGTGCTTTTCTCTACAATGTGGGAAAAAAGCACAAGCCCTTGCTCATCTGCGCTATTGACAACCTTTTCATACACCTCTTCAATCTTTTTCCCAAGATCGTGCTTAAGCATCGTGGGCACATCTATTGCAATAATTTCTTTCCTTTCCTGAATTGCGCTTTTGCTTTTCGTTTTCTCAATAACTGCTTCAATCTCCTCAAGGAGCTCATCAAGCGTTACGCTGCGTTCCTTTATCCTGCTGATTGGCTTCAGCTCAGGCAACTCACCTATCTCTGGTAACTGTTCTTCTTCGGGCTCTTCAGTTGGCAACTTAATAGTGCGCGATTTCAGCTTAAGAAGAATTGCGCATGCAAGCATTGCATTTGCCGGAATTCTCAAATTGCTTTCCTTCATCTCTTGTATTTTTTGAAGGTATTTTTGTGAAAGCTCAACAATATCTATTGCCCACACATCCATCTTTTCTTTTTTAACAAGCTCTATAAGTATTGTTTTCCATGTTGGTTGCTCTATGAGGCCAACGAGATCAACATTTTTCTGTTCAAAGCCTGTGCCTTGTTCTTCCATGCTAAAAATATGCTTAAATGATATTTAAATGAGTATGCAGCAGAGTTTTGTTTTGCTTTTTTCCTTTTAAAAGTTAGAATTTTAAAGTGCAGCCAATTCATCTAATATATGGATATTCTTTGTTTGTTAGTTTTATTAGTAGCATCTTTGATTTTTCTCGTAAAAGCATCTGAGCTGGCAGTAAAATCGGCTGTTAAAATTGCGAAGATGCTTAGCGTTAGTGAGCTGGTTATTGGACTTACTATCATTGCTGTTGGCACATCACTGCCAGAGACAATTGCAGGCATCTTTGCAGCACTGCAAGGAAATGGTGACCTAATAATTGGAAATGTTGTTGGAGCCAACATGAGCAACCTCACATTAGTTTTTGGGGCAGCACTTCTTTTCTCAGCGATAAAGGTTGAAAGGTCAATTATTAAAAGGGATATTACAATCTTGGCATTTTCACTTGCCTTTCTCATGGCTGTAATGAGCATTGGGTTTACCGTTTCTTGGATTGACGGCATTGCACTTCTACTGATGTTCATTGCTTATGTTAGTTTCCTTTTCTTTACGATAAAAGGAAGCGAAAGGGAAAAAAACTTTTTAGATTTTATTCACTACTTCATAACAGCCAAGTACTTGCGTCACATTGTTTTGGGTAGCACATCAACACTTAAAAAAGGAGCCGAAAGCAGAGCAATTAAAAAAGGTCTTTTAAAGGAAATTTTAATCCTTGCAATATCATTAGCAGTGGTTATAACCAGTGCAAATTTTCTCGTGGACTCAGCAATTGGGGTTGCAGAAAAACTTAGCGTCAGTGCTGCTTTTATTGGTGCCCTTTTGGCGATAGGCACAACATTGCCTGAGCTAAGTGTAACAATAAGCGCGGCAAAGCAAAACAAGGGCGGTCTCCTTCTTGGAAACATCTTTGGCAGTTGCATAACCAATACTCTTTTTGTTGTTGGCTTTGCAGCAGTATTTCGGGAGTTTCCAGTGTCCTATTTGGTTATAAATAAGTCAGCCATAGCCTTGCTTTTGATGATACTTATTGCCCTTTTGATCTTTGTTAAAAGAAAGCTTTCACGGAGGTATGCCATACTCTTATTTTCAGCGTATTTTGCATTTTTGCTCCTTTTTGCAGGTGCATAATGAATGGCTGCAAGTTTTATTGAGCAGATCATGTATAAAGCTACTGAGAAAAAACTTGAAGAGCTGTGCGCAAAGAATGTAAAAACAGAGCATTTGGTTTCGCTTTCTCATGGCAGGACTGGCTCATATGACTTCTTTGCAGAGATAAACGGTTGCCTTTTCGGGTTTGAGATACTGTGCAGGCCAACTAAGGGAAAACTTAAAGAAAAGCTTGATTATTTGCCTTATGTTGACAGGTATGTTTTCGTAATACCTTCAAATTCCCTTAGCTTGTACAAGAGGAATGTTACCAAAGCTTTTGGGCCTGTTACAAGGCCTAAGTTCTTCCCCAGTGAGTTCAATAACAAAAAGATTTGCTTGTGGCTCTGTGATATTGAAAAAAGAAAAATAACTGTTTGCTCCAGGTTTAGTAAAGTAATGAATGTTTTGGTCAAAAAAGGCAATGATTAGCGCTTAGTTACATTTTTATTCTTTTCAGCGAAAAAGAAATTATGCGCAGTGCAAAATTAACCAAAGATGACAGAAAACTTATTGAAAAAGCCCTTCATGTTATAATGGAAAACAGGTTAGAAACAAAATCAATATCTGCATCAGTTGGTGCAGCGCTTTTGTCCAAAAATGGCAAAAGCTTTGCAGCTACAAATATCAAAAATTACCTTTCTTCGCCAACATCAATTTGCGCAGAGCCAGCAGCAATAGCTGCAATGTTTTCCTCAGGAGAGAGGAAAATAAAAACAATTGTTGCAGTTCATATGCCTGATAGAGGAAGCCAAAAATGGAGAATAATACAGCCATGCGGCGCATGCAGGCACTTCATTAGCAGCTTCGGTAACCCCTGGGTAATAATATCAAAAACAAAGAAAGTTAAGCTGAAAGAGCTTTATCCCTTGGCTTTAAAACCTTACAACTGACAAAAACTTTCTATGAAGCAAACTATTTTAATTTGCCCCAACAATTATTCTTTGAGGGCCCGTAGCCTAGTGGACAAGGCAGCAGCCTTCTAAGCTGCAGATCGGGGGTTCGAATCCCTCCGGGCCCATTTTAGCAATACCTGTTTCGTCAAATAAGAATTCTAAAAAGGACAATTGACGAAACCAATTTAAATATTCGGCTACAATTAATATTTAGGCGCTTTTTATGACTGAGAAGCTTGCTGTTACAATGGCTGGCGAAATTGCCTTGAGCAATGACCCTGGCAGTAGCATGAAAAAATGGCGAGAGATATTTGGGATAACGCAGACAGAGCTTTCGGAGCATCTTAAGGTTAGCCCCTCAACAATAAGTGACTATGAAGGAGGCCGCAGGAAAAGCCCAGGCATAGGTGTGATAAAGAGGTTTGTAAATGCACTAATTGAAATAGATACTAAAAGAGGAAGCCGCGTTATAAGGCAGCTCTTAAAGGATTTTGATCCTGGTGAAGAAGCTTTTGACATACATGAGTTTACAAAGGCAATAACCGGAGCAGAATTTGCAAAACTAATAAAGGCAACTTGTATTGTGCATGAAGCTAGGTTAGCTGAAACAATGGTTTATGGATATACTTTCATTGACTCACTAAAGGTTATAATAGATGTTCCTGTGCATGAATACATGCATCTTTACGGAAGGACTCCAGAGCGTGCCTTAATATTTCAGAAGGTTTCAAACGGGCGCTCTCCAATGATAGCTGTAAAAATAGGGCGTTTCAGCACAGACATGAAGCCAGCAATAGTTGTTTTGCATGGCCCTGATGACCCAAAAAATATTGATGATGTCGCGAAAAAGATTGCAGAAACAGAAAGAATACCTTTGCTAGTTTGCAACACACCGGTAAATGACATAAAACAGGCGCTAAAGAAGTTTGAGCTTTGATTTGGCTATTTTTCTGTAGCTCTAAGCAGGTAGGTATGGCGCAACCGTTCTTTGCCATCTTTGTCAATGCCACGCAAAGTGCTCGAAGCTTTAAACCCAGTTTTGAACTTTTTTGCAACTGCCTTTGCAATCCTTTTTGCACTTCTGTTTGATATAACAAAGAGATCAACGCCTTTTTTGCTCTTACTTTTCTTTACAATATCTTCTTTTTCAATAGCAGTCAGAGAGTCTATAAAAGAAATAATACCTTCAGCATTTTTTTTGTCTGCCCTTATTTGTATTTCTGCTTCATAGTAAGCTGAGGCCTTTTTTATGCATTGATCACACTGCACTGGTTCATACTTTAATTCTATGCTATATGTTTTCTCAACATTTTTTCCAAATGCCTTCCCTTTTACGAATACCTCTCCTTTGTAGCCATCAATGCCTTTTTCAATTTTTGCATCTAACGATGGGCTCTCAACATAAAACTTCTTTATGTTTTCAGCCAAGATCGCCTTTAAGCTTTCATTGTTTTCCTTAACCCAATGCCTTTTTACGAATATTGCGCCGCAGCGCTTACATTTTTTTAAGTTTATTTTTCTGGGCACTGCTGCTAATTCATTTTCTTGGATATAGCAACTTTTGCATAGTTGGTTTATAAAAGGCCCTTCTTCAGAGCCACATTTTGGGCAGAAAAGCTTCATTTTGAGACACCAAAGTAGACAACTTGGTTAAGCACATTTTGGTATGTGAATATTACAACTAACAGCAGTCGTTCTATGAAGAATAGCACAATAAAAATTGGCTCAAAAACTGCAGCAAAAGAAAAACCAAGGGAAACTAATGCAGAAGCAAGTGATATAACTGAGGCACCTAAAACCGTGCCTTTATTTTTCTTTACCAGTTTGAAATTATTCTTTAAGCACTCAGCTACCGGCTTATCTTCTAAAACTATTGTTGGATAAACGAAATAAAATATTGCCACAATAAGAATGGTGCCCAGAAGAGTTAACAGACCCCCAAAGATAGCAGTGCTCAAGAAACTGCCACTAGCTTTAGCAAACTGCATCTGTGCGATGCTTATCGGCAAAGAAACAATTAGGACCAATGCAAGGCCGATTGGCACTATCCTGAAAGTGTTTTTTAGCGAGTTGCGGAATGCTTTTCCCAATGAAAGCTTTTTTTTCTTGTAATATTCCCTTAGGAGGAACGGGTACATTGCATTTACAAGTGTGTCAATTACGAAAGCAATCAGTGTTATCACTGCTATAAGCATAAGCTGCCAAAATAGCGCAGATATTGCATAGAATTCTTCTATAGATGGCGTATCACCTTTTACCATGACTTCAAAAAGTGCTCCGTTATTTACAAGCAGTTGGGCTAGCCATAGCAGAGGTATGCTATAAATTACTGCAACAAAAATTTTTGGTAGAAAAAGTTTTGGTTCTTTAAGCATGAGTTTAAATGCTTCTCTCGTAAAAATTAAGAGGCCCATCACTCACCAACTTTTATTGTCTTTCCAAATGCAAGTGCTTCAGCTTCTATGCCAAGATCGCTTCTTACCTTTTCTTTCAATGCATCTATCTTTTCTGGCTCTCCATGGACAATAAAGACCTTTTGAGGTGCCCATTTGTTTATTGCATGCAAAAGCTCATCTTGGCCAGCATGTGCTGAGAAATCAAACTTTCTTATATCGCACTTTGGCCTGTAATCTTTGCCATCAATGTTTATAACGCCCTCTTCTATTAGCCGCCGTCCCTGTGTGCCAACTACCTGGTAACCAGTGAGGAATATTGAAGAGTTTTCGTCATTATAGAGGTTCTTTATGTAATTCATTACGGGGCCACCTTCACACATGCCAGCAGTAGTTATTATTATGCATGGTTCCTCTATGGCTCTTTTTCTCTGCGAATCTTTCCTTATCCAAATCGCCTTTTCTAGTGCCTTCTTAAGCGCTTTTGGATCTTTCAAATATTGCGGATAGCGCATTGTCAAGGCAGCTGCTTTTTGCGCCATACCATCAATGTATACTGGTGCATCTACTTTATACTCGCTTAGAACATCGATAAGCTCGTGTGACCTGCCGACTGCAAATGCAGGCACAATAGCTACGCCGTTTCTCTCAACCGTTCGTATGCACGCTTCGACGAATTCCTTTTCAATCTTTTGCCTTTTTGGGTGGCTAGTGCTGCCATACGTTCCTTCTATTATAAGGTAATCAACTTTACCTGTCTTAAGGTCAGCTTTTCTCAAGAGCCGTGTTTCCTCAACCTTGAAGTCTCCAGTGTAAAGAAGTGATTTTCCGTCAAAGTTGAGTTTAGCCATTGAGGATCCAACAATGTGGCCAGCGTCAAAAAACTCTAGTGAAATTTTTTCTGTAATCCGAAGATTTGTTCTGTAACCTATTGGAAATGAAAACCTACGTGTGCGCTTTATATCTGCTTTTGAAAATTTAGCGTCGATGCCTTCAATGCCAGCAATTTTTAAAGAGTCGTGCCACAGCATCTCCGCAAGGTCCAGCGTAGGCGGAGTCAAATATACAATTGGCTTATTTTTTGTAAAAAGGTGTGGCAGGTCTCCAGAATGGTCTAAATGTGCATGTGATATTATTGCAGCATCGAGTTGGGTTTGCACATGCAGCGGATACTCAGTTTCTTCCGGTGTCAGCTTTATGCCCCTATCTAGGAGTATTTTGTCACCAACATCCAATAAAAAGCTGCTCCGGCCAACTTCGCCACAAGCGCCAAGCCCAGTAATCTTAAAAGACATCAGTAATCCTCGCTTAAATTAATAAGAGATAAAAATAATAAGCTTAAAAAAGGAATCATTAATGAAAAATGAAAAACATAGAAACCAATAAATATGTCTTGCGACCTAAATTCCTTGTGAAGAGAGAAATATTTGCCTTGGCACTCATATTACTTTCTTCATCAACATTTGCAAAGATCCCGCGAATTGATTGCAATCTTGAAATAAAAGGCCAAGAGGCCCTGGCATCGATAGCGATTAACCTTTACTCTGAAACTCCCATAAATTATTTTTCAGTTGAGATGCCTTTTCAAGGCAGTCGCATAATAAAAATCTATGATTCTATAGGCAATATAAAGGACTATAGCATTCGCGACGGAAAGCTATTTGTAAAGACAAATTCCTCTGCGAAGAGGAAAGAGGATGTCTTGAGGATTGAAGCAGTATACAGAGGCCTTGAAAAGGAAGAATTCCTGCAAGCACGAGTCCTAGAGTTTTCTGTTGCTGCAGATGATAACACTGAGCTTTATTTTCACGCCTATGGCCCTATTTATGGCTTTGATGCAAGTGCCGGCTTCAAGGGATCTATAAAAGATGGTAAACTATTTTTGGTTGGCTCAGGGCCGCTTTATGTAAGATTTGTTTACTCTGACACAGGCCAAAAGTTTGGGCGCTTTGTAGTTTTCGAAAGTGGATCGCTCAGCAGTGCGCACCTGCGCGAGGTTTTCAATAAAGTTGAGGACTTATACTTTGTTGTCCCCAATACACTTGGCATAGAACCAGAGCAAGATACATTTGCTGTTGTCGTGCTTAGCGATATTGATTACAATAGCAGGATTAATGGTTACAGCAGAGGAATATATCTGAATGGTGGCCTTATATTGGTCAAGGAAAGCGCACTGCTTGATAAGACAGCAGCTGTGCCTGTAATTCTCCATGAACTAACACATTGCTTCAATGCAAAAGCCCTTTCCTGGAATTCGAGCAAAGCTGTTTGGCTTGATGAAGGTCTTGCAAAATTTGTAGAGTATCTCGCTTCTAGGAATTTAGGCCTAAGGACGCCAAACCTTTTCCTTGGCGAGCAATCTTATGCCGAAGGGCGCTACAAGTATACTATTAAGCCATCAGGGGATTTCAACGAGCTTTGGATATACTATGATGGAAACCTTACTTATATGTATGAATGGAACGCTGAGAACCCAGATAGAAGGTCTTTTGGTTATGCATTCTCAGAGCTATTTGTAAGGGCTTATGTGCTAAAAAATGGTTTTGGTAAGATGCATTACGCTATGCAGTCATTTCTGAATGAAACGGAAAATGTTTACGACTCGAGGGAGTTTACCGAAAAAGCGCTGAAAAAGCTAGGCGCTTCTCTAGAGCCATGCAAAGCCAGAGACAAAGAAACAATGATTGGCTGCATAAATGAGTTGAACAATTTTTTACCCGATATACCAAAAGCAAATGTTACTGTTGCTGGGCCTCAGCAGTCGCAAAAAACTGCCGATTTTGACATTGCTTCGGTTAGGGCTAGAAATATAACTTACAAGTTTCGTGAACTCCATGAAAAAATGCAGCAGTTCTTTGAATCTGTCTTTGATGAAGCCGAGGTGCTTTTGCAATGAAAGTTTCAGTGAGTTGTGCTGCTGATGTGTGCAAGGTTCCAAAAGATGCCGAGGAGGTTCACTTCACTAGGCCACTGCCGGTTGACGCAATAATTAAGCTAATCAAAAAATGCAAGAAACTCAAGGGCATAACTATGAGCAAAAATTCCCATTCCCGGCTATCAAAAAAAGCAAAAAAACTCCTTGAGAGCAAAGGCATATCTGTTGCAATTGTTTCTGAGCGTGGGAATGCGCTTAGAGTTCCGCTTTTGAAGATAAAAACAGCAATTGAGATGCGTCGTGACCACAGGCCTTTGCGCGAAATTGAGCAGGTAACAGGCATACCAAAGAGCACTATCCACTATTTGGAGAAATACTCCAAAAGAAAAAAGGTAAAAAGCCGTGGCCTGGTAGTTTATTTGAAGTGATTAGCCATAAAGCAAAAAAATAAAAATAACAACAATTATCTTTATTAGGTGGTTTTATGGCAGGAGAGCTCTATAAACAAAAAATAATGGAATTTACTCGCAAAGGCAACATTGATAGGGTTAAATGGCTAGAGAACATTGACAAGTATGTACTGACCACTTATGCTGAAAGAATTGCATGCAACGACAAAAGTGTAATGCAGGAGCTAATGCTACCTAGTTGGGTTACATGGGAACTGCTTTACGATTGGGCACTTATGAAAACACAGAAAAAAGGAACCCAGTGCGTTCTTTGCGGTAACCACTGCGAGGTTGGCATTGATTTCAACAAGAAGTTTATTTGCGAATACTGTTTCCTAAAAATAAAGAATATGAAGTAATGGCTATGCCAATTTATGCCAAACTTGAGTCTTTTAAAATTATCCCTAAGTATGGATTTTTATGATACGTGCAGTTGTGTTTGATTTAGACAACACTTTAGTGGACTTCATGAGAATGAAACGCGCAGCAAGCGAAGCCGCTGTAAGGGCCATGATTGAAGCAGGCCTACAGATAGATGAAGAAAAAGGCATTAAAATACTGTTTGGTATGTACGAGAAGTACGGCATGGAAAACCAAAGCATATTCGACAGGTTTATCAGAGAGCTAAACGGCAAGATGGACTATGCAATGTTGGCAAATGCGATAGTTGCATACAGGAAAGCTAAGATGGGATCATTGACACCATATCCAAACACCAGGAAAACACTAATAAAACTCAAGTCGCTTGGCATAGGTTTAGGCATAGTAAGCGATGCACCAATAAAGCAAGCATGGCTGCGCTTAGCCGAAATGAACCTCTGCGAATTTTTTGATGTTGTGGTTGCTCGCGGTCCTAAAGGAAAAATGAAACCACATGCGAGCCCTTATAAGAAAGCACTCAAAGCATTAGGCCTAAAACCGCAAGAGGTTCTATTTGTTGGGGATAACCCGGCTAGAGATATTCTTGGTGCAAAAAAATTGGGAATGAGGACTGCCCTTGCGAGATATGGCCAAGTAGTGTATGACTCTGCTGTGGAAAAACCAGATTTTGAGCTCAAAGACATAAGCGAGCTTGTTGAAATAGTTAACTCACTAAATACTGATAAAGCAAATGGCTGAGTGTTTGGCTTTAATCTGTGCGGACCTTCCACCACTTTTATTTTATTCTCGCAGAAGCCAGTTCTATGCACTTATTAATGATTTTATCAAGGTCTTCTGCTTTGCCAGTGAAAGAAGCAGCGGTTGCGTGGCCACCGCCACGACCCTCAAAAAAAAGAGGCAGTTTCTGAAATATGTCATCTGCAAGATCTAAGCTATAACTTTTTGCAAATAAAAAATCTGCTCTTCCAGAAACGCGTGCTTGTCCTTCGGTTACACCACCAACAAAAGCCAAGTCAGCGCCGCAGCTTATTAACGCTTCAGCAGCCTGTGCCTCGAATGACCCTATGTTGCTCTTTGCAATTACTATATCGCCAATCCTTAATATCTCAACTTTTTGCAAGGCCTTCAATACAGCAATCTTTTCAGATATGTTCTTCTGCTGAGATGCCATGGCTAAAATTTCGTTAAACTCTTTGCCGCTAATCTTTAACATTTCAGATAATATTTCAAAGGTTTTTTTGCTTGCAAAAGAAAACCTATCGGTGTCGGAAATTATACCCAAAGCAATAAGAAGCGCTTGCTCTTCGTTTATCTCTATTTTCTCAGCCATTAGGAACTCGCAAAGCACTTCAGTAGTAGAGGCAGCATCTTCGATTATTAAGCTGTTTTCCTCATCCGCAATGGAATCCCGACTTCTTGTATGGTGATCAAAAAGGAATTTTTGGCAACCAGATCTGCGAACTTCTTCCTCAAAGCAGCCGAGCATTTCATAAGAATTAAGGTCAACAAAAGCCAGAACATCAAAAGTCGAAAAGTCTGGCTGCATAGAGTATGGTATGTCCAAGTAGTCCGAAACGTCCTTTGCTTTCTTGTTGATGTGTTCTGGCACAGCTATTTCGACATTGTTGTTTTTAACAAGTGCTGTGCGCAAAAGTGCTGCAGATGCTATAGCATCAACATCAGCGCCTTTATGTGTTATAATAAGTATATTTTTGCCTTTAATTCGCAGAATATCTTTGGCTGCCATTGGCAACTACTCTTCTTTTTCTTTTGCTTCTATCTGCGACTTGAGCTTGTTTAGGCGGTTTATAAGGGAATCTTCCTGCTTTTGCATTGTATCTATCTTGGATTCGAGCTGTTCTTTAAGCTCTTTAAGTTCCTTTTCCGCATCTTTTGTGTTCTTTTCAATCATTATATTGCCAACCAACTTGTATACTTTTTCCTGCTTAGAGTCCTTTAGCTCACCTAAGGCGCTGTCAACGATAGCAAGCTGCATCTGAAGCTGCTGCTTCCTTGCGCCCAAGCTTAAGAGTTGCTCTCTGCTCTTTTGGAATTCAATGATTCTTTGCTGTTTTTGCTGTTCCTCAGCCATCTAAAAACCTCCTATTTTGTTATTGGAAAATTATCATCTGATTTCAGCTATTTTTTTTGCAAGGGATAAATGGGACATTATGGAACTAAATGATGCCCTTAGCGCATTTTTGTCTTCAGCTATTATAACTAATTCTATGCTTTTCCCCCTACAATTGAACTTTGTTTTTGAGCGCCTCTGTTGTAGTACAATATCAGGCCTCACTCCCCAATATAATATTTTTGCTTCCTCAGGGCTTTTAAACAGAAGCTTTAACTCAATGCCTTGCTTAGCCATCTCATCTCGCTTTTATCTTTTTTGTGACCTCAGGCCTTGCTTTTAGCACAACCCTATATGCGCAGTATGGGCACCTAACTTGGTCTTTTGGCATCTCAGCAAACTCTTTTCCGCATTTAAGACATTTATACATTTTTTACACCTGCCCATCATCAACTTGTTTTTTCTCTTCAACTTTTTGCTTCTTTTGATTTTCTTCTTTTTCCTCTGGTTCTTGTTCAGGCTCCTTTTGTTCAATGAGCTCCTTAAGCAATGGCAAGAATGTTTTAGTGCGCACCATTTTTTTGACGATAGTACCTGACATTGTATTTGGGGTATATGCCCCACCTGCAAACTTTGCTTTGCACTTCCTGCAGAAGAAAATCCCTGTTGATATTCTTTTTACAGATTCTGACTCACATTTTGGGCAAGTATGCTTTTTTCTTTGTTTTGACTCAACTTCAACAACGCTTTCTCTTATGGCTTTTCCATATCTTGGCCCAAAACGGCCGGCATATTTTACTTTCTTTGTGTCTCCCATACGACTCCCCCACTTTGCAAGTTTAGTCTTCTCCTGCTAAGACCTCCTTAAGCTTTGACCTCAGTTCTTCCGCCTTTTCGAATGCCATTTCAAGGCAGCTTTCCAACTCTTGTTGTGTAAACTTTCCGGCAAGCCCTTTCTGCAGAGCGCAGAGCTGCTTGCCCTCGGTTGACCCTATGGAGATCCTCGCGTCTGCTGCCTTTTCTTCACTTATAGCAGCATCTGCAACTATCGTATTCCCAATCTTGAAGAATGTTGTCAGCAACGGAAGGCAGCTCAACTCAAGTTTACCAGAATATTCATTTTTTACTATCTTGTCACCATCTATCTTTGGAATCTTTGCAGTAAGAAGTGCGCCAAGCGCTGCAAGTGAGCTTGCATCAAAAAGATTGCCAGCATCGTTTACCACATAAACATCTATGGTCACGATCCAGGCCTTTGTGGCCTCTTCTATAAGAAGCTGCTTGAAGTCAAGCGCTTTGCTTTCCCTTATGCATCTGTCAACTACCCTTGCAAGCTCTATTGAGTATTCATCAGGAGGCCCAGTTTCGAATATGGGCGAAGCCATTGGCGTGAACTCAGCACCAACACTTATTGAACCCTCATCAGGAGAATCAGGATAAGGTGTGCCTATTTCCATCTTTATCCCAGCGATTACGTCTGTTTCTCCAATGTTAACACGGCATGAGCCATCAGCGTTCTTTGAAAATTTTGGTGTTATTGAAATTGGTCTATATTCCGTCAATGCTCTGCCATCCACTCTTTTACCTTTCGCAAGGTAGGCCTTTGCCTTTTCACCTTGCAGCTCAAATAAGATATCATCCCTCAAGGAAATCACCACCTTGTGGCTCTCCGCCACTGCTTTCAAGACATTCCATCTCCTCATTTAGGGCTTCTATTGCCTTTTTTTCTTCACCCTCGATGTGCTCATATTTTTCTTTTATTGCTTTCTTCTGAATTTCATATACCTGCATGCACCCATTTAGCCCTAATTGAAAAGCTTTTTTCCATTCATCTAAGGTTAAAAGGCCATCCATCTGAAGAAGAACAACCTCCTTGTTTCTTGGCAATATTGCCATTGGCATATCGACTGCGTCTTCAGCGTCTTCTTCCTCTTTGCACGGGTCCAATATAAGCTGCCCATTGGCACGGCCAACAGCGCAAGCAGGTACAAGGTCTCTCATTGGTATGCCTGCATCAGCAAGTGCAACACTCGCTGCTGTGAGCGCAGCACATCTTGTGCCAGCGTTGCTGTCGAAGAGATATGCATATATGTCAATTGTAGTGTTTGCGAACCTCTCAACAAAAATTGCGCTTTCTAATGCTTCTCCAGATACCTTAGATATCTCTATTTCTCTACGCCCCGGCTTTGCACTCTTTCTTTCAGGTACTGAAAAGGTAGCCATCCTGTACACGTAATTTACGAGTGCCTTTGTCGGATTTTGTATGTGTTGCGGCAATGCTTCTCTTGGGCCAAAAACGCCAACAATTGCCTTATTCTGGCCCCACTCTATATAAGCTGAGCCATCTGCCCTGGTAAGAACGGATGGCACAATTTTTATACTTCTAAGCTCATCGATCTTCCTTCCATCAGGCCTTTCATAATTTGCTTTTTCCATATACACACCTCTATTCAGATGATGCCTTTTCGCTTAGCATCTTCTGTATTTTAAGCGTAAGGTTGCCTAAGTGGGACTCCCTCTCTATTTTATCAATTGCCCTTTTAAGCAATTCAATCCCCTGTTCTGTACCCTTAACCCACAAAATGCCGTTCATACCCACAATTACTGAGCATTTAGTCCCATTTTGAAGAAGCTTTATCATACTTGCGTTTTTGCCTATGATTCTTGGCACTTTGGTTGGTTCAACAAGTAGGATTTCGCCGCCGTAAAGAGCCCTCACATTTGTTAGTGATATTTCATTAATCTCATTTATCTTTGATACTTTAGCGCTTATTATGCTACCTTTTCTTAGCGGAACCCTTATCTCTTCTTTAGGGATGAATGAATAATAAAACGAGTTCACATCTACGGCATAAACTGAATATTCCTCAGATACAACGACACCTATTACCAAATCACCTACTTTTGGAATATACCTGCCTTGCAAGGCAACAACCCTGGCTATGCCTTTATCTGTTCTTGCAATTCCCACGGTTTCAGCATATATCTTGCCGTTTTCCATAAACACATGCTGCCCAAGCCGTAACCTCGAATCACTTATAAGCTCTCCAGGAACTACAACTTTGGATTCCATCAAGATGCCTCCTTATTCAGAATTTTTATCTGTGCTTCTCCTTGGGTTAGTTTGCTTATCTTGTCTATTAGCTCTGCTTTCATACCAGCCGGAACCTCAAGTACAGCAATTAATGAACCATCTTTCTGCCATTCCTGCTTTTTTATTTCATAACTGTATAATATTGGGCTAGCACGCCCAGCATGGTTAGCAGGCACCTTTATTGCAATCTCAAATTTTTCAACAGATATTGGCAACACTCTGCTTAGCTGTTTTATTATCTTTGTTGCTTGCTCTTCTGCTGGCTCAAATTCATTTATCCCTATTTTTAGTTCATTGATTGCCGTTTCAATCCTTGCTGGTGGGTGCTGTGCGTTTGTTTGCGGGTTGTAGGCGTTTTTGCAAATTATCTGTATTATCTCATTCTTCTTTTTCTCACGCAACTCTCTTCTCTGTTCAGTGGTGAGTTGAATCTCCCCCTTTGTTATTATCCTATTTGCGATTTCTGAAATGTTATTTGTACCAAATGCGTCTTTTACTACATGTTCCGACTGCCTTTCGCCCTTTGCAGCGTCTTTAAAGACCTCGTCAATTGCAAGCAGTTCATCAGTGTTTACTTTTTTACCTTTTTTAACTTCCATGGCTAAGTTGGGGTCCACTAATATTTCAAACTTTTCACCCTTATAGGTGTAACGTGCTACCACAGCATTTTCAATCTTGACCATTAAAAACCACGCTTTGAAGTAAAATTACTTTGAAACTATGGCCCGAAGCTCCTTTGCTCCTAGTTTCGTGTATGGCTTTCCATCTTCAATGTATGCAAACTCCAAATTATTTATCTCAAATGCTTCGTTTTTTTCTTTTGTTTGTTTTATAGTATTAACTATTAGCTTTATGCCGTCTTCAAGTCCAATTTTTTCGCTGTATTTCTTTTCTAGGAAGTCCATTGCCTTCTTTTTGTTTCTACCAATTGCGGTTGCCTTGTACTCTGCTAAAGCACCAGATGGCTCTGTTTCAAATATGCGCTTGTTGCCATTGTTTATGCCACCAATTATGAAGCTTATGCCAAAAGGCCTCATGCCAGCATACTGTGTAAAAACCTGCTTTATTGAGCTTATCTCTTTTGCAAGATATTCAACATCTATAAGTTCATCGTAGTAAATCATGTTCTCTTGGGCAAGTTCCCTTGCTATCTTTACTAGTCGCCTTGCGTCACCAACAAGCCCTGCGCTTATTGCACCTATGTGGTCGTCTATCTTGAAAAGCTTTTCAACTGATTCTGGTATCATGAGGTTGCTTGTTATTGCCTTCTCAGCACCGAATAAAACCCCATTTGCATATACAAGGCCTATTCCGAGAGTTCCTTGTTCAACTATCTTTGAGGCATATTCAACCTGATAAAGTCGCCCCTTAGGCGAGAACATTGTTGCTGCGCGATCATACGCAGACGCCATCTTTGCTCCTTCGTCTATATACATTGATTTCACCTCGTTTTAAAACAAAGATTTTAAGCATAAAAAGTTGCCCCAACTGAAGAATTTATATATGATAATAATTTAAATGTTTTCCAATAGCCCGTAAATTCTTCCTATTTGAAAAAAAGCCCCATTCTATGAAACTACTTAGAGTAAATCTTAAACTCTGATTGTATGGGGCATTTTTGACAATAATGGTCATGGAGCCCTGCACTATATGTTCCTTCCTTGAAGGACACTGGACCAATTACAATTACTTGGTTCTGCTTTAATGGTGGCCAATACCTTTCAGTGTAAAATTTAAGCAGTTCGCCCTCCCTAGCAACTCTTTCCTTGTCAGTCATTATGTCAAAAGACCAATAATTTTGGTCGGTGTTCTTTACAATGAACCAAACTTTGGTTTTTGGTGTTATATCAACTCTCGAGATAAGAGAATCTGCTTCAAAATCAATTATTCTGCCACTTTTAATTTTTGCATGCACTACATAGTCATTTCTGCTCCCTACAATTAAAACAGGCAGGTCCTTCCATTCAAAGTTTGCATTTTCTGTAGTGCATTTAATAGCATAAGCTTCGTTTTCTTTTATCTCTTTTGTGAAAGGGAATGACTCATTCGGATCAACAGGTTTAACGAAGTTTGACTTAATGTTGCCAGCGTTTGTGTATGGAAACATTAAGAATATGCATTGTTTTTCAGTATCATTGTTGAGTTCAAGCTCTAAATTGCCGGATGGTACAAAAAAAAGTTTGTGCTCCGCAAGCTGGGACGCCTTAATTGTTATCTTTACATTGTTTTGTGGGTTTGTCCACAAATTAAAGAAAAAAAGCGAAACTGCAAAAAACACAATGAAAATGAGTGCTAACTTTATTTTCTTTTGCCCAAAAAACTCTTTAAATTTGTCCAATTGCATATCTAAATTATAGCGCCCCATTTTTTATTTTTTTGTGTTCTATTTAGTGTGAAAAACATGATGGGGCAAAGTAAGAGATTTGGTTTTAACTTTAAAAATACTCATAAAACTCAAATATTTTTCCTAATTTTGCTATTTTATGTCTTCGCGCTGCTAAGTTTTACTGGCCTTTCCTTTGGGCGAGTTATTGCTAATGGTAATGGCGGCGGTGGCGGTGGAGGCCAAGAACCACCCTCCGATTCACCCGTGCAGCCCCCCGATTCGCAAGAGCCGCCTGATAATTGCGAATGTCTTGATCATAGTGACTGTGGTGATTGGTGCTGCTTTGCTTGCGTTTGTGATCCCTGTGCTCCAACTTCATGCACTTCTAATTCGCAATGTGGTGGTGGCCTTTGCTGTATAAATGGTCATTGCCAGACATGCCCATCTGCTGGTTGTGATAGTGATGCTGACTGCCCCACAGGCCAATGTTGCCAAGGGGGCAGTTGCACTGCTTGCCCACCTTTAGGTTGCACTACTGATACTGAATGTTCCCCGAATTGCTGCATTAACAACACTTGTCAGCCGTGTCAGCAGCCACCCCAATGTACATCCGATGCTGACTGCCCCACAGGCCAATGTTGCCAAGGAGGCAGCTGTGTGTCTTGTCAACCACCCCAGTCATGTAGTGATCATGGTTATTATTCTACTAATATTGAGTGCGTAAATGACAACAGAACCAGATGTAATTGCTTTGATGCCGTTAGGTGCAGGTCTGTTAATGTTTCCGGCTTAACATGTTTTAAATTTGATGGTTGCAACAACTCTGCTTGTGCTCCAGGCCAAGACAAATGCAAAGAATATGACTATTACAAAAGTGAGATTGAATGCATTATTGATAACCAATCTAACTGTCAGTGCTCAGATGCTGTAGATTGCCGTGTAGAATATGTTTGCACTAGAGTGATAAGGGATCCCGAAAGCGGCCCTGAGTGTGCTGCAGAGATTCAGTGTTATTCATATTCAGGATGCGCAAATTCAAGATGCTGCAAAGAAGAAAAAAAATGCAGGGAAAATTTTGTCTGGCTTTATGATAGCTGTAACGGCCCACTTTACGAGGTAGACGATTGTTCAAGATATTCAAGCGCAGGCGATTGTAATATCCAAAGATGTCTTCAAATAACAACCAGCCCTACTTACAAGAAGACCTATAAAAGTGTAAGAAATGGTGTGTGCGTAGATTCTACTGTTAGCGGGGCTTATTGTACAACTAAAAGCTCAGAAGAGGATTGTGGCATCTCAACATACTGTAGCTTTGGCTGCTCTGAGCAATCAGGCCTTCCAAATTGCCTCCCAAAAGCAATAATAACATCAAGGCCTTCTTTGGAAGAATCTACCAGGACGATAAATGTTTTTGAAAATAACAGAGTGGAGCTTTCTTGTTTGGATAGCATAGACCCCGATGGCAATATTTCAAAGTGTGAGTGGGAGATTGGCTCTGATTACTATGACTGGATGAGAATAACAGTTAACGCCACTCTTGGTAGTACTAGCGTGAAGCTTAAAGCTTGCGATACTAGTGGCTCATGCGATTACGATTATGCGATAATAAATGCTGTGAAAAGAAGTGCAACTGACCCACAACAAGATCCAACATCAGAAAATATGCCGCCTTTGGCTTGTTTCGAGGTTTCACCTTCAAAAGGCCTTCCAGGCATAACTGAATTCACATTTGATGCCTCCTGCTCATCAGACCCTGATGCTGGTGATTTCATAACATCGTATGCATGGAACTTTGGCGATGGCTCCAAAGCATCAGGGAAAAAAGTAACCCATACATACTCGGATAATGGCTTACAATACACAGTTTACACTGTAACCTTGACTGTTTCAGATAATGGTAAGGACGGTACAAAACAAAAAATGTCAGGTCTTGCTATGAAAAAGGTTCTGGTTGGCAAAGAGGTTGAAACATTGCGATTAACTGCAAACCCAAACAATGGCTTTGCACCTTTGGTTGTTTTGTTTGTCGCATCCACCACTGATGGCAAAAATATTTTTACAAGCTATGATTGGGATTTTGATGACGGAATTACTAGAAGCAATGGCTATGAGCTGTTCCACGCTTATCGAAGAAAAGGCACGTATTTGGCAAGGGTAATTGCCTCAAGCCCTTTGGGCTATTTTGCAGTGGGCTCTGCAGTGGTCAACGTTAGCGAAGCAAAAGGAATCACCAATTTGACTGTTAAGGACACCCATCTTTATGGTGTGGCAAGCATTTCAATAAAATGCACATCCTCCGAAACTGTTTCGATTGAATTTGGCACAGAGAAAAACAAAATACGCCTCTCGGGCTTTCCATGTAATACAACATCCAATATAGGGCCTCTTGTTGAACCCGGCCAGTATACTATCAATGCGGAAATTGATGGCTGTGATGCCCTTGAATGCAGACGCTCTGCATCATTTTATGTTTCGCCTGAACTGCCCGAGGTAAAAACAGATGAGATTAACACTGCGGCAGTTTTGATAGCACTGCTAATGGTCTTTTTTATTGCTAAGAGATCCGAGCACTAGATGCATCGGCCAAAAAACTAAAATTTTAGCTCTTTCTTGAACTTCTCTTTTTTTCTCCTCAAAGCATGCAGAGTGCCGCTTGCCGAAAGTGTTTTTATA
>JAWALG010000012.1:0-27284 GCA_038886995.1 Candidatus Iainarchaeum sp.
CGCAACTCGAAATTTTTGCCTTCGGCATCGTTGCACTAAAATTTCGTCTTCCCTGTGGTCAGAGAGCATAACATTGATTTAACGGTTTCTCTCACCTGCGGTTCGCTTCACCCAAATCGCCTTCGGCGACTTCGTTAAATCGCAGACGTTAAGTCCAATAGCCAAAAACCTTAAACCCCCAACCGCCCGCCACTAAAATAAGTGGTTGCCCACATCACTTCGGGACATATGGTTTCAGCTTCGCCTTGCAGAAAACTTCTCTTAACTAAGAAAAAGAGAAACAAATAATGTTATTGAAAGACTTCATGGACTCTTAAGGACAGACTAAAACCCATGAGAGGACTAAAAAGCGAGTAAACAGCCACATTTCTTGGTGGTTGGTTTGTTTTCTATAACTTCTTTAGACTGCATCAAAGTCTTAATGGCAATACTGTGGCTAAAGTTTCTGGAGTAAATATTGAAGTCGAGAATTGAAATTTATGATAAAAAAGCTACAGAATTCAGAGCTATCAACATTAAGTTAACAGAACCTCTTAAAGGTAACCTTTATATAATACCTCATCGTTTATTTTTTGATCTGTAAGTTGTGGCTCTTCTTGTTATACAGCTGGTAACTCAATACATTAACCCACCTATGCAAAATTGTGAGCAAAAATTTCTTGACGCTAAAAGGGCTGCGGAAACAAAATGCATGTCTGCATGCAATTCTGCAAAGGCATCACCAAGCCTTAAAACAATTGCTGACTTCTGTAAAGAGACCATTGTTGGCACTGATAATGGCCTTGATCTAACCAAGGATTGTGTATTGAGTGGCTATGACGAAAGTTTTCTTATAGGCACAGGCATATGCGAAGACACAATCTACTGTGCTCAGCTAGTAGAGTGCAATATCAGCGGCGGCCCCATAACAATGGCTAGATGCAAAGAAATTCTATGCGAGTTTTGGCAGAGCCAAGGGATTAGCTTAGAAGAAAGAAATTCTAACTTATCTAAATTCATTAAGCCAGGCAGTTGCTACTCCTCTATTGCTGACAAGAGTAAACACTGGTACACAAGGCTTTTTGACAAGGACAAAGATGGCACGGTTTCTAAAGAAGAAGTCACATGTGGCTGAAATCTTTTATTTTGCGTTTGTTGGGAAAATCCTTTTTCTTCGCTGAAATTCAACTGTAGGCAGTTAAAAGTAAATATTTAATATATGGAAACCTTTAATATATGGGTAAAACTATTAATTTTTTGCCGTGAGATAGATGAGCGAGGAGAAAAGGGTTGAAGTTGAAAAGGATACACAAGAAGAAGACCTGTTTGAAGATGTTTTTGGCTTAGATGACGAGCTGAAAGAGGCCAGGAAAAAGCTAAACGAGGTCGCTAAGAAAGAATCTGAGAAGATGCAAAAAAGCATATATGCAAAGGAGCCTCAAACTACTGAATCAAAGGGTGGTGCAGCTGAAAAGGAAAAAGAGGCTGTGCAGGAAGATAAGTCCCAAAAAGAAGGCGCTTCTAAAGATGAGGAAGAAGAGCAAGCTAAGGAGCGAAAGAAGAGTCAGCAAAGCAAAAAGAAACCAAAACAAAAAGAGAAAAAAGAAGAAAAAAAAGAAGAACAAGAAGCAGGGCCATTAGAGAGTGATAAAGAGCCGATTGATGGCCAAGAAGCTTCTGAAAAAGTGGAACCAAGCGAAGACGATTTAACAGATTTCGTTGACGATACTGCTGCTCCTGAAGGCAAGATATTTGTTTCTGAGCCGACCCTTGAAATATTGCCTAAGCTCAGCTTCTTAGAGGACTCCCAAGGCAATGCCTTTATTGGCAGAAGCAAATCAACTTTTGAGAAGTATGGCTCTGAAGCAGCACTGTTCATTGGCAGGGTTTCTGAGGAAAACTATCCTGAGAAGAATATCCTTATGGACAGCTTAGGGCCACATGTTGTTTTTGTTTGTGGTGCTAGGGGCAGTGGAAAGAGTTATGTGCTTGGTGTTGTAGCAGAAGAGTTGGCCCTTAAAAACAAAAATGTTGGAGTCATTGTTGTTGATCCAGTTGGGGTTTTCTGGAGCATGCGTTACGCTAACCGCGAAGAAAGGGAGCTTGCATCACTAAAGAGCTGGGGTCTTGAGCCAAAAGGGCTTGAGAATATCGTGGTTTTTATCCCAAAAGGTATGGAAAAGCAAACACCAGCAGGCACATATGATGCAACCTTTTCAATAAAGCCGTCTATGCTGACTGCTCAGGACTGGTGCCTTACTTTTGGGCTTGAGCGTTTCAGCCCAACAGGCCTTTTGCTTGAAAAGGCACTCGATAAGGTTGCAAAGGGCTATATTACTGTCAATAAGGAGCGCATAAAAGGCACTAAGGATTATTCAATAGATGATATAATATTCTGCCTTGAGAATGATATTGAATTAAGCTCAAGAGACAAAGGTTTTAAAGTTGATTCAATACGCGCTTTAGTGAGTAGATTTGAAGCTTCAAAAGCATGGGGTGTTTTTGATGTACAAGGAACACCTTTGTCTGAGCTTAGCAGAGAGGGGCAGCTTACAATAATAGATACGAGCTTTTTGGATGATAATGTCACAGCGCTTGTTATTGGAATACTAGCAAGGCGCATACTTGCTGCAAGAAAACTTGCGACAAGAAAGGAAGCCGCCAAGAGATTTGAGTCAAGCGAAGAGATGCTTGAGGTTGAAATACCGCCAACATGGCTTGTGCTTGATGAAGCACACACGCTAATACCAAGCGGAAACATTAAGACGGCCGCTAGCGACGCGTTGATAGAATATGTAAAACAAGGAAGGCGGCCTGGTTGCTCACTTGTTTTTGCAACGCAGCAGCCATCAGCCATTGATGTCAGAGTACTGAGTCAACTCGATATAATAATAGTCCACAAGCTTGTTTTCAACGATGATATAAAGGCAGTTTACAAAAGGACACCCGCAATAATACCACACAGGTATAAAACCGGATCTTTCATAAGAACACTGCCTGTTGGTGTTGCTCTAGTGTGCGACCGCAGGGAAGAGACAAGCCGCGGCTTTGTGATGCGAATAAGGCCTAGGATGAGCCAGCATGAAGGTCGTGAAATAGAAACAGCCGAAACTAAGGTTTCGCTTAGCAATGAGCAAGTTTTGAATCTTATTACCTCAATGTATTGGTCTAGGCTTAAAAGGGATGGCCAAGCAAAACTAGCTGAAATTTTCAGGACTCTTAATTCGCTAAACGCAAAGTACAGCTCAAGCGTTGATAAAAGAGCACTTTTGTCTGAACTTGAAAAGAAAGGCGCCACGATACTTGAAAAAGAAGGCCTTGTTGTACTGGAAGACAAGATTCAGAGGCCGGGACCTGTAAAAAAAGAAGAGACCACTGCTGCTGTAGCTCCTAAAACAGAAGCACCAAAAGAGCCAGAACAGGCAGTGCAGAGAGAGCAGCCCATGCAAAGGCCTGTGCCACAGCATGGCACTATTGAGCTATTAAGCTTTCCAGCAAATGTGTCAAGGGAAGCCATTGAAGCAAAAATAAGGAAAAGGCTTTCCGGCTTTTTATTTTTTGGAGGTACTGAGAAACTTGTTGAGCTGAACCTCAAGCATATTCCTCTCTATAAAGTCGAGTTCAATTACTTCACTAAAGAACAGAACTTCAGGCAAGGTGTTCTCTTTGTAAACTCATTAAATGGCGAATTCATACACTTTGTAAAGGGTATCTTCGTACATTCAAAAGGCCTTAAAGAACTTTACAACCTTTCAGCAGAGGAAATCTTTGTCCTCAATTTCCTGACAGAGCCACTGACAGCATACCATATAAGCAGGAGATCATTCCTGGATGAAGATCGAGTAAAGAAGATACTTAAGCGCCTTTGCGATGCTGGTCTAGCAGAAATATTCAATAAGGAAGGCATGATACTCTACAGATTGAGCAAAGATTTCGACCTACCACCAAGCCCAATGCATCCTTTGCATCAGTCGCTTCAGGATTTGCCTCTTGTTAATACTGATGTCCTGATGAAAGAGCAAGAAAAGTATACAAAGAATGAGGTAAAAGACCTTCTGCAAAGAATATGGAAACGAATGGTTATAACTGCAGTCAAAGATGTCTACTGGCCCGTTTATGAGTGCATAACCGAAAACTCGAAGACAAAAGTTAAGAAAAGATTTTTTATTGATGCAGTCACAGGCCATGTAGTTTATCCATTATGATTTTCTTTTTTTAAGTTACTAAAAGATTATCTCTCCGTCCTTAGCACTTTTCCTTACGAAAGTGCCTGGATAAACGATACAATTTTTTCCTATGATGACACCACAATTTATAACAGCATTTACTCCTATGCTTGTTTTGTCTTTTATCAATGCGCCAAGCTTTCTCCTGCCAGAGTCAACTTTATCACCAAAAAAATCCACTTTAACATTGGCAGAATCCATTCTCAAGTTGGCAATTTTAGAGCCAGCGCCCATATTCACCTTCTTGCCTATTATGGAATCGCCAATGTAGGAAAAATGTGGCACTTTTGCTCCTTGCAGCAGTATGCTGTTTTTAATCTCGGAGTTTGAAATCTTGCATTCTTCAGCAATTATTGTGTTGCCCCTCAAGTAAGCATTAGGGCCTATTAAGCTGTTTTTTCCAATATAAGCAATGCCTTCAATATAGGTGCCAGATTTTATTAATGCGCCGCTATCCGCAAACAAAACCCCCTTAACAAAAACATTTTTTTCAATATCTGCCTTTTTACAGCAGTTTTTTATCTCTAAGGAGTCAAGAAGACCTATAACTTCCCAAAATTTTGGCTTGCTTTTTTCAATAATCTTCTCTGCTTCGTTTATTATTTTTCTTGCCTTCATCCAACTTCACTCTTTATTGCAAAAGCTATTTTTTTTGCACTGTCCTTAACAAGCTTTTCCGACTTGCCCTCAACCATTACCCTTGCCAAGTTTTCTGTGCCAGAGTATCTCACAAATACGCGACCATCTGAGCCAAGTGCTTCTTCAGCAACCTTAATTTCTCTTTTTACAGAAGCCATTTTTTGGAATGGCTTTTTTTCCCTTACAGGAACATTTAACATAACTTGTGGAAAGAGTTTTATTTTTTCCTTCAGCTTGCTAAGTTTTTTTTGCTCATCTTTTATAATTTTTGCAAGTTGCAATGCTGCAACTATTGCATCTGGTGTTTCATTGTATTTCCTAAATAGCAGATGCCCTGATTTTTCACCACCTAAGGTAACATTGTGCAAACGCATCGCATTGGCTACATTCCTGTCACCAACATCTGTCCTTATCATCTTAATGCCTCTTTCAGCTAGAAACTTTTCAAGGCCAATATTGCTCATCTTAGTTGCAACTACTGCCTTATTTTTTATTGTGCCATTTTTTAACATGTTTTCTGCAAAAAGCCCAAGCAGTATATCGCCATCAGCCACAACACCTTTTTCGTCGCAGACTATGAGCCTGTCAGCATCTCCATCGAAAGCAACGCCGAAATCTGCCTTTATTTTTTTGACAATCCTACACATGTTCTCTGGATATAATGCTCCGCACCCTTTATTTATGTTCAAGCCATCCGGGTTAACGCAGATTGCCTGAACATCTGCGCCAAGCTCAGAAAAAACTTTTGGGGCAATTGCGTAAGCAGCACCATTGGCGCAATCAACAACTACTTTAAGCCCTTCAAGAGAGCGGTTTTCAATAGTGCTTTTCACAAACTCTATGTATCGGCCTCTTGCGTCATCAATCCTCTGTGCCCTTCCAACCTTAGCGCCATTTTTTTGTTTGGAGTTTCCCATAATTTCTAAAAATATTCTCTCTATGTTTTTTTCACAATCTTCAGAGAGCTTGAAGCCACATTCATCAAATACTTTGATGCCATTATGCTCTGCCGGGTTATGGGATGCACTTATCATTACTCCAGCTTCACAATTGAGGGATTTTATAAGGTGTGAAACACCTGGCGTTGGCATTGGGCCAACAAGCATGACATCACAGCCGCTTGACAAAAGGCCTGCTGTTATTGCATTCTCAACCATGTAGCCACTAAGGCGAGTGTCTTTGCCAACCACTACACTTACTTTCTCATATCTTCTACTCAGGTGTTTACCAATGGCTTTGCCTATTGAAACAATTGCGTTTGGCTCTATTGGAAATTCATTTGCAATTCCTCTTATGCCATCAGTTCCAAACAGTTCACTCACATAATCACCTCACAGTTACCGATTTTGCCAAGTTTCTTGGCTTATCAGGATCCTTTTTGCGCTCAACCGCTAGGTGATATGCTATCAGCTGAAGCTGGATTGCCGCAAGCAAGCTGCTAAGCTGGCATTCTGGCACCTTAACTAACCAGTCAAAGACATCATGGCTTTTTGTTGAAAGCCCTATCACAAACGCACCTCTTGATTTCACTTCATGGGCACTATGTACCGCAAAGTCATTTTTTTTGGTGCTTATCACAATCACTGGCACGCCTTTTTCTATAAGGGCAATTGTTCCATGCTTAAGTTCTTTGGCATGGAGGCCTTCAGCATGCACATAGCTTACCTCCTTAATCTTCAAAGCACCTTCTAGGGCAACAAAAGCATTTTCTTCTGCACCTATTACAAAAGCACTTTTTGCTTTTTTGAGCTTTTTTGCTATTTTTTTTGCATCTTCAATGCTCTCTTTTATCATTTCGTGCGCTTTTCCTGCTGCAAACGCAATTTCTCTTTTTGCATCACTGCTTCTGCCCGTGGCTGCCTTTGCAAGGAAGTAAAGCAAAGATATCTGTGCGGCATAATTTTTTGTTGATGCTACGCAGATCTCAGGGCCAGCATTCATGAGCATACTTATGCTGCTTAGCCGCGTTATCGTAGAGCCAAAAACATTCGTCATGCATAGCACCTTCGCGCCGTGGCTTCTTGCAAGGCGTACCGCATCTAGGACATCAGCTGTTTCACCGCTCTGTGAGAGTGCAATAACAAGGGCTTTGCTTTCAAGCTGATATGAAAAGTTTTTAAGTTCAGGGGCTAACACAGCAATAGCATCTTTTTTTGTTATTCTGCGGAAAAGCGAGGCGCCAAGAAGAGCGGCATGGTAACTGGTGCCGCATCCTATTAGATATATCTTTTTTGAACTTCTTATTTCTTTCAAAGCCAAACCAAGCAAATCTTTTGGCTGCATGCAAGCATTTCTCATTGCAATTGGGCATTCCTTTATTTCCTTAATCATGTAGTGCTTATGACCATTTTTGCTGTTTTCAAGGTTCTTAACTTCAATGCGCACAGCTTTCTTTGCCCGTGGCTTTCCGCTATTAATTGAGAGAAAGGTTATTTTTTCGCCAACCTCCGCAATTTCATTGTCGCCCAAAAAAATAAACCTCTCAGATTTTTTTGCTATTGCAACTAAGTCACTTGCTATAAATTTTTTTCCTTCAGAAAGGCCTATTACCAAGGGAAGGTCACGCTTTGCAGCTATCAGCCCATTATAATTTTTTGCAATTGCTATGACTGCGTAGCTTCCTTCGAGCTTTTTCAATGCAGACCTTGTTGCATCAGCGAAACTTTTGCCCTTAGACATGTAAAACTCTATAAGGTTTGGTATAACTTCAGTGTCAGTTTCACTTCTAAAGGAGAAACCTTTGCGCTTAAGAAATGCCTTTAACTCCTTAAAGTTTTCTAAAATTCCGTTGTGTACAACAAACACATTTTTGCCTTGTGATAGTTGTGGGTGAGCATTTTTTTCGCATACCCTACCATGTGTTGCCCATCTCGTGTGCGCTAAAGCCATGTTGCCTTGATGCATCTTTTTTGGGAGCACACTTATCTTGCCTATGCGTTTGTGTAAGCTTATTTTTTTTCCATTTGAAACTGCAAGCCCCCAGCTGTCATAACCACGGTAATCTAGCTTTTTTAGTGCTTCATAAGCTAAATAACCAGCATCCTGTTTGTCAGAAACAACGCCCACAATTCCGCACATAGATACACCGGCAGGAAGCTAAGGATATGTAAATTTATTCATTTTTGTATATAAAAGCCGCTAAAATACCTTAAAAACCACTAAAAAACAATTATTAGTGCTGTTTTTGCAAATTAGCATATTAATAAAAAGGTTTTTATACTATAATTAAAAATTATTTTTTAGTAGTAATAAAATTTTTTAGGTGGTTTCTTTGCAAGGCAAGATTTCTTTTGATAAGGATGGCAAAAGCTACCAAAGCTTTTGTGAGATTCTTCAGTCACCAGAAGCAATAAGGCCTCTTCTCAATGAGAAGTGCTGGCGGATATTTTGTGAGTTTGCCTCTGGCGAAAAATACCCTGCGGAGCTTGCCAAGAAACTAGGGCTTGGGCAACAGGAAGTTTACTATTACATAAATAAGCTTAAAAACGCAGGCCTTTTGGAGATCACAAAAAAAGAAGAAAAGCAAGGCGGTCTTGCAAAGTACTATGTTGCAACAAAAAAGTGTTTTGCATTTGTGCCATTCCCAGAGCAAAAGGTAAATATGGAGATAACAGGCCAGGAAAAGAGCATGCCAAAAGCGCTAGAGGGCTTTTTCCACCCCTTCATAAGGAATGGTGTTTTGGATGCTAAGATTGTGATAGGCGCTCCAGATTCACATGGAGTATTCAAGGCAAGGGCCAGAGACGCGCATATTGCCGCAGAACTTTCATGTTTTCTTGGGCTTTTCTGCAACCGCATAAAGCAGCCATTTGTTTATCTTGACACAATGGTTGGGCCTATAAATGAAGAAAACGCAAACCTTATAGTTGTTGGTGGACCAATAACAAACAAGACAAGTGCTGAGGTTAATGAGCACCTAAGCATAAAATTTTGGCAGAAGAATGCACATTGGGTTATAAAGAGCAAAAACTCGGATAAAGAGTATACAGAGGATTCAATAGGCATTGTTGAGAAAATTAAGCATCCTTTCTTTGAAGATCGCTCAATCTTATTCCTTGCTGGCAAGAGGAATGTCGGCACAAAGGCCTCTGTGCTTGCTTTGATGCTAAAGACAGCTGAAATGGCCATGCCGAACAGCTTCTCAGAGGGAAGAATTGCACACGTTGTTGAAGGCCTAGACCTTGATAGCGACGGCCAAGTTGACGATGTTGAGATTTTGGAATAACTTAGCCAAAAAGTTTCTACCCAAGACTCAAGGAAAGTTATATAAACATTCAATTACTTATTAGAATTGATAACTATGCTTGATGCTCTGGCTGGCTCACTTGGTGTGATGCTTAAAAGGCCTTTTGCTTTGGTGCCTATTTTTATTATGATGTTAGCGCTTGCTCTTGTCTCAGTTTTTTTCCAGCTCGAGATGCTTGAGTTCATTTACTTCATGTCAACGAGCGAAGCACCTTTAAGCAATCCAATCCATGCAATGTCTTACTTTCTTAATACTAACCCAAAAGGGCTTTTTTACATTTTTGACTATGCCTTTTTAGGCCTTGCTGCTTTTTTACTTATCTCTATTTATTACTGCCGCCTTATACTTACCAAAGATAAAAAGGGCAGCATAATGAGCGCACTGGCTTTCGCATTTGGCTCTCTTTGGAACATTATTGTGCTCCTTGGAACAATGCTGCTTTTCTTTGTCTCTGCTTCTGTGATCTTGTTTGTAATCACGTTATTGCCAATATCGAACATTTACCTTTACTTTGCTATAATGTTCTTGTTCATGTTAATTTTTTTGGTTCTTTATATACGCCTGTTCGCGTTTGTAATTCCAGCACTTGCCGAGGAGAAAACAAACACTAAAAAGGCATTGAAGAAAAATTGGGGCTTTGTTAATAAACATTTTTGGGCTACGCTGTTGCTTTTCTTTGTGCTTCTTCTGGTCTTACTTTTGACAGGCCTTTTATACAATGCTGCAGTAGAACCCTTTGAGGATAACATAACAGTTTTTTCAATCTTTGCTTTGTTTGGGACATTCAATGCTGCTTATTGCCTTGGCACAATAGCACTTTACTACTCAAAGCACGAAAGATGACTTCAAGTGGTTAGCGTATGGTTGAAATAAAGAAACTTGTTCTCAAGAACTTTAAGTCATTTAGAAGTGCCGAGATACCTTTTAAAAAAGGCCTTACCGCAATAATAGGGCCAAATGGCTCAGGCAAAAGCAATCTCTTAGATGCATTGCTTTTTGTCCTTGGCGAAACATCAATGAAAAGCTTGAGGATGGGCAAGATAACCGAGCTTGTGAATTACAATGCAGCTGAAAAATATGCAAAGGTTGAGCTCAAGCTTAAGCGCGACAATGAAGAAATAACAATAAGCCGCCTTATTGACAACAAAGGTCGAAGCGAATGCAGGATTAATGATAAGAAGGTCACACTTAATGAGCTCGTTTCACTTGTAGAGGAACTTGGCCTCAAGAGCAAGCACAATTTCATAGCACAAGGTGATATAACAAGGATAATTGAGATGAACCCTGAGCAGAGGCGCACAATAATAGATGAACTTGCAGGGATCGAAGAATTTGAAATAAAGCGCAAGGAGGCACAGGTTAACCTTGATAAGGTCAACGAAAGGATAAAAGATGTAAAACTTGTGCTGCAGGAGAAGCTTGCACGGCTTGAGCAACTCCAAAAAGAGCGCGAACAGGCAGAGCGTTACAAGAGCCTTGTTGAAAGGAGGAATATGCTTAAGGCAAGCATCATAAATTCTGAAGCCGAATCCATAAGGCAGGAGATACAGAAGAACAAGGAAAAGCTCACAGCATTGCAAGAAAAGGCCTCCAAAAGGGCTGCTGAAAAAGAATCAATCACTAAAAAGATTGCTGAGTTTGAAAAGAAAAGCGAGGAGCTTAGCAGGAAGATTGTTGAGGAACAACAGCAAATATACCAAGAGTTTGGAACAAAGTCAGAAGAGCT
Source organism: Candidatus Iainarchaeum sp. (assembly GCA_038886995.1). GTDB lineage: Archaea > Iainarchaeota > Iainarchaeia > Iainarchaeales > DTGL01 > DTGL01. The sequence continues at coordinate 10,817 of JAWALG010000012.1, forward strand.
TAGGACTGAAATAAGGGTTTCAGAGGAAATAATAAGCGCAAATTCTGCATCTATTTTGAAGATTGAATCTCAGGAAAATTCACTTGCTGCAGAGCTTCACAACTTGCTCAAAAGGCAAGATGAAGAAAGCCAGCGAATAGAAGCAATAAAGCTTGAGATTGAAGAGCAAAATTCGCTAATTGCATCTATTGAAAGCGAGATTCAGCAGAAGGAGAAAGATATTCAAGCGGAATCGTCAAGAAAGGCCGAAATAGAGCAAGAAATATTTTCACTTGAGCAGGAAATTGAGAAATTGCAGAACAAAGTAAAGATTAAGCAGAAGGAATTTGGCGAGATAAAAGGCGAGAATGATGTAAGGGAGAAGCGCATAAAGGAACTTTCTGTCGAACTGGCCAACTCAGACCAGCTAAAGGCATCAATCTCAAAGCTAAAAGAGCAACTGAATGTTTTAGAGTCGAAATCCTTGGAAGAGAAACTAAAAAAGCTTAGGGAACTTGAGCTTGAAGCCATCACTAAGGATGGTTTGCAGGCAGGGCTGATAAGTCAGTTAAAAGAGTCCCTTGCTGGCATAGAAAGCGCGTCAGCAAAATGCCCCATATGCGAGAGCAGCATTAGCCCAGAAAAAAAGAAAAAACTGCAAGAGAAAAAAATTAAGGAGCTCAAGACGGCTGAAATGCAGAAAAACTCTATAGCAGAAAAGCTCAAAGACATTCGTGCCAAGATAAAGGATACTGAGTCAGATTTAGAGACATTCTCAAAGCTTGCACAAGAACTGCAAGCCAAAGAAAAAGAACTTAAGAGAATAGACGAGATAAAGAAAAAGATTGATGAAGAAAAAGGCAGCATGAGGGACTTAAAAGGCCTTTCAAACGAAATAGCATCTCTTGAGCAAAAGATTGCATCGCTTAACAGGTTACGCTCAGAAAAAAGAACACTTCTCGAGGAGCTTTCTCAATCTACCCGGGCAGAGAAATACTCACAACTAAGCGAGCTTAAAGGCCAGCTTTCTCTCCTCGAAAGTGACTTGCGAATTGCTGAAAGCACAATAAAAAACATTGCTGAAAGGACATCAACCATAAGGTCTAGAATCAATGAACTCGCAGTTGAAAAGCAGCAGTTGAATAAGCAAAAAGAAGAGAAGATGAAGGCAATAGAAGGCCTTAAAAAAGAGCTTGCAAAGATAGAGGAGAAGAAGCTTAAAAGGAGTGAACAGATAGCTTCTCTTCTAGAGGATAAAGAAGGCCTTCTCGGCATGATTCAAAAGCTTAAGACAGAGCTTAGCATTGTGGATTCTGACATGGTTAAGGCAGAGCGTGACGGCAGTGAGATAAGGATTGAAGTTGGCAAGGCAGAGGTGCGCTTAGCAGACCTCGAAGAAGAACTTAAGGAAATCCCTAAGACGCAAATCATAAGTGATGTCACAATTAAAGATATGAAAAAGATGCTATCAGATGTAGACCGCGAGCTAAATTCAATTGGTGCAGTGAATCTGAGGGCTAGTGAAGCCGTAAGAGAAGAAGAAGAGCTTCTCCTCGAAGTAAAATCAAAGATAGAGAAACTTGAAGAAGAGCAAAAAGCAGTTGTGGATATGATACAAAAGATAGAGGTCAAAAAGAAAGAGATATTCATGGATTGCTTCGAAAAGATAAACAAGAATTTCTCTGACATGTTTTACAATTTCTTTGGTGGTACGGGCAAACTCAGCTTAACAGATTACGAGGATATAAGCAATGCAGGCCTTATAATTGAGGCAAAGCACAAAGAGAATTTGCAATCAATTGATGCCATGAGTGGGGGTGAAAAAACACTTACTGCATTGGCATTTATTTTTGCAATTCTTGTATATTCGCCAGCACCCTTATATGTCTTGGATGAAACAGATGCTGCCTTGGATGAAGTTAATTCAATAAAGGTTAGTAAAGTACTCGAAGAACTCTCTAAAAAGTCGCATATAATAGTTATTACCCACAACAATGTTGTTGTCAGGTATGCTATGCAAGTTTTGGGAGTCACTCTAACAAAATCAGGATCCCAGATAGTTGGCCTTGACCTCACAAAGCACCTTTCCGAGGCAACCGGGCAATAGCTTTAATCAACTTTGTTTTTATTTTTCCTTTTAGGCAAAATTTTTTCTGAAGTTTTTTCTGTTTTATTCTTTTGTTGTTCAGCAAGTTCTGATTCTTCTGATTCAGTTTTGCTTTTTATATCAACTTTTAGTTTCTCTACTTTTGCGTTGTACTCCTCAACAAATTTGTTGTAATCTTCATCGGTTATCTCCCCTTGTGCGTAATGCTGTCTTATCTGCTCCAGAGTTGTTGCAAGCCCCTTTATCTCTCCAACCTGCCTGTCAAGCTCAACGAGCTTTTTTGAATGTTTTGATATCTCTTTCTTCAAATCAGCGATCTGCTTTTCGTATTCTGCCTTCTTCACAGCGTATTCTTCAGGGCTTATCTTTCCCCTTGCATGCATTAGGTTTATCTTTGTAAGTTCATTCTCAAGCTTTTCAACCTTCCTTTTTAACTGCTTTTTTGCAGTGTGTCTTTTCAACTTTGCCTTGTGAAGCCAAAATAGCAAAATTAATATCAATAGTATCAGTAGTACCGCGACTGAAATAATGGCCAGCAAGTAGGCATAATCCAATATCTGCATAGTGCTCTTATCTGCGTCTTCTTTGCTTGTGCTTTGCTCATCTCTTGTGAGTGGGGTCTGACTTCGTGTATTTTCCGCAGGTGGCAACTTTATAGTTAACTGCTTTTTATCTGATTCTTGAAGTGACTTTATGATTTCCTTTGATGACGCAAATGTTTGTTCTGCAAGATAAGCCAAGCTTAGCGCTGCTTTCGCATTCTCGACTGCTTTCGAATTCATTCCTTCTGCTTCGTAATATTCAGCTGCCTTTTTGAAGTACTCTGCATGGTCAAGATAAAGCTCAGCCCATATCAATGAATTATCTTTGGTTATTTCATTGTAAATTTCCCCATTTTTTTCATCAACCATTTTCTTTATCTCAGAAAGGCCTTTTTTGCCCAAATCTTCAAGCGATTTGCATAAGCTGTACGCGCTTGCGGCGTCCATGATTGCTGCATCGTACCAGCCGATTTCAATGCCTGCCTTTGCAGACCTTATGCGCCTATCTATGTCATCATCTTTATCAGGTAGCTTTGAATAGCAGTTTTCAGCTTCTATGAGCTTCTTTCTTGCACTTTCTTTTAGGTCCGGCTTTGCAGTGAATTTATCTTTGGCTTCTAATGCAATATTGTAAAAATCTCCTGAAATTTTATACCAACCAGAGGCAAACTCATAGTCCTTTAGCTTCTCAGCAATTGTTGCTTTGCTTTCTATGCTCTTTAAGCTTGTTTCAGCCCATAGTATTCTTTGCTTTGCAGCAATAATCCAATCGCTTCTTTCCAAAGTGTAAAAGCTTTCTAGAACCTTTTTCCTCTCCTGAACTTTTTCCATTAGCTCTTCTTTCCAGAATGATATTGTGCTTGAGTCAGCATCTAGCAAAGATGGGTTTTTAGCTACATCCTTAACGAAACCGGCATAAACACAGGAAAGAAATGCATTGTTTGCTGCAGAATATAGGTAATTTGCTTCATAGAGCATGTTTGCGTCTTTCATAAGTTTTTCCGCGCTTGTAATCGACTCGAGAAGTGCACTCATTATTTCCACATCTGGGTTAGACATCTCATTTAAGGCATCCTTCGCCCCCTTAATTTCTTCTTTGCATTCGCGTATGTATTTCATCGTCAATTCTTTCATCGACTTCATTTTCTCCTTTAAGGTCTTCATCTCAGGTGCAAACGGCTCTTGTTCCTTAATTTTTGTATTAACATCTATTTGGCTAAGGTCCATGAATGCATACTTCAGCGCTTCGTCAATATCAGCAACCTCAACTACAATCAAACCCCAGTTTTTTGGCGCATATTCTACAAGGTTTACTGTTTTTATCCCATCTGGAAACATGTGTGTTTGGTAAGCGTCTCCTTTTGGTATGAGGAAAAGCTTCATCCCTGACTCATGCGCTTTTTGGGCTTTGAGATAAACACCGCCGACAGAGCCAACAGTGCCATCCTCGTATATCTGGCCTGTTATTGAAACGTAGCTTGGCAGCCGTTTGTCTTGAAGCATGGATATAAGCAGAAGTGCCATTGCTGCGCCCGCGCTCGGACCTTCAACAACGCTTGCATCTGATTTTATATCAAACATATAATCATATTTGTTAACATCCGTTGAATAGTTTGCTGCAACGCTTACAGCTACTTTTTCAGTGTGCTGTGTTGATGTGCCTATAAGAGGTCCTACCGAACTCCATATCCTGCCGCTGCCTGGCACAATTTTGATGCCAAGGTCAGCCCTCACTGCCGAGGTCTCAGATTCTACTACTGCAAATATTGGGATACTTCCATTTTCTACTATCGCATAACAGCTACTCATTAGGTAAACTATTGATATAAGCAACAGCAGCAATTTCCCTTTCATATGAATCACACTTATGGATAGCCAAAAGTTATTTTATATTTTATGCAATGACAATATTTTAATGCTAAAACCCAAAAAGATAAGGTCTGATTTTCCAGTACTGCAAAGAAGAAAAATAGTTTACTTTGACAATGCTTGCACTACTCTCAGGCCAAAACAGGTTTTGGATGCAGTATCCTGGTACTATCAGAACAGTGGCGCATGTGCAGAGCGTTCAATGCATGCGCTTGGCATTGAACTCACGGAAAGGTTGTGTAGGGCAAGGGAAAGCATATTGCGATACTTTAGGGCAGATGATTCATACTGCATAATATTCACAAAAAATGCAACAGAAGCAATTAATATTGTTGCAAACAGCTATGCTTTTGGAAAAAATAAAAAAGTTATTTTAAGCGACCGAGAACATAACTCAAACCTTGTGCCTTGGTTGGCGCAAAAAAAACGCAAGGTTTCAGTTTCAGTTGTACCAAGCAAAAAGGATTTTGAGTTTGATATATCGGCGTTTGTAAAATTTGTTTCTAAAGGTGCCGGTCTTATGTCTGTGGTGCACATAAGCAACATAGATGGCTATGAACTGCCAGTGGAAGAAATAATAAGTGTTGCACATGATGAAGAGATTCCCGTAATGCTTGATGCTGCACAAAGTGCATTGCACAAAAGGCCAAATGTTTCTAAGTTAGATGCTGATTTTTTGGCATTTAGCGGCCATAAGATGTGCGGGCCCTCAATAGGTGGATTGATATGCAAAAAAGAATTTCTCTGCAAGCTGTCACCTTTGGTTTTTGGTGGCGGCGCTGTTGAGGAAGCCAAAGAATCAAGCTATAAGTTAAAGCAAGGTCATGCTGGGTTTGAGGCAGGCCTTCAAGATTATGCTGGTATAATTGGCTTAGAAGCAGCTTGCCAATACATTGAGAAGATAGGCCACAAAAATATAGAATCCTATGAAAGAAAACTTGATAAGGAGCTAACATCAGGTCTTTTAGGAATTAAAGGCGTGAAATTTGTTGGTGTTTCGGAGCCCACGAAGAAAATAGCCATTGCAAACTTTTGTGTTGAGGGTCTATCCTCAGCAGATGTTGCAATAATGCTAGACGAGCTTTATGGTATTGCTGTCAGAAGTGGAATGCATTGTGCACATAACTGGTATCGGCGCAATAACTTGCAGCCAAGCGTGCGAGCATCCCTTTGCTTTTACAATACAAAAGAAGAGGTGGAACTGTTTTTAGAAGCGGTTGGCAAAACCGCTTCCATAAAGAAATAATAAAGGAGTTAGCCAAACAAAGAACTCAAGCCGCTAACTGCCTCTTCTTCTGTCTTCTTCTCTTCTTCTTCTGCTTTCTCTTCCTTCTTCGCTGCTATCTGTCCTGCAGCAGGAGTTGCTTGCACAGGTGCTGCCTGCATCAAAGCTGCGCTCTTTATGGCTTCGTCAATATTGACCTCCTTAAGGGAAGCTACCAATGCCTTAACCTTTGCTGCATCAGCCGCAACGCCTGCTGACTTCAGCACACCTGTAACTGCATCTTCTGTTATCTCTTTGCCTGCAGAATGCAGAAGCAATGCTGCATATATATACTCCACCTTTTTCACCTCACTTGTTTTTTATTAGCATTTAACAATCAATCAAGCTTGACCAAAGCGCTAACGCTTTGAGCACTAATATGTGCCTTTGCAAGCATTTCAGGTAGTGTTTCCTTAGTTATTATCTTCCCTTCCCTGGCAACGTTCAATGCTTCTCTATGTGCTCTTTGTATCAATAGCCCTATGTTTTGTGGCGTGACATAGCATATGCTATAAGCAAGTGCAAATGCATTGCTATGGCACAGCTTCAAATCATTCAAGAACTTTTCAGTGTCTATGTCCAGTGCTTCCGCATTGTAAAGTGTTTTGCCGTCGCATGCTATTGAAATCTTAAGCATTATCTCATGCGGCTTTATGTCAAGCTTCATCAATGCATTTACTATTTCCTGTGTTGCTTCTTGCCCTTTTTTTAGAACAACAGTGTCCTTCAAAATCTTTATTGAAGAGCCCTGCATTGCAACAGGCAGGTTTGCTGCTTTGAGCATTGACAAATCAGGCCCTGGTGGAAGGTTTGTATCGCCCGCTTGCACCACAATATCGTGATCCGCAATTTCACCTACTTTTAGGTATGTTCTTATCTTGCTTTTCTTAAATAGGGAATAAAGCTCAAAAGGATCTGCATCAGATGCAATAATTGCTATCTGGCCTCTCAAATGTTCATCCCATGGAAAGCTCCTGAATTTGCTTTCAGCAAGAGCTTTCTTTATGACTCTGACTTTTGAAAACCTTATTTGAGCTTTGTCAGCAAGTTTTGCTCTTAGCTCGTGTAGCATCCTTGCTGGCATGTTTTCAGCCCTGGCTATTGCTATTACTTTATGGCTGTCTATGAGCTCTTTTAGCCCTTTTAGTTGGGCCTCTTTCCACTTTCTTGTATGCTTTCTCAAAATTTCACCTACATTATTTTTACAGCTGGGCTCATCGTCTTTTTTATGTAAACCGACTTTATATTGTGCTTTTGCCCAGGCAACGCGCTTAGAACGTCCTTGTAAACCTCAATGGCATTTTCTGCAATGTGCTCTGCTGGCATTGATTCGTCACCAATGACTACCTGCACTAAAGGTATGCCTTTGCCCTTTTTGTTTGTTACCCTTATTGATGATTCAGCACCAGCAAGTGCGCTTTCCACAGCACTTTTTTCAGGGTTAACTGGCTTTGGCATCTTTCCAAGAGGTGCCAATGTTTGACCCAAATGTTTTGCAACAGTTAGCATCACCGGGCCTTCTGCAAGCAATATGTCATATTGCGCGATTTCTTGAACTTCTTTTTTTGAAAGGCCTTCAATCTGGTTTTCATATATTACGCGCTCAAACATATCCTTTACGCTTTCTATAAAAGAAGCTGTTTTTGCAAACAAAATTGCCTTAGCTTTCTCTTTACCAGTTGAATGCGGCAATACAACCTTTATGTCAATTAGGTTTTCTTGCTTTTTTACATCTAAGTTTTTGAAATTTATAATCAGCTCTACCTTTTGTTTGAAATTCCTTTTTTTGCCGCTTGTCTGCTCAAGGGCACTAATGATGTCTTTTTTTTCCATTTGAACCATTGACCTCCTGCATAAAGCAGTATTAACGGCCTAAAAGCCGATAAAACCATTATCCTGTGAAATATTTATATACCTTGCGTTTAAGCTAGCTATTTCTTCTTGAGGCTCTCCTCTATTAGGGCATCATATTTTCCTTCTTTTATCTCTTTGGTTATCTGAGCGCCAGTCATGCCTTCAACATATACGCCCATGGCATTGCAGCTTCCAACTACCTGCAGCAACATGCTTTTGAGATATTTAAAATTCATATTCTTTGTTTTTTTCCTTGCTATGTCAATTGCTTGGCTTATTGTTATTTCACCGCTCTTCTGTGCTTTGGGGTTCGCTGAACCCTTTGCGCCTGTTATTTTCTTTATAAGCTCTGTTGTTGGTGGTGAGCCAACCTCAATCTCGAACTTCTTTGTATAAGAGTCAACAATAACCTTAACCGGCACTTGCATTCCTGCAAATTCCTTGGTTTGCTCATTTATTTTTGCAATAACCTCGCCTATGTTAACGCCTAATGGTGCTAACGCAGGGCCTAATGGCGGTGCAGCGCTTGCTTTTCCACCTTCAACGAGTGCTTTGACTTCTGGCATAAAAAACCTCACCTTTCTAACCTTATGTTTTCGGCTTTTATGGTTACAGGGACTCTAACAGCAGCATTTACTAGCTCTATCGTGACCTCTTCCTTTGCGTTGTTAACCCTGATTACCCGACCAACTTCTCCTTTGAATGTTCCTGTTACAATCCTTACCTTGGCGCCTTCGGTAATGGCTTCCATAAGCGGATGTGCTTCAAGAAGTGAGCTAAGCTCTGAGATCTTAACTTCGCCAACAACAAGACCTTTTGTTTTTATGTGTGGCACATCTATTATTGCCCTTTTTATGGCCTCTTCAGTTTCTCCTTCAACCAGGATATAACCTTTAAAGTCAGGCACCACAAGTATTGCTGTCACGCCAGGGTTTTCTACATCGAGTTTTTTCTTGAGCATGTCTGCTACTAAGCTTTCTTGGCCTGCAGTAACCCTTACGGTATAAATCATTTTTTTCACCATTTTTAACTAATTGGAAAGCATATATACTTTTTTAAAAAAGGGTTAAAATACTTTGCCTTGGCTTTTCCACTTTTTTAGCAGTTGTCTTATCTCAAGGCGGTTGGCCCAAAGTATACAAACAAAATTGCTACTATAAAGCCGATAAGACCAAGAATGATTACTCCAAGTGCAGTGATTTTAAGCATCTGAGTATACTCTTCAAGGTCTGGCTTTTTTGATACAGTTAGAACCCTTTTTGATGATTCTATAAAGTCACGCAGCCCCAACACATCACCCAGTAAACTCTATCCCAAGGTCAATTGCTCCCTTGTCCTTTGTGCCTTTCTCAAAGTCATCCAAGTATGGAAATCTGCCGCCGGCAATCACAACCATTGCTTGTATCCTGTTCTTTGATAGTTCCTTGTCGACCATGGCACCCCAGATTATATGTGCATTGGAATCAATTCTTAAACTTACCGTTTCCACAACCATCTCTGCTTCGCGCAAGGTCATGTCACTGCCGCCAACAACGTTCACCAAAGCGCGCTTGGACTGGCTTATATCTACATCAAGCAAAGGAGAATTTAAGGCATTTTCAACAGCTTCTAAAGCGCGGGCGTCACTTGCTTCTTCGCTGTGTGATTCCCCAAGCCCAATCATTGCGGCGCCGCCTTTCTTCAGTATTGTGCGCAAGTCAGCAAAGTCAAGGTTTATCAGCCCTGGCTTTGTCACCATTTCAGTTATGCCTTTTACTGCATTCGTTAATACTTCATCAGCAACCTTGAAAGCAGAATTTAGCGGCAGGTCAGGCGCAATCTCTAGTATTTTATCGTTTGGAATTACTATTATTGTATCAGCATGTTCCCTGAGCTTTGCAAGGCCTTCCATTGCGTTTTCAGCCCTGCGCTTTCCTTCAACTGTGAATGGCAAGGTTACAACAGCCACTGTTAGAGCGCCGACTTCTTTTGCAATCTCTGCCACAACAGGGCTTGCTCCTGTGCCAGTGCCACCACCAAGGCCACATGTCACGAAGAGAAGGTCTGTGCCTTTGAGCACCTCTGCAAGCTCATCAATGCTTTCCCTTGCTGAGGCCTCACCAACTTGTGGCTCTGATCCTGAGCCAAGGCCTCTTGTTGTCTCTTTGCCAATAAGTATGCGCTTGTCTGCAACAGTGTTTATGAGGTCTTGAGCATCAGTGTTTATTGCATAGGTTTCAGCGCCAACAATGCCAACTTCATGCATCCTTTCAACAGTGTTGCTTCCGCCACCACCTATGCCAAACACCTTTATCTTTGCTTTTGAGCTTTCAAGTATCTTTTGAAGCTCTTCTTCCTCAATAAAATCTAGTTTCTTTGGCTTCTTTGGAGCATCTTCTTCCAATTGAGCCCTCTTAATTGCCTTCCTTATGACCGATTCCACAAAAATCCCCCTTTTAGGTTAAAAAATTATATTAAACGAATTTTTCCCATGAAACCCTTTAAAACCTTTTTGTTTACTCGTTCCTGCCTTACCTATTTCTCTGTTCCTAAAATAACATTCCCTGAAAAAGATTAAAATACATTTGCACATAATTTTGCGCCTATTAGCGATAGTATTTTAAAAATGCCAACCACTTAGTTTTATATGCGCTCTAAAAACAGAATAGTCTCTGAAACAGTTCGTAAGATAAAGGCGCTTGAGATACAGGGCTCAAGCAATGTGCGCAAAGCAGTGCTTCTTGCAATTAGGGAAAGTGTTGTCCAGAGCAAGGCAAAAAGTATTAAACGCCTCAGGTCAGAGTTAGGCAAGAATATGCTTCTTCTTGCCAGTGCAAGGCCAACTGAGCCAGAAACTAGAAACGCTTTGATAAGCATTTGGCATATAGCTGAGCAGGATCTTCCTACTGAAAAAATTAAGGAAGAAATTGCCAATGCATGTGAGCGATTTGAAAAGAACCGCAACGAAGCATTAGAAAAAATTTGTGCTTATGCTACGGATGAGCTTAAAAAATGTGAAACTATTTTCACTCATTGCCACTCAAGCACTGTGGAAAAAATAATAGTTGCAATGCACCAAAAAGGCACACTCAAGAAAGTTTTTTGCACTGAGACAAGGCCTTTGTTTCAGGGAAGGATAACTGCAAGAAACCTCGTAAAAGCAGGCATAAGTTGCACAATGGTTGTCGATTCTGCTGCTAGGGCCTTTATTGGTGAAGCAGACGCTTTCCTCACAGGATGCGACGCTATTTTTTACAACGGCTCAGTTGTAAACAAGATAGGCACATCAATGATTTCCCTTGCAGCAAAGCAAAAAAAGGTGCCACATTATGTTGCCACTGTTTCGCAGTGTTTCGATCCTGCCACATATTATGGCAAGAAGACCGAAATTGAGGAGCGCAGTTACAAAGAAGTTTGGCCTGAAAAGCCAAAAGCTTTGCTTATAAGAAATCCAGCATTTGACATAACCGAAGCTAATCTTGTAAAGTCAATAATCTGTGAATGTGGGGTCTTTAAGCCTCGTAGTTTTACTTCTTTTATGGTAAATAAGCTAGGGCTTAAGGGCAAAAAGTATAAGTCACTCGAAGAGCTTATAAGGCCCTATCTATAAGCTTAGATCCCAAAGAGCCCTTTAATGCCTGCACTTATCATTTCAATTGCAACCGCTGTTAAAAAAAGACCGAGGATTCTTGAAACAATGCCGACTGCTTTTGTATTTATTCTTGGTATCAAGGCAGCAAATATTGTAAAAACACCACCTACTAATATAAATGCAATTACCGTGTTTGGCAATATTTGCAGAACACCAAGTTCATATGTTTTTATTGTTAGGAACGAAATTGTTGCCGGCCCAGTAAGTAAAGGCGTAGCAATAAGCGAACTTAGTGCTTCTGCAGTATCAGGGCTCGCCTTAGTATCGTCGCTTCGCCTTGCAGTGCTTATGCCGAGCAGCAAAAGTATTATGCCACCAGCAACCCTGAATGAATCAACGCTTACATTGAATATATCAAATAGGAAAGGGCCAACAACTATTATTGTTACTGCCAGTGCAAAAGCTATAATGGTTGCCCTTAGAGCAATATCCTTTACCTTCATCTTTTTTGAGTAGGCAGCAACCAAAACAGGCAAAGAAGATAGCGGATTTATAAGTACGAAGATCTGCAATATCAATGGTATGCTTATAATTTCACTCATAACCAAAATAATAATATTTTCTTTTTAAATATTGTTGCTCTAAAGTGGTTTCTATGCGATTGTGGAGCATAAGCCCAGCTTACTTGGATACAAAAGGACTTGTTGCTCTGTGGCGCGAAGGCCTTTTAGCAAGAAAGGTGCTAATGGGAAAAACAAAGGGTTACACCAGGCATCCGCAACTATTCAGGTTTCTCAGTTATAAGCAGCCTTTGGATGCAATAAACTCTTATCTCACTTACGTTTTTGAGGAGGGTAAAGAACGGGGCTATGATTTCAAGAAGGTAAAAATAAGGCCTTTGAAGATTCGAGGCATAATTCCTGTTACAAAGGGGCAATTAGAGTATGAGTTCAAGCACCTAAAGAATAAGCTTTGGGTTAGGGATAGAAAGGCATACAAAAAGTGCCTCATGGTGCAAGAAATAGAACCAAACCCTGTTTTTAAAGTAGTGCTTGGCAGCATTGAACCATGGGAAAAAATTATTGCAGAGAAGCGATAGCAAAATAAACCTTTTTTGGCTTAAGTTTAAAGCACACATGTTAGAGGTTGACTACAAAAAAATAGGCCTTAAAGCAGGTCTTGAGGTACACCAACAACTAGACACCGGAAAGCTTTTTTGCAGGTGTCCATCTAAGCTTGCATTGGGGAATGCGGACTTTTCGTTCAAGAGGAAATTAAGCTTAAGCGCTTCAGAGTTTGGCGAGTTTGACCGCGCCGCAATGGAACAAGCGCAAAAGCAAATAACTTATGAGTATCTTTTCTTCAATGATTGCTGCTGTCTTGTTGAATGTGACGAAGAGCCGCCTTCACGCATAGATGATGAAGCGCTTTCAGTAACTCTGCAGATTGCACTAATGTGCAATGCAAACATATTTGATTCTGCTTGCGTTATGCGCAAGATTGTGCTTGATGGCTCCAATGTTTGTGGTTATCAGAGAACTTTGCTTATTGCTGCAGATGGGTTTATTGATATTCCCAATAAGCGCGTACCGATTCAAACAATTGTGCTTGAGGAGGATGCAGCAAGGCCTGTGCAAAAGGACTCTCAGAAAATAGTTTATTCTCTTGACCGCCTAGGCATTCCACTAATTGAAATTGCTACCGCGCCAGTTCTTCACTCACCCGAAGAAGTCAAAGAATGTGCTTTGAAAATTGGTGAGCTTATAAGGAGAACCTGCAAAGCCAAGCGCGGCCTTGGCACAATAAGGCAAGACATAAACATAAGTATAGAAAGTGGCGCAAGGGTTGAACTAAAAGGCGTGCAAGAGCTGGATATGATTGACAAATATGTTGAATTGGAGGTGCAAAGACAACTTGCACTTTTGCGTATAAAGGACGAGCTAATTAAAAGGAAGATAAGAGCTGAAGATATATCTTCCTCTTTTAAATTGCTAGATTCTGTTTTTGGCTCTACAGCCTGCAAGATAATCTCAGAGGCGCTGAAAAGTAATAAGCATGTTTTAGGTGCGAGGGTTAAAGGCTTCTGTGGAATTTTTGGCACTGAGTTGCAGCCAGGAAGGCGTTTTGGTACTGAGATTGCTGATTACCTGAGAGCAAGGCATGCCCTTTCAGGTCTTTTCCATAGCGATGAGTTGCCAAAGTATGGCATAACTAGCGAAGAAGTTGAATCTGTAAAAGCCGAGCTTGGTGTTTCGGAGCAAGATGCTTTTGTTTTAATTGTGGCTGATGAGAAAAAAGCAAAAGAAGCATTTTCAACTGTTTTTGAGCGTTGCCTTGTTGCTCTTAGTTCAGTGCCTGAGGAAACTAGGGAAGCTTTGCCAGATGGAAACTCGCGATATTTAAGGCCTTTACCAGGAGCAGCACGAATGTATCCTGAAACAGATTTGCCAAAAATAATAATATCTGATAATTACCTGAGGGAACTTCGTAAAAAAATGCCGCTAAGCTTAGAGGAGCGCCTTGCTCTTTACAAAAAGATTGGCCTTAGCGATAAGCTTGCAGAAGAGATGAAACTCAGCAACTATGCGTGCTTTTTTGAAGAAGCAATAAGAAAAGGGGTGGATGGAAAAAGATGCGCTGTTATCCTGCTTGAAGAGCTTAAACGCCTTGAGAGGGAGGGATTTGATGTTTGTAATATAAAAAGCGAAGATATCCTGGCTGTATTAGAAGCTGAAAAGAGTGGTCTTACCAAGGAGAGCACAATAGATGTGCTTAAGCATAAGGCCAAGGAGCCAACCAAAGATATCAAAGAAATAATAAGCCAATTTTCTAACAAAAAAGTTTCAGAAGATGAGATCAAAAATGTAATAAGGGAAATTTTAAGGAAAAATAAGGCGTTGGTTATGGAAAAAAGAGAGCGTTGCCTTAACGCTTTGATGGGTGATGCCATGAAAGAATTAAAAGGGAAGGCAGATTCAGGCACGGTTGCAAATATTTTGAAGGAGGAACTTACAGAGTTTATTGTTCGTAATGCTTAGTATGCATAAAGGTTGGTGATTTTATGCAATATAAAAAGCTAATGGTGAGGTATGACAAAAAAAATATGCTTTTCCACATGCGCTCTTTTCCTGCGCATTGCAGTGAAGCTCTTGGAATAACCAACAAAAAGGCAGACGAATTTCCGAAAGGCACTTATTCAAACATATTTATACAGGGCATGGGGGGCAGTGGCATAAGTGGTGCCATAGCTAGAGACCTTCTGAGAGGTGTTTGTAAACTTCCTGTTTATGTGAGCAATAGCTATGAACTTCCAGAGTTTGTAAACGATAAAACCCTTGCATTTTTTGTAAGTTATTCTGGCAACACTGAAGAAACTCTAGCAGCATTTTCAAAAGCAAAAGAGCGTGGCGCAAGCATAATTGGCATAAGCTCAGGGGGAAAGCTCCTTAAAGAATGCCCTTTTTGCATTAAAGTACCAGAAGGCAATTTGCCGAGAAATATGCTTGGTTATCTCACAATTCCTGTGCTTGCAATGACTGAGCGCCTGGGGCTTTTAAACTCTTCATTAAATCTTGCCACAGCGGTTGATTTCCTAAGCAATGAATCACATACTGCAGAAAAAATTGGCAAAAAAATAGCCAAGAGCATTTACAACAAGATTCCTGTGCTATATTCTGCTGACTGCTATACTTCATTAGTTTGGCGTATACACGGCCAGCTTGCAGAGAACTCTGGCATCTTTTCACACTGCAATGTCCTTCCTGAAATGAACCATAACGAGATTGTCGGCTTTAGGTATTACGAGAAAAAGTTAGTTTTCCTTTTTTTCAGAGATTATTGCGAAAACGAGAAGATGAAAAAACGCTTTGAGTTCACGAGGAAAATTGTGAGCAAGAAAAGCCGGGTTTTGGATATTGGCCTTAAAGGCAAAAGTGCTGTAGAAAGGTTATTCTACGGCATAATGGTTGGTGACTTTGCAAGCTACTATCTTGCTTTGCTCAACAAAAAAGACCCAAGCGAAAACGATAATATAACCAAGCTAAAGAAGATTCTTGCTGGGTGATTATTTGGCAAAAGCAGTTGGCGTTGATGTCGGTGGAACAAAGATGCTCTTCTTGCTTGTTGATGAAAAAGGCCGTGTGATAAGGAAGGAGAAGTTTTCTACTCCTTCTGATAAGAAACTTTTTCTTGAACTTCTTCTTAATGGTATTAAAAGAGTAAAGGGCAATGAAAGAATTGAAGGCATAGGTCTTGATTTTGCTGGCTTTATTGATAGTAGCACTGGCATAGTTCATTTTTCCCCAAACATGCCTTGGATCAACCGACTAAATTTTAAGGCATATTTGCAGAAGCATTTCAATGAACCTTTATTTTTCGAGAACGATGCAAATGCATTTGCTTTTGCAGAATATGCTGTTGGCTATAAGCGCAAATACAAAAACCTCGTTGGTATTACCTTAGGCACTGGGGTTGGTGGCGGGATAATCTGCAATGGTGAGTTATTTAAAGGCCGTGGCTACGGTGCTGAGCTCGGGCACATGATTATTGATCACTCTGCTGGAAAAGTTTGTGGTTGTGGTAACATTGGTTGCTTTGAGGCGTACTGCAATGGAAAGGCGCTTTTGGATAAGGCGAGAGAGAAAGGCCTTAACATAAGAAACAATGAAGAGTTGCATGGATTTCTGGAAAAAGGCGACGAAGCAGCCGTTGGAGCCATAGAAGATATTTCTAAGTATTTGGCAGTTGGCTTTGTTAATATAATAAATGTTTTTGATCCAGACGCAATTGTTGTTGGTGGCGGACTATCAAGGATTGGATTGCTCATTGAATTTGCAAGAAGGGAACTTTCAAATTATAAGCTCGTTAGGCAAGGCACAAAAATACTTCCTGCTAAATTAGGGGAATCTGCACCAGCCATCGGAGCTGCTATGCTTGCTTTTAAGCATAAAAAAAGCAAGCGCAAATAATTCAGCTAATTTATGCTGGCCTTCTATTAATTCTATTTACTTTATTCGATCTTGGAATGTAGGGCCTTGGCTTTCTTTCAGGATACCTTGCTCTAAGTACTCTTTCAATTTCCTCGATAGGCACCCCTTTGCTCATTAGTTCCTTAACATCTTCCCTCGCCTTTAAAGCATTTTCAATCCTAGTGCCATATATGCTATCCCTTCTTCTTCGAATCCACTCCATTAAGAGCTGCATCTTTTCATGGCCTTCAACCCTTCTTTTATGCCAAAAAAGTATTTTTCTCAACTCCGCTTCAATAGCCCTTTTCTTTTTTG
>JAWALG010000013.1:0-25130 GCA_038886995.1 Candidatus Iainarchaeum sp.
ACCACCTAAGTTGCTTTCAGATATGCTTTGAGATATGCTTGCCATTGTTAGCACGACTATCTTGAAAAGCGCAGTTGTTATGCCTAAAACAACCGGAGCGATTATAACAGCCATAGTGCGCATCGTAACTGTTATCTCATCAATCATTTCTTTAAGCGCTTTCGCAACTTTTTCAGTATTGTCAAGCTGTATTGACAAAGATGCCAATGTTCTTGCCGCTATGCTAGTGCCTAAGCTTGATGCATCCACAACTAGGCGCATACCTGTTTTTATTACCTCTGACGGTATCCTTGCAACAGAGCCAAACTTCTGGTCAAAAACAGCGCTGTCCAAAGGCATACCAAGCAGCGTTATATTATCAATTGTTTTTGAGAAAACCTGCCTGCTTATCAACGCGTTAGGCAGGAAATCAATTGTCTGCTTAAGCACTTCCTCCATAGGCCTGTTTTCACCTAAGCGAGATGCCATAATGTAGAGGGCATCCTTAAACTCGCTTTCCATTGCAGATATTTCGAGCTGTATCTTTCGTTTGTATTTGGCTGGATAATATAACAAGATAAAGAGGCATAGAGAGAAAGTCAATATCAGCCCAAACCAAAGGTTGTAAGGTGTTATGTCATTTTCTTTTGTCATAAAAAATATCTTCTTTTCAAAAAGTACCTTTGTTTCAGCTTTTCTTTCCGCATCAGCGCTCTTTGTCTCGGAATAACTGCTCAAGTATTGCCTGTAAAGCACACCATCAGGTATGTCAAAATAGTTTTCCTGGTAACCGCTTCTTTCAAGTACTTCTTTCTCTGTGCGGTCAGCCCTTATTATCTGCACGGGTGTTTCGACATATTCTGACTTTAACATGCTTTTTGGTGGGAATCCTTCCTGATGAAAATAGTAAGACGCAATGACACCAACAAAAGCAACAATTGCAACGAGCAGAAATATGTCAATATAGGTGTTTCCAAGCCGCACCTTGTTTTTTGGGGGCAAGCCAGGATAGTCGTCAGGTATTTCTGGGGCTTCCTGCGTAGGTGGCCTTTGCTTTAAAATACCCAGCGCAAAGTATAGAAGCCCAAGAGGTATTGCTATGTTATACAATGCAATTATTACAAGAGGGTTGGCAAGCGGCAGGCCGCTGAATACAGAACCAATTGGCAATATTATCATCAGTATCAGAGGCAAGAGAACACCAACAAAAAATAGCACTACTGCTGGCTGCCTTAAGCTTCTTGCATAAGTGTCCATCTTTTCCTTAATTGTTGCTAATAGCTCGTCCATTGTTTTGTTTAGCACAGTGTCCCTTTTTGCTTCGGTGTCCTCTAACACAGATGCCCTTATTCTCACAAGTGCACGCTTGAATTCTGGCGCGTATGAACCCCATCTGTAGGCCAGCCTGTCTAGGCCTTCAGTTATTGTGGTATATATGCCAGTGCTTATATCCCATGTAAGCTTCTTAAACTCTTCAGCAATTTTTCCTCTTCCGTGATCTGCAGAAAACTCAACCGCTTTTTCAAGGTTTGGTGTTAGCTTCATTGACATTATCATATAGCCAACAATTTCAGGTATGTAGCCAAGCGCTTTTTTTTGCTCTGCTTGGGCTGCAGATATTGGGTATCGATATATGTAATTTGCTATTGAAAGTGCAGCAACTACAAGCAATGCAAGCACTGCATATTGGCTATATGGTACTGTTGCCAAAGTTTTGGAAATAGGGCTTGCAACTACAACCAACCAAGCAGCAAAAGCTGCAAAGACAAGCAAAAGCGCTGTGAAATTTACTGCTGCTGAAAACTCTTCAGGCCTAAGGTCCCAGCCGAGGAACTCAATTGCATTGTTGTGTTCCTCAGGGAATTTCTTCTGTGCGCCAATTGCAGGTACCTTTGATGCAATCATCTTACAAAATCGCACATACCTCGGCATCTTTTTTTTCAAGAGCTTGCCTTCGCCTCCTTCTGGCAATCCGCGTTCCACCACAATGCCTTTATACAATTGACCTATCGTATAACCGGCGCTTTTCTTCTGTCTTTCAGGCATAAAACCACTACTTCATTTTTTTATTAGCCTGGGTATTATACGCTCATTGAGCCATTTCTTCCACTGCTCAAGTATTTCATCGTAATTTACTTTGCCAAACTCCCTTACCTGCTTTTCCCTCAAAAGCATAAGCTTGTCGTTTGCCATTGACGCTGTATCCGCCTCAAGAAGCTCAGGTATGTCATGCTTGTTTTTCATTTCCACAAGATAGCGTTTTGACTCTGCGCGCATTCTTATGTCCTTCCACATCTCTTCAATTGTTTGCCCTGATACTCTGGAAATTTTGTCCAAAAGCTCTGACTCCTTAAGGTTGTCTTCTAAAAGCTCGAGGTTATCTTCTTTTGCAGAATACCTCATGAGATCTAAGAGGCCGCCTTCCCTAGCCGGTTCCTCAACCCAGTGTTTCCTTATCTCCGTTATCTCAACAACGCGCCTATGGCTTTTCAATGATCCGTAAAACCTTATTGGCCTCGCTGTAACAACAATGTCCGTTGCCTTGAAAGAAGTCGTAGGAACTTCAAGGTCGTTGACAACACGGTCCCAGACAGCATAAGCTGAGTCACCATGTATGGTTCCAATTACAACATTTCCTGCTGCACCTATGCGCATTGCTTCATATAGTGTCCTGGCTTCTTTTGAGCGTACCTCACCGATAACAAGCGCACTGTTACCCAAGCGCAAGGCAGTCCTAAGCGCTTCTTCTGGCTCAACTTCCACTTCTGTCTTCGATACACTTATTGGCGACCTTGTTTTTAGGCGCTGTATGTTGAAGCCAACCTTTTTCATATATTCTACAGGTATCTCGAGCGTGTCTTCTTGTACAATGATCCTTGTATTTTTAGGAATCTCAAGTACGCATGCACCTAGCAGTGATGTTTTGCCAGAGCCTCGTGAGCCAGTAACAAGCATTGTTGCTTGGTTGTCTATGAGGAATGAAATAAAGCCAGCAGCCAATGGGTTAAGATATTTCACATCTATAAACTGAGGCAAAGTCCATGGCGTTGTCTTATGCAAGCGGAATGCAAAGGCAACACCATCTGGCGCTAAAGGTGGTCCAATGGCTGCAACCCTTGTCTCTAGTTCTGGCAGGTCAAAGTCAAGCACAGGGTGCACTTCATCAAAAGGCCTTGCGCTCATTGCCCTTAGCTTAGTTATAAGCGCGGAAGCTTCCCTTTCAGTATAAAGGATATTTGTAAGGCATTGGTCAAAATCAGAGTGCATAACATAAAGCGGTGTCTGGCCTATTGGAGAGTCAAGGTATATATCCGTAAGCTTTCTGTCACTAAGAAGTATTTCAAGTATGCCATAACCAACGCTATACCTTGCGACTATTTCACTGAGCTCAACAATTTCTTTTTTATTCAAAGAGATATTGTGCTGTTGTGCTATCTCCATTATTGTGCTTCTGTATAAGCGTTCAAAATACTCCCTTGATTTTGCGACTGTGCTTAATGATGCCTTTCCCGGCGTATAGCCAGAGACAATCTCCTTTGCTTTGCTAAGCACAAAATATTTTTCTGGGCTTAAAGTATATTCCGGCGGGTTTATGAAGTAAAGGTTTTGGGTCTGGTTTGGGTGGCTGAATATCTGTACAGTGCTATTCTTAACTATATACTCATCAAGAAGCTCCATCCCCTCTTCTTCCCTGAAGACAAGGCGTGAGCCAATAAAAGCTGGCTTTATCTGTGCCTCAAATAATGCTCTGTATATCTCCTTAAACTCAGGCATTTCTTTGAGTTCAGTTAAAAACTTTTTTGTCTGCTTTATAAGTTCGCATTCCTCAAAGGCATTCTTGATATAAAGTAGTGTCTTTAGGTAAACAGCTGAACCTGCTTTGTAGTCAGGGCCGCTGCTTGAAAATGTTTCTTTTTCCCTTGCAATTTCACGGAGGCATGCAAAGTATGCACCTAAAGGGTCATAAGCTATTAGGTCATGTGTTATGGTTACAACCATTTTGTGCCTCGCACTTACAATACCCTCATCCTTAAGATATTGTGGATTAACAAGGTTGTTATACGACCAAGGTGCTTCTATGGAGAACTTTTGGATGAGCTTGACGATCTCTTTCAGCAGAAGGGTTTGCTTTTCATCGTAGATCCGCTCATAGACCTCTGAAAGAACAATCACATCAGCATCAATCTCATTCAGTGCATAGAGCACATGATACATGCAAACGCGGTCGTCAGATATTGATGCGTGGTAAACACAAGAGGCGCAGTCAAAGACAAGATGCTTTTTTTTACCCTCTTCCTTGAACGCATAGTCGCCTACTTTGAAACCGCCAATCTTCATTTTAACCAACGCCTCTCATTCGTCCCTTATTTAGGATTGATATTTTAACTTATTATTAAATTTAACTTAATTGAAAAACTTTATATAGTCCAAAGCGTATTCTAATTTAATGGTGGTGTAAATGGCAATAGGCCTTTTTAAAGATATAAAATCACAGGGTGATTGGTCTGCAGTTTACCTAATACTTGTCTTTGCAATTGTTGCGCTACTTATCATATATATTATAAAGCCAATGTACCAAAACACACAAAAAATAGTCACAAAAACCACTAAGAGTGTGACATCATGAAAGATTTTTGGAAAAAAGGAGGGCACGAGAAGGCCCAGGAATCGGCGCCTTTTGAGGTGCTAATTGCTGTTATCATAATGGGCTTTGTACTTTACATTGGCTTTATGGTTATGAGTGATATGCTTAAGCAGGACTGCAACAATCGCATAAGGGCCAGCATTGAAAAATTCCGCTCTGAGCTTGAAAATGTCTCGGAGCTTAGGAGCAGGTCGAAGATTTACTTCAATCCGCCTACATGCTATAGAAATCAGAAGATAAAGGTTGTTTCAGCAAATGACGAGGTGATATGTGCTTCTGCATGTGATATCGCGACACCTTCATGCCTTTTCATTCTGGTTGACAGCAGGGATTATGTCGAGCGTTTCTGCCTTAGAACTGCTGTGCAGGTTTACTTTCCAACAACCCTTGACAATTGTCCTGATAGATCCTCAGAAGGTTACACCTTAGTGGATCTTCGCGATGGTATACCAATAGGCCACTATGACTTGGTAAATGAGACTCCGCCAAGGCAAACATTTCCAATAGTTTGTGCATATTACAAGAAGTGATTTTATGATGGAATTCACGCTTAGCAAAATAAACCTTCTCATACTGGCAATAGCGTTGTTTGCTATCATTGTGGGCTTTGCTTTCTCATTCCGGTCAACACTGCTTTATGACATCTCAAAGAATATCGCGAATAGCTCTGCTGAAACAATTTCTCGTGTTGTAAGCCAAAAAGCCCTTTGCGATTCCCAGGAAATAGCTTTCAGGAGGAAGTACTCTTTTTACAACCTAATGGATTTTTATTATGTTGTGGAGCTTCGGAAAGAGACATCCTCTGGTGCAAACAAACAGCACCTTATAATTGCAATTCTTGAACGCAACGAATATCTAAAAAGACGTGGCACTCCAACAGTAGTGAGCTCTTCGCAGCTTGACTTAGATGCAGAATTGCAAATATTTTCTTATGACCAAAAAGAAGCCCTTTTATGCCCAACAGAAAGAACGGTTCTTGATGTTAGGTCTGCACCAATACCAATAGACCAGCTTACTGCTGTGCATGAGATTTACAAAGGAAAGTCTTATCTTTATCTGATACCCTGCTCAACTACAGCCAAGGGCATTTGCGAGCAGAATAAGCAATTAGTGGGCTGTTATTTGTATAGGAAGAGGAAGGACATAAGCAACTGCTTCAATGTTGACATTGCCGATTGCGAAAGCAGGAGCGTTCCAACATGCTGGGGTGTTTAATTGCTAAAAAGAATTAGGGGTTATATTAGCCCAGTTGGGGATGATCTACCAAGCTTAGTTCCACTGATATTCGCATTGCTGGTTTTCTTCGCATCTTTCTACAGCGCTCACACAATATACAGGCAAACAGCTGCCAATTTCGCCCTAACTTCTAATGCGATGGGCATTACCAGCTTTCTTCAAAGCGATCGTGAGATAGACGATTACGCTGAATTTGAGTATATATGCCGCAACCTTAATCCTCGTGGCTATAATTTTAGAGCAGGCATTGTTGAGTTTAAGCAACCATTTGAGCGCATAGACATCTATGCTTTTGTGAATGAGGGAGCTAGAATATTCTCACAAGATGGCAATTTTTTCTCGTGCCCTCTAGAGCCAGAGCAGAAGCTCAAGCTAAATAGCAGGGTTGTAGTTCACATGGTACCGGTATCTTATAAGGATATGAGCGCTCTGAGGAAACCAATAACCAAGCCAATGCTTTTGGTGGTAGTGGTATGGGAGTAAAATACTCAAAAGCACAGGCATCAATAACAGATGCGCTTTTTATGCTTATAATTGTTTCCACTCTTGCAGCAGGTATGGCGTATGTTTCATTTTCATATGGCCGTGGCGTTGAGATAAACCTTCACAAATATTTTAACGAAGATTATGCATCATCTGCATTGCGAGCAATGCTTAACTCAAGCATTCCTCGCTTTACATGGGATGAACTAGAAACAGCTGATGAGGTTGATTGGTTACTCACAAAGATGAAAGAGGACTATGCAAATACAGGGACAATAGCAGATGATACAAAAATCCTTGCAAAGAGGGTACTTGACAAGATAATGTCCCCAAGGGCGGTGAACTATGATTATCTCGTGTACTTTTGGACTCCAGCTGATTATGCACCAGATCCAACAGGCAATCCCAGTGGCAACCAGACGGACCGATTTGTATTCGTTTACATGAAAATCAATGATATAAAAGGTCCACAAGATGTTGAGCGCTTGGAGTATTTTTGTGAACCACAATTAAAGCTTAACCGTGCCTTAAACCTGGTTTTGCAGCATGCACCAAACTCAACAAACACAAGGGTAGTTACACTACTTTTCAAACGCTTTGTCCCTTCTTACAGCGGTAGGGAAAGCAAGAGTGTAGTGATATTTGCAGGTCTTATGATGTGGCATTCAGCGGGTGTTTTACCCGGGGCAGAAAATGAGAGCATAATAGGCCCAAATAGCCTTAATTGCACACGAGTAAATGATACTTAAAACATTACTTTTTCTTTTTCTTATCTTCGCTTGTAAGCTCTTCAAGTTCTCTGAACAGTGATTCATCCTTTTCCTTGTCACCCAGTGAAAGTTCACCTTCACCCAGATCATCTTCCTCTAAAGACCCTTTTTTGAGCTCTGCCAATATTTCTTCATCGCTTGGTATTTTTTTGGGTTCTTGCTTTTGCTGCTTTTGTTGAACTGCTTGTTTAACTATTTCTTTTTCAGGATCTTTTCTCAGAAAGGACAAGCGCTCTTTTACTTTTTTCACTTCTTTTTCCTTAGTTGCTTCTTCTTTTTGTTTTTCAGAAAAAGATGTGCTTTTTGGCTCCTTTATGTGCTCATAAATGTTGTTCACAATCTCCTCTATATCTGCCTTTGTAAGCTGCTCAGTGCTTTTTCTCTTTTCCCTTATGCTTTTCTCAACAATCTTTTCTGCTTCCTCTTTGCTCATCTGGTCAAATATCCTCTCGGAAAGAAGTATAAGTTCCTCTTTTGCAAGGTGATCAAGCTTTTCCCTTAGTTCCTCTATTATTCTCTGTTTTTCAGCTTCCCTTATGTCCGGCATGCTTGTTATGTGCCTTGATACTGCTGCCACTATGCGTTTTTTGTTCCTAAAAAACCTCCTTTTTCTTCTCGGAATCGAACTTAGGTCTATGTGTTGAATCACATGGTATGTTGTAATTCCTGTTTCATCCATCATACCACTTTACATATAAAAGCAAAACCTATTTATATATGTTTTTGTTTTAATTAGTCAGATGGCAGGCCTTATTGACAACCTATCAGCATTTTTTTTCTCCATATTTGATTTACTGAGAGGTACTTTTCCCTTTGCAGTTCTGTTCTTTTTTTTGGCAATTCTTGGCAAATATATTCAAGTTAAGCTACAGAAGAGATTTAAGATTTCATGGTTCTATAGCGCCATTATAATTGCCTTTTCGTTTTCAGTCATTGCTGTTTCTTTAGCCTATATTTTTCCCTACATGCTCTCCTTGCCACGAGAGCAGCTCGGCGAAATACCCCACGAGATAAAGCCAGGGCTTTCTGAGATGGTGCTTTATTTAGTTGGCGCAATATTCAAAATTCTAATAATATCGCTATTCTTTGCAATGCTTTCAATGCCATTCGTTTTTCTGGCAAGCTTTATTGCAAGGGCTTTGGAGCGCAAGAAGTTCAATAAAAAAGTTGCCCTTTTTATTTCAACCTACTTTTGCTTGGTAATATTCTTTGCACTTTTCTTTTTTTTCATGGAGCCAATTCTGCTCGGTGTGCTTTACTATCTCTATTCAAGCTGAAATTTGGAAATAGGCCTTGCTTAGGTGTACATTAAGGGATTGCCGCTATCTTCAAACCTCTGCACACTATCCTGTACCTTTTTCATATCGCTGATGTGCTTTGCTAGTGTTGCCTCTAAACGCTTGGCTTCTTTTAAAAGTGGCTGTGTATCAATCCTGATCCCTAGAATCTGAGCAAGCTTGTTTAAGCATATTGCTGCTGAGTGATAATCCTCTATCACTGAAACTTTACCGAGAAGGCAGTAGCTAACAATGTCACTGTTCTTAGTAAGCTCAAGCATAAGTATTGAGCTTACACCGCTAGTGATGCCCTCTTCAACAAGCTTGACGCCATTCTTAAGAAGCTCTTCCTTTGCTTTTTCATTGCAAGCTATCCCATAAACCTCTGTTGCCTCAGAGTTGTTCTGTTCAGCACTTTGTGTGTATATTCCTTCAAGCGATATAACCCTAGCAACATTTCTTTTCTTCGCCCATTCAGCAATCGTTTTTGCAACCTCAAAAACTGATGTTTTTGGTATAATTTGTTCTGAATAAACTACAAGAAGCTTAAGTTCATGATTAACATAAATTATTGATGGATGCCTAGGCCAGCCATTATGAACCCTAACAACTGGCAGGAAGAAATCCGCCTCTATGTGCGCATATTTTTCAAAAGACAGCTTTTCTACAAGATAGTTTGCTGTTATTGTGCCAACAAGCCCAAGGCCCGGGAAGCCCTCAATCAGCGTATAACCGCTAAAATCTGCCTCGTGCTTTTCTACGATATTTATCAAAAAAGACCACTCTCCACAAGATTTGATTATCCTTTTATTACCTCAATAACCCCAACGCTTTGTGTTTCTATAGTGCCTTTGATGGGATCCTCGTAAGTCATGCTTATTATGCACCTTTTCGTTGTGTTTTTTATAGCATCTGCTGGCGCTGATGCTATGAGCGTTATATAACCAGTTTTCTGAGGATCAACAGATTCCAAAGAAAGGACATCAAGAGGCCTTAGCCATTGTGTAGTGCATTCCTGCGGATTATCAATTTTAACATCTATGTTTTTTATAGGCAAATCACCACTATTTGTTATCTGTACTTTGGTAGTTATCTCCATTGGCAGATCGTTTTTGTAAACTATGACTGCCTTTGAAACAGTTAGGTTTGCTCTAAACGCTAAGCGCGGCGTACGCTTTATTGCAAGCGTGAGCTTTGACTTTACCGGTTCTTTTAGGAAAGGTGCACTCAATACAATGTTGCCGTAAATCGTTTCTGCTTTTGCTGTTAGTGGCACATTTACCTCCAAAGGTTCAGTTATTGTGCTCTTTGGCCCAATCTCAAGTATTTTTCTTAAATTTCTTGGCTCGGTTATGACATTTCCAAATGCAAACCAGCTTAAAATATCATCTACCCTATTTTCCTTTGAAGAAGTTATCTCTATCCCAAGCTCGAGTTCCTTTACATGGAATGGGCTTTGATTTTTTATGGCTATATCTTTTCTTTCATTTGGCTTTGTTACTGGGTCTATTGTAAAGTTCACTCCACCCATTGAAATAGTTGGTTTTATGCACAAAGTAAATTGCTTATCAGCAATTTCATTAGTGTATTTTATCCCAACCCTCGCCTTCTTTTGCTCGCAGTCATACTTTAACTGAATGTTTTCTGGAATCTCACATAGAACTGAGACATCCTGAACTGTATTTGCAGGAACCATTAATTCAGCTAAGCGGCAGTTGAAATTGTTCAGATCACCTGAAAAGTAAAGAATTAAAGTTTCATTGGTTACAGTGTCATTTTTTAATCTGACATCAACTAAGAAGTTTTGCCCAATATAAAGCGTGCTTGGGAGTGATATTGAATCTATTTTCACACCAATATCTTTTTCAAGTTTGATACTGATTGATTGCGATTCTTTTAATTCGATGTCCTTAGAGGCCCTTTTGTAGTTCGTGGCGCTGACCGAGACAACATATTTGCCTTTTTGCAATCTGACAACATATGTGCTTTCGCCACTTTTCTCAACAACTAATTTTCCTGAGAGGTCCTTTATTGTGAGTTGATTTGAGCTTATGCTTTGATCTGAAAGATCCGAAACGTAAATTGTAAGGTCTCTATAAGAACCGAACAAAAAATTATCGTTTATGTATAATGCAACAAATATAAATACAACAATCCCTACTAACGCTAAAATTTTTTTGTAATTTTTCTTAAGCGGTTCTTTTGCCTTACCAAGGGATTTCATTAGGCGATCTGCTTGCGTTTCATCAAGCTTCTTTAGGTCCTCTTCTGTAAGGTCATATATGCCCTGGTGCTTAACGCTTTGTGGCACTATATTATCTGCTATTTTGTCAGGCATTTATACACCCTATTATTTTTTGTGTATTATTTTAACATTTTATTATTTAAAATCTTTTTGCTTCTGCAAAATTGACTTCTTTTGCACTTCTGACGCAAAAATGCGTTTGCTATGGTAATTGTTATAAATAGCGCACCAAGGTGCGCCGCCAAGGATACTAAATCTTCAGGCAATGAAGGAAGATTGAATCCGCTTGAAGATCCTAAACCAGAGACATTCAAAATGTTGTCGCCTGCTTTTGTTACTACGCCCCCAGCGCCTGCTTGTGTCAAGGCCCCTGCCCTGAAGGCCTCGAGCAAAGGCAGAAGTTGTGCGTTTTCAGCATACCATTTGTTTGTGGTTGGATCATACCAGAATGAGCCATTTGGTCCTTGCGCGCTTGTAAGTAGCTCAGGCGGATAATTGTTGTATTGGATCATAGGCTTTCCATCATCTGTTGTAATTTTTATATTGTGCTCATTCCCATTGGCATCTTTTATATATATTCCATCTGGCTTAACTTGGAATGTTTCAATAGGCGCCTCATAAACCTCGCCGGTTTCCTTATTTATCACCCTTATATAATTTTTGCAACATTCCAGGCCTGAGCATTTGCCATCTGGCTCATACTTTGCAAAGAACACAAACCTCCTTGTTGGTGTTTCCAAGACATTGAAAGGTCCCGATGCTGCTAACGACTTATTGAACTGCTCAACGCGGTAAGCCCCTATGCCTTCAGTTTCTTTTGGAAGCGCTTGCAATGATATGGCTGGCACCGGGCAATTCGTTTCTGGGTCAACCACTTGCGCAGGGCTCAGCTTTATTCCACCAACATCTTCTTTGGAAAGCTCTGCCTGCTTGTTCCTTTTAAGCCATACAATAAGCTCATGCGTGTCTGGCTTATAAAGTATCACGCCATTTTCGAACTGCACTGATTCAAACAAGCCAACATACTCTTCTTTCCCGTTCTTAATCCTGGTTTCCCTATTTGCAAGAACTATTGCTTTTGAACTTTTGCCTTCAACCATTGTCCTCGGCATACCTTCAGCAACTATTCTATTTTGCTCAAGCACTGCCTTCACTGTGTGCGTATCTGTGGTAATTGCAAGCACCTTGCCAAATACTTCAGTAAGGTTAAGGCGCTTTAGGTCTGCCTGCGTATATTTCAAGCCGCTTTGGTATTCTATGCCCTGCAATATGCATTCAGAAATCTCAGGTATGAGCACAATGAGCTCTGAATCAATACCCATCTCGAACATTGGGTCATTTGAGTCAGGCAGGCCTATAAGCGTGTAGCGCTTTGGGATCTCCTCTGCAGGTATGTCTGTGTTTGTGGAAATCATTCGCGATGGCACATCGTTTTCTGTAATGACATCAAGCACATTGCCATTTTGGTCTACAAGCAATATCCTGCCATTCCTAAAGTCAACAATTATTGCCCGGTTGTTGTCTGAAGTAATTACTTTCTCACCTTCTGTTTTGTATGTGGTCGGTGTTGCTTGGCCTTTAAACCAAAAGGAAAAGAGCTCTTCACCTTGCAGTATTCCTGTGGTTGGTCCCTCAAGATGTACGTTTGCTTGCACTAAGTTGTCCTGTTTTGCACCACTTGTAAATCTTTTTACTTTTTCGTCAAGCTCTGTTGCTGCTTTTGCAGTGTATGAATTTGGGTTAGATTTAAACATTGAAGTAAGCGAATCGACAAATGATTGTATGCTGTCCATTGCTGTCTCGGCAGAAAGCTGGCTTGCCGCTTTGCCTTTATCCTCTTTCTTCGCAGGCACAAATATGTGTGTGTAATAGCCACCATCAACATCAACACAGTCCTGTAGCTTTGGCGCTATCACAAGCTGCTGTGCTAAAGTGCCAAACACTGCACCAAAGCCAAAAAGTGTATAGCCGAGTGTCTCACCAAAAGCCAAAAAGCCGCCTATTGTGTGTGGCTTGAATACTTTACCTATGCCTAAATACTTTGAAATGCCCATTGTGGCTTCTTCAACTGCATCTGCACAGGTTTCCTTCTTCTTTATCGCTTCTTCCAAGCTAATCCTTGAGCTTCCGCTCACATTTTTCTCTTTGCCTTCAAGGTCTGTGTGGCGTGAGAACATTATCAGCGTAGAACCCCAATTTTTAACATTTTCAGAAACAGCATCTTCGAGTAAGTAAGAGTCGATTTTTCTTCCAGAATAAAAGTTTGTGAAATAATATCTGTAGTCCATGCCTGAGCGCATAAGTATGCCGCACTCTGTGCAATCCTGTGGCGTTGTTGCATATATTGCAAGATTTTCCACGCTAGTCCTTACATTGCTTCCGGTAAGCCGCTCATATATGTTTTTTACTGGCTCGAATTTCTCAAATGTGTTAAGCATTAACCATTCCCAAGGCATTAAGCTCATAAGTCGCCTAAACATGTCGCCCTGGTCTGATCCCTCGTGCGAAAAGAAGTCAATGAATGCGTCATCGTAAAGCTCTGATTGGCCTAGAGGCCAACGAACCTCACGCCAACTGTCTGGCAGCATATATGCTGAAGCAAACTTCTGATTGAGGCCGCGTTTTCCAACCCAATACATGTTGAATAGAGCAGTCCATTTAAGGCCGCCCGCAGGCCTCATGTAATTATGTATGAAATTCTCCTGATACGCTATTGCCCTATCAAGCAAGCTTGTGTATCTCCTTAACTCAAATCCTCTTGCCTCAAGCGCACGCCTTATTTTTTCCGCACTTTCTGGAGCAAAACTTTCTAAGTTCAAGATATTTTTAGTTTCCATGAGCTTTGTTGCCAAATCTTCTGGAGTTAATCTTCCTGTTGGTAGTTTTTTCACCTCATTCAGCGAATATAGTGGCTTAGCACCAGTCATCTGGGTCTTAAGTGTGGGGAGGCTTGTACCATTCACTGGTAGCAAGGCACCTGAATCTGTTTGTACAAAGAAACCCTCATACTTAAACCAGCCCTTCTCTAACTCATCAAATGTTATGTCCTTTATTTTGCTCTCAACTGGAGTAAGCCTATAGAGAACCAAGTTCTTACCTTCGACCTGATATGCATTTCCAGGCCAAGCGCCCCCGAAATGCCCATCACGCGAATATTTTTTGAGAACATCATACATATATGAAGAATCACCCGCAAGCCACGTTGGTGAGACCTCACCAACACCTTTTATATTTTGCGTGTAAAGCCCAACAGGCGAATACCTTGAAAACCACCCGGGCGCATCGAGGCTTATTGTGTTGGTGTAGTCAAGCATTGTTTCGCTTATTGTTTTACCATACTCAACCCTCGCTGCAATTTCTTGCGGTGAACCAAAACCTGCCTTAGCAGCTTTAAGGTAATTTTCTTTTGCTTCTCTTAAGAAGGCCCTCTGAGTTTTGGTGAATGTTTCAATGTCTTTTGCTTGCCTGTATAACTCGCGCTTCACGATTGGGTCATCTATTTTACCCATCCAGCCGCCTGCGCTAAGCCAATCGCTTGAAACAGTGCGCGGTATGCTTGGGTTTGTAAGCAACTCATATCCAGAAGTCCAGCCTTTGCCTTCTGTAAGGTCTTTTGTAAACTTCGCAACTTCTGGGTACTGCTCCATCCGCGTCTGTATTCGTGTCCTAAGGCGCTTTCCTAAAATTGCGTCTGAATCATAAAACTTTCTCCTAAACCTGTCTGCAAGCTCACTCTCAGACAAACGGAAAGGAAATGTTTTGCTCACACCAAGGTGCTGGAAGAGCTTTCTTGCCTGGCCAAGAAGCATTGGCCCAAAAGTGAAAAATGCAATATCCATTGAGAACCAGTTGTTGTAGTACTTATCAAACAAAGAGTAAATCGTTATTGTGCAGTCCGAGCTATTGCAGGTTGTTTGCCCATAAGCATTGAAAGTATAAGTTAGTATTGAATTTGGTATCATCTTGCTTTGAATCCTTTTGTATGATTGTAAAGTTATTTCATTTAAATCGCTTGACGCTATTCGCATCTCTAATTCTTCTTGTGCATCTGCTGGCAAGCCCAATTTTTCCCTTATTTCTTTGTACTCTTCTTCTGTTATATCTTCTGGTTCTTTTTTCAGAAAAGCGAACATGTCAGTAAAAGGTTTAAAGTCGCTGACTATGCCTTCACCTGAGTTTCTCAAAGTGAGTTGCTTATCAACTACTGGGCAAGGAATATTTTTATCTTCAAGGTTGTTGCACCTGCCAACACGTAGCGTATCCGTTAAGACAAGCCCGAATGAATAAGGCCCATAGATCCAGTCGTTTGTAAGGTGTAATGCTTCAGATATTTCAAATTTCTCATCAGCAACAGGCACTTTGGCAGCTTCGCCTTTGTTTGCATCTATTGGTATTATTATGGTCGGGTTCTCAAGTTTCTCACGCTCTTTGTTTGTGTCCTGCTTCAAGGAGCTCTTAATCTCTGAGCCAGTGAAGCCATCTGCAAGAAGCTTTAATATCTTAAATGAGTCCTCATTGCTGAGCTGGCCCATCTCACATGTGAACTTAGCCCTCAAGGGCTTTTCCTCTTTTTCTTCAGGCAATTCGTCTGCAGCATACACTGGTAAAACGAACTGGTAGTTTATTAGAATCCACACTAGGAAAACCAAAGAAATATCCTTTGCTATTTGCCTAGGCAAGCGAAAATAATTCCACATCATTTCTAATAACATCTTTGTTATTTTTAATATTTATAGTATACCGCAAAAATGCTTATTAGCATTTCCAGCTTTGGCTTTTGCTTCATGCCGTTAGGGCAGAGGCGTTTAAAAAGATTAAGAGCGCAGCAGGCGCTATTAACGCAAAGTAGAAAACTGCTTTTTTAAGATTGCCATCTTGCATTCCCAAGAAAACTGCTGAGATAAATGCAAGCTCAAAAACATAAGCCGTGCTTGCAATTGCTGAGGCCTCTACTAGCTTTCCTTGATTTGGTTTTTCCATGCCAAGGACTTCAAGGTAGCTTAAGTCAAAGCTGCTTGTTATGCTGCAAAGTATGCCAAGTATAAACGGCACTAACAACATGCTGCTCAGGATTACTGTTACTTTCTGTATTGTAAGCATTGCAGCCCTTTCCCTCATCAGGGCTTTAGCTTCAAGCATTGCTGTGGCAGATTCCCTAAATGTTTCTGGGCCTATGCTGCCCGATGCATCTGCGAGCTTTAATAGTTGCACAGTGTGAGCGATATTTTCCTTATTGCACCTTCTCTGCAGATTAGATAACGCTTTACTAGGGGCAGCACCTTTATTTATTTCCTCTTCCGCTTTTTTGAATTCTGTCGCAATTACATAGTTCCCATTTGCAAGATAACTAATTATTCTTTCAACAGGCGTCCCTTCTGGCAGTAAGCTTGCGTGCATTAATGCTTCTGCACAGCTCTTTTCTTTTTCAATTAGTTTCTTTTCAGCAATAAATCCTATAAATGCCAAAACAAAGAAGTAAGAGCCAACGAAGGATAAAACAAAGGCAGCAATTATCATTTCCGTGCCAAAATTTGCAGCGAAGACACTAAAGACAGCAATCATTGCTATTGCTGCAGCAACAATTTTCGCTATGCTATCCGCTTTTTCAATGCTCATATTTAGCTCGTTGTAAAGGAGCGCCTCAAAGCTTCTTATCTTGTGCTTTGGGAATATAAGCGTTAGTGCTTTAATCATAAAGGTGCGGCCTCCTTCATGTATAGCAGCACAAAAGAGCCAAGCACAGGAAATGCAATGGTTGTTATGGCAAATACATGCAATGGCTCAATATCAAGTGCAAAGAAAGCAGATCCCATGACCACAAAAGCAAGCCAAAGTGCAGGCAAGACAACAGTGCCTGCTATGAATAGCAAGCTTATCACAGCAAGCTTTGAAGAATACTCCCTTATCTTTGCCAATTGCACTGACGCAAGCTCTTTGCTCAAAAGCTTTAGCGTATCGTTCTTTCTTGAGTAGCCGCTCTTTGCAATCTGGTTCAAGTGGCTTAATACCTTTTTGAATTCAATGGAACATGTTTTCGTTGCTGTATGCGCGAAAGCATCGCTTATGTCTTTGCCTTTTTCCATCTCACTTATTATTTTTGAGAGTTCTCCCTTAAGTTCACCAGAGGCCTCTTCCCTAATCTTTCTTATAGCTGTCTCAAGCGTAAGACCTGCAATGAGCTTTGTTCTAAGCGAAAGCACAAAAACAGCAAGCGAGGCCTCAAGTGCTTTGGCTTTTCTAATGCATAAGTATCTTTCAATAAGACCCATCAAAGCCATCTTTTTAATCACCAAAGAGTTTTTTTCTCATTTTTTTCACACTGTTCCTTAAAACTTTCTTTGCATCTTCTCCAAAGGTCCTCTCAATCTTTTCAAAAACCCTGTTGCTTTCAGCATATTTTTTCAAGCAACCTTTTTTGTAGTCGTAATTATAAATAATATTCACTGAATTGTTTTCAAGCTCAGCAACCTCAACAATCCTCCGCTGCTCGATGTTTTTGTCATTTTTCATAACAGGCCAGCGCCTTTGCACAAGCACAAGGTCTATAGCGCTGACATCCACCCTCTTTATCCCCAAAAACTCAAAGCGCTTTACAGTATCCTCTGCTGAATTTGCATGGAATGTTGTGTAGCTGCCTTTGCCTTGGCCTGCAAGCAGCGTGTTTATGAATGCTTTTGTTTCCGCGCTGTTCCTTATTTCGCTCACCACAATTCTGTCTGGGCGCATTCTAAGGGAATTTTCTATCAGTTTGTGCATCCCAACGCCTTTCTCTTTGCAAACAGAGAGCTTTACAGAATGCTCATGAGGTATCTGCAACTCCGGTGTTTCTTCAATTATTACAATCCTTTCTTCCTTTGGCACAAATCTGAATATCGCGTTTAAGCTTGTTGTCTTTCCGCTGCCAGTGTTTCCCGAGACCATTACTGAGCAGTCGGTTTGCATTGCACACTGCAGAAAAGCCATTAACTCCAGGGTGAATGTTTTATTCCTTACAAGTTCCTCAGGGGTAAACCTCTTTACATTGAACTTTCTTATTGTGAATGTTGGCTCTCCAACCGAAACAGGTGGCAAGGTTGCATTTATCCTTGAGCCATCAGGCAGAACACCATTTACACAAGGGCTGGTAAGCGTTAGGCGCCTCTCATTGTTTCTAAGCATTTTATTTACAAGGTTTCGCACTGATTCTTCGCTTGTAAAGCAGAGGTTTATATTGCACCAGCCAAATGTCTGGTGGAAGACCCTAAGAGGCCTTCCAATTCCAATGCCTGTAAGCGCAATCTCCTCAAGTTCTTCATCCTTAAGCAAGTCGTCGAGCGGCCCGAAGCCATTTGCAATGCTTTCAAGCATCTTTAGTAGGTAGCTTTTTTGGTTCTCATCGAGCACTATTTCATTGTCTAGGCAATAATGAATAAGGGCCTTTTCAATATCTTCTGGCTTATAACCGTTGTTTTGGAAGCCATCCAAAACATCTTTTATGAGTTTTGCCTCTTCAGATGAAAGCTCAGGCAATGGCAGCACATACCATAGCGAACCATCCACTTCCACTATTTTTGGCTTTTTCCTGTAAACCTTCCTTATTTTTTTCTCTATGCTAAAACACTTCCACCCAAGAAGATTTTGCGCGAGTAGGTCTTCTTTTTCATTTTTTTCTATTTTTACTGCGCCTTTTGGGCAGTCCCTTGCACAAACAACCTCAAAGCTATGCTCAGCGCATAGGTCGCATTTTGCTGCTTTTCCATCAACAAGAGATATTGCGTGGTAAGGACATGCTTTGATGCATAAGCCGCAGCCATCGCAAAGCTCTTGGTCAATAGCAATTATGCTCTCAGTGACTTTATAAAATGCATTTTTTCTGCATACTAATGCACATTTTGCTTCTTCTGGCTTACAATGTTTGCACTTCAGGGCGTTTAGGCCCAAAGAATTAGGGCATAACGCCATACAATATTTTTCTTTGCATGCTTCGCATAGCGCAGAATCTGCTTCTAAATGCATTCCAACCCCTTAGCAGCTATAATTAATGCTGCAGAATAAGATTTAAAAAAGTAGATTTTGCTGACCTTGATGGCATCAATGCTTTACTGCTTGGCCTTCGTTAGGCCTTTAAACCACTATGTTATCCTCTGCGCCCTCTTCCTTCTTGGCCTCTTCCTGTGGCTGCTCTTCCTTTTTCTCTTCCTTCTGTTCCTCCTTTTGCTGTGCCCCAGCTGCTATGCCTTCTTCCTTTGGCTTTTCTTCAGGTTTTTCCTCTGCCTCTGCTTTTGGCTCTTCCTGTGCTGGTTTCTCTTCTTCCTTCACTTCTTTGCTGATTTCTACCGGCTCCTTAAACTTGCCTTCAGCTTCCGGCTCCTTCTTTTTCTTCACTTCTTTCTTGTGCACAGGCCTTTTCGGCTTCTTAGGCCTATGGATGCGTGCCCTTTTCTTAGGCAAAACTTTCTTTTCCTCTGCAGCTTCCTTTTCTGCTGCAGCCACAACAGGTGCTGCCTTTTCTTCCACAGGTGCTTTTTCCTCTTTTGGCATTTTCGCTGCTCTTGGCTTTTCATGCTTCTTTGTTATAAAGTAGTATAGCAGGAATACTGCTAGGCATATGAGTATTATAAGCAAAAGAAGCTCTGCGCTATATGGCTTTGGTGCTGGTGCTTCAGTTTCTGTTGGCCTTGGTAAGCTTTTCAAAGAGACCTTTACATCAACGCTTTTTGTTTCTTCCGCTTTTAAGGTTACTTCAGCACTGCCTTTGTAATAGCTTTGGCTTTCAGCAACCTCTACTTTGTATGTGCCTGCACTTAGCGAAAAAGTGATCCTTCCCTTATCAGTTACACCCTCTTTAACTTTGGCACCGCTTCTGTCATAAACAGAAACATTGAATTTACCTTCAATCAACCTTCCTTCGGAATCTTTTACATTTATTATTAGTTTTGCTAAGCCATAAACCTTGCTTTCATTTGTTGCCTGGAAGAATGTCTTTGTTTCTGCAAGGTTCTCAGCAGCAAGTTGGCCCATTATTGAATATTCAATCGTTACTGATTCCCAAGGGCCTAGTTCTTTTATGAGCCATTGCACGACAGGGTCTTCCTGCACTGTTTCAAATTTCATATCCGACTTTATGTCTGATGCCTTTTTCGCTATGTTTTTAGGTATGTACTCTGAGATTATAACTTCCCTGAAAAGAATATTATCTGAGATGTTTGTGACCTTTATGACATATATGCTTTCATAGTAAACTTCGCCGTTTACATTAGTTACTTTTTCAACCCTTAGCGTCTTTTCAATTTTAATGTAATTTAACTGCTTGGTTGCCCTGTCTATAAATTCTTGGCTGTAGCCGGCCTTTGCAAGCATGCTTGCAATTTCCTCAACAGTTGGCTTGTATTCATAGGTTAGCTCAAAAATTGGCTCTCTGGTTTCATCTCTTGGCGGACTTGGTGGAGTTTCAGTAGGCGTAGCTGTCTTTACAGGGCTCGGCGTAGGTGTTGCTTTTGGCGTTGTTGGTGCACCTCCACCACCTCCGCCTCCACCACCCCCACCGCCACCGCTGGGGGTTCTTGTAGCCGTTGGTGTGGGTGTCCTTGTTACAGTTGGTGTTGGGCTTGGACTGGGGCTCGGTGTTGGTGTCGGACTCGGAGAAGGACTTGGACTAGGACTTGGCGTAGGCGTTGGCATTTCTACTTCAAATTCCAAATCAAGCACATATGGCTCATCTTCTGTGCCAAGGCCTTCAGGCAAATCAACATCAGGATCAAAAAGGATTGTTTTTTCCACAGCATTAAGCATTTGCGGTGTTTTTATTCTAAACGTAATGTAATTTGCCCACATGTCATTTGTTACCATTAAGGTGTATGTCCCAGCAGTGGTAACAGTAGTGCTCCCATCAACTATGCCTTCAACTATGCCTTCAAGAGTTGTACCAACAGGTGCGTCTTGGCTATTAACCTTAACTCTTCCAGTAAACCATGTTTGGGCATAAATGGGCAAACAAAAAACCAAGAGTAAAATCATTAAAACAAAGGTTGAGCGCATAATTAACACCCGCCAGTTCATTAAAGCATTAATCCCCCTATTTTCCTTTAACTATATTGTGCTTTCTTATTAATATAAATATCCCTGCAATTAAAAACACTGCTAAAAGAACAACAATAACCCATAAATAATCCTGAATGCCTTTTTCTTCAACTTTTTCTTCGGTTTCAATAGGCATTTCAGTTTCGTTTGGCGCCTCTTTTGCTTCTACACACTTGCCAGCCCTGCATTCTTTGCCACGAGCGCACGTTGTGCCGTCAGGAAGCACAGTGTATTGGCAAGATCCATGCTCTTCATTGAATTCATCAATTGTGCAGGGATTATTGTCATTGCAGTCCTTGCTCTCTTTTATCTCATAAGCAACAGGTGGCTTCATTGCAGCAATAACTCCCTTAACTGAGTTTACATCTGTTTCTTTTTCAATATCAGCATAGTAAAGCACAGAGGTTTTC
Organism: Candidatus Iainarchaeum sp.; assembly: GCA_038886995.1. Lineage (GTDB taxonomy): Archaea > Iainarchaeota > Iainarchaeia > Iainarchaeales > DTGL01 > DTGL01. The sequence continues at coordinate 21,105 of JAWALG010000013.1, forward strand.
TTTGTATTTTCAATGCTTCCAATGTAAAACTCAACCACGGGGTCTTTTATAAGAACAGCAAAGTTATTTTTGCTTTTCAATGCGTCTGAGCTTTCAGCAATTTCTTTTGGAATCTCCTCAACAAGGAACAAATTCTCAATCTTCCTGCCGGAAATATTCTCTATGGTTAGCGTTACTTCAACCCTGAGCCATTTATTGTTCCCTTGGGAGATTTCTTTAAGCACAAATTTCCTTTCAATGCGCAAGAGGCCTTCTAATGCCTTGGCACTTTTTTTCCTCTGCTCTTTTTTCACAAATGCAAGAAAGCCATCAAGGTCTTCACGCTTTCCGCATTGCAAAGTTTCCTCAAACAAAACCCTTTCGGTAATTTTTGGTGTTGCGGTCGCCTGCGCAGGTGTTTGTGTTGCTGTGCTGCTAGTGCCAGAGCCACCACCAGAGCCACCGCTACCTCCACCACCGGTGCCTTCTTCAGGAGTCCTTGTAGCTGTTGGTGTTGGTGTCCTTGTAGGGCTTGGAGTTATAGTTGGTGTTGGCGTAGGCGTTGCTTCTGGGTTATAAGGGCAACTTTCACCAGCGCTTGTGAGGTTTAAACGCTCTACCTTTGCTGGCTGCCATCGTGATGTTTGTTGTGCTTTTTCTGTACCTATGCAAAAAACAATAAGCTTGTTCCTGTCGGCAGAAATACCTTCAACTGCGAGCTTTGGAAACCTTCCATAGAAGCCGGATTCGTTTGTTTCAATTGAGCCCCTAAGTAAGCCATCTATGAAAGCGTATATTTTTGTTCCAATTGGGGCATTTTGGTCATTAATCTTTACTGTTCCGTAAAAGGAGTGTGGAATCAGAGGAAGTTCTGTTTCCTGTGAAGCAACAACGCTTAAAATAATTGAAAAAAGCAAAACTAGTGGCAAAAATGCAATAAAAGGCCTTTCAAGAGCTTTAACCATAATATCACTAAAAACTGCCAAAGTTAAATAAAACTATCGCAAATTGGTAACCTATTGTAAAGCAAAAAAATTAAAAAGAAAAAAAGTAATAAAAAGCCCCTAACGGGGCCTTAGCTTTAAATCAATTCTTCTGTGTAGCAAGGCGTTCCCGGGATTGTGGCTGTGCTCCTGAAGAATACCCAGTAGCCGGTTCCTACATTTACATTTTCAGTTACCAATATGTAAGAACCAAGGACATTGCTGTATGTAAAGATCCTATCTGAAACATAGTTGTAGAGCTCTGGTTTCAGGAAGTCGTCTATTGGAATTTCGCCAGATTCACCACCGCCTTTAGGTGGCCCAATCATATTCCACTTGTTTCCAACAACAGTTACTGTTGGGGGCACTTGCTGTATGCTGCAGTCATAATCATAGGTAAGCTCTCTAGTGCTTGGGGTTGCTTTGTATACAAGATATCCTTTAAGTGGCTCTATTTTTTCTGGCTGAGTCCAGGAACCATTGAAGTAATAATAAACTGCGTCTCCTTCCTCAAGGCCGAGCACTTCTTCAGTGCTGTCATTGGCCAGTGGCAAAGGCACTGAAATAAAGTTCCAGCCCTGTTCTAAGACAATTTCACCCTGTCCTTGTGGAATCCAAGCTTCGCCAGTGATTGTTGTTGTTGTGTCTGGGTTTGGATTTCCTGCCTTGTCTTCAACAGTTTCAGCGCCAACAAAGATGTAAAGCTCCCTGTGGCCTTCAAGATACCAGCTTTGTATTAGGTCTCTGTGCACTGTGCTAAGGATGCACACAACAAAGTTGTTTTTTTCTTCATCAATAGAGCATATGTCGCCTTCATCAATTGCAAAGCCCTCTATCTCAGGGTCATAAGATACATAGATAATTGGCTCATCAGCTAACGCTGTTAGCTCATCGTCGAAGAGCAAAGCCAATACCTTATCTGCATGGCTGTACATGCTTCCTTCTTCCTCAAGAACAGGTGCGCCTGCATCATACTGATATGGCCCTGTGCTTGTTGGCTGTTCGGGCACATTTCCTGCATTGTCCTTAGCATATGCGCAAATCATCCATTCGCCGTCTTGGTGAATTGTTAATCTTCCAGAAATTGCCTTAACCTCTGTATAATCATCGCTACCAACAGCAGGGCATTCATCTTCTTTCTCCACCATCACATAGTAGAACGCATAAACTCCGCTGCCATTTTCTTCATCACTTGCTATAATATCAACTCCAATTGGCTCTCCAGTCCATGTGCTTTCTATTGGGTTGATATCCACAGTCGGTGCTGTCTCATCCCAGGTAAAGCTGGCTTCAGCTGGGTCGCTTTCATTTCCAACAATATCTACTCCCACAACACTGACATCAATCCGTTTTCCGCCTAGGCCCCCAAAAAAGTTAGCAATTACATCTAACGACCATTCTTCGTTTTCTTCGTCATAGTCAGGGTGTAGTGGTGCGGGTTCACCTTCTGCCCAAGTATCTCCTTTCCAGCAGTATTTAGTTTCATTTTCAGCGTAGCATAGAGTCAAAACCAAAAGCCCAACACCACTGCCATTGTCTCCATCGCTTGCTGTTCCTGTTATCTGGCCAGGCCAGCTATTAGGCCCATAGTAATCTTCCAAATCGTCAATTGTTACTACTGGCCCTGTCTCATCCCAAACAAAGCTGGCTCCGTTGCCTTCTTCTTCATTGCCAACGCTATCAGATGCTTTTACCCTTACAACTATCTGATGACCATCAAGCCCTGTAAATGCTTCTTCGCTTATATTATAGCTCCATGTTCCATTGTTGTAAGTTGCCTCAATCCAGATCACATCTTCTGTGGGGGTCTCCCAGTTGTAGCCGTCCCAGCACCAAACATCTTCTTCTTCATCTTCATAGCATATTGCAACCCTAACCTCTCCAACTTCGCTCAGTTCGTCAGTAACGCTTCCGGTTATGGTTCCAGGCCAATTTTCGGGGCCATAATACTCATTAAGATTGTGAACTGATGATTCAGGCCCTTCTCCGTCCCAAATAAATGAATCACTGGTTGGCTCTGAGAGGAAGTTTGAGGCATTGTCAACTGCATTTGCAATGACATTTATCTGGATTCCGTTCAAATTTTCAAATGCGTCATGATTAATATCGTAAATCCAAGTATCACTTTCTGCGTTGTATGTTGGGTAGACAGTTATTTCCGATTCAACCCAATCAAACCCGTTCCAGCAATAAGTGGACCCATTCGTATAGCAAATTTGCAGTGTTACAAAGTTGATATCGCTAAGCTCATCGCTTGCTGTTCCTGTTATCCAGTCAGGCCAAATTCCTGGGCCGTATATTGCATCAAATTCATCGATTGTTACCTCTGGCGCTGTCTCATCCCAAATAAAGCTTTTAATTGCTTCTTCACTCTCATTTTTAGCATTGTCAATCGCTACGGCAATCGCATTAATCTGCTTTCCATCAAGCACCTTATTGTAAAATATTCCAGCATCCACATTCATGCTCCATGTTCCGTCATTTTCGTTGTATTCTGGCCGGAATACTGCTGGCGAACATTCATCGCCCCATCCAAGGGTCTCACCACACCAGCAGTATTTGGTTGTGTTTTCAGTGTAGCAGAAAGTTAGTGCTATCATGTAAATTCCGCTAATATAATCACTTGCTGTTCCTGTTACCGAGTCAATTTCAGGCCAACTCCAAAAGCCATAGTACTGCTTAGCAAATGGATTCACGCTCAAGTTAGGCGCCACACTATCCCAAGTAAAGCTGTCCCCAGTTCCTTCCGCTTGATTTGCTGCTTCATCACTTGCCATAACGCTTACTTCAAATTCAGTGCCATCAAGTCTTTCAAATGCTTCTTCGCTTATATTATAGCTCCATGTTCCATTGTTGTAAGTTGCCTCAACCCAGATCACACCTCCTGCTGCAGGCGCAGCCCAGCTGTCGCCGTCCCAGCACCGAACAATTCCTCCTTGAGTGTAGCATATTGCAACCCAAACTTTATCAACACCGCTAAGCTCATCGCTTGCTGTTCCTGTTATCTGTCCAGGCCAGCTGTCTGGGCCATAATAGTTTGCAAGGTCATCTATTAATACCTCTG
>JAWALG010000014.1:0-24481 GCA_038886995.1 Candidatus Iainarchaeum sp.
AAGCACAACCTATGTTGACCCAATAACAATATCCACAGAAGGTACAACATACCTCAGGTTCTACTCTGAGGATAACGCAGGCAATACAGAATCAGAACAGGAGAAAATCATAAAGATTGATAAAACAGGTCCAACAACAACAGCAACTGCAAAGAAGAGCGACAACAGCGACTATACATTCGGAGACTGGAGCACATTAGATGTCACTGTAACGCTAACCTGCACAAATGGCACAGCAGGTTGCAAGGCAACATATTACTGCCTTGGTTCTGGTTGTACTCCAAGCACAACCTATGTTGACCCAATAACAATATCCACAGAAGGTACAACATACCTCAGGTTCTACTCTGAGGATAACGCAGGCAATACAGAATCAGAACAGGAGAAAATCATAAAGATTGATAAAACAATATCCACACCAACAATAACAATAGCTGATGGCGCTAACTATACAAATACACAAAATGTCAGCATATCCATAAACAATGACTCAGAAGCAGTGAAATGGTGCGTAAAGGAATCTCCCGCAACGCCATTGCCTTCTGACATTTGCTTTGTATCGATAGAGCCAACAACATTCATGCTGAGCTCTGGCGACGGGACAAAAACAGTTTATGTATGGATCCAGGATGCTGCAGAAAATGTAAGCAGCCCAGGATCTGATACGATAATATTGGATACAACAAAGCCAACTCTTAGTGAAGTAACTCCTGTAACATCACCAACAAACGATAAAACACCTGATTATACATTCTACAGCTCAGAACCAGGAACAATAAACTACTCTGGTGGCTGTGAATCATCAACAAACACAGCTGTTGCAGGAAACAACACAATAACATTCAATGAGCTTGCAGATGGAACATACAACTGCACAATAACTGTAACTGATGCTGCAGGAAACACAAGCGATCCTCTCAATATAAGCCCATTTACTGTCAGCACTAAGCCAAAGCCACAACCAGGTGGCGGCGGTGGCGGTGGAACTTATTACACACAAGTATGTGGTGACAAAATCTGCGATGCTTATAAGGAGAATTACTGTAATTGTCCTTCTGACTGCTCCAAGCCATTTTGCCCAACTTGTACAGAAGTAGTATGCGAGAACGGTAGCCCAAGCTGTAAAGCAATTATTCCATGCGTAGGCAATGGTCTGTGTGAAGAAGGTGAAAATTACGAAAATGCTCCAAGCGACTGCTTGCAGCCATTTGTTCCGGTTGAGCGACCTTCCTTCTGCGGTGATGGCGTATGTAACCCATGGGAAAACTGCTCAACATGTGGTGCTGACTGTGGCTGTGAGTTCGGAAGAAGCTGCGTAGATGGCACATGCGTAAAAGGTCCTTACTGTGGTGATTTCATCTGCCAGGCAGATGAATCTTATGAGACATGCCCACAGGATTGCCCAGCGCCGGAAACAACACAGCCACCTACACCAACAACACCAGGAACAACACCAACACAAACACCCGCTGCGGGCCCAACAGGATTCTTCGGCCTCGGAGTTCTAGGCGATGCATTTGGCTTGCTTTTATTGCTACTACTACTTTTATTCATAATACTAAGCCAAACAATATTCCTTGAAACCGAGACCACAACCACAACATTGACCTTGAAGGCAAAGAATTTGCTCGGAAAGCCCATGGATGAAGCAGAAATAAAGATTTTCAAGGATGGCGAACCACATTCCACAAAAACTACTGGCGAAGATGGAAAAGCAACATTCCTTTTAGGCGAAGGCGAGTACAAGATTAGAGCAAAGAAGGGCAAAATAAAGAGAAACTTTATACCAAAGACAGTAAAGATTGGCTAAGTAAATGCGCCTAAGCGCTTAATTGCTAGGCGCTTTACTTTTTTCTTTTTATCGGAACTTAACCCTAAAAACGATTAAAGTTATTCTAATTCTAAACTATTTGGGGTGGTTTTTTGAACAAACCAATAAAGAAGCTAACTGCTGGTAGCATACAAGTTGCTGCATGGCTAAACGAAGGCAAGGGCGGTAATTTTTATACATTTACAATATCCAGGCGCTTCAAGGATGAAAAGGATTCTTGGCAAAACTCAAATTCCTTTCGCTTAAGCGACCTACCAAAAGCAATATTTGCACTCCAAGAAGCTTACAGACAGTTTGCCCTAAAGGAGTTCCCACAAAGTGATGAAGACCTCTTGATAGAAAAGTAGTTTTCCTTGCGGCGAATTTTTAATTAAATTGATTTTTCTTTCATTTATGCAGGACCCTAAAAGTAAGACAGACGAAATAAAGGGCATTGTGCTTAAGGCAAATAATTTCGCAAGCTTCAACCCATTGCAGGAAAATGTTCTTAAGACAAATTGGTTTGAATCAAGCTTAGTTGTAAGCGCTCCAACGGCTAGTGGCAAAACCATTGTTGCTGAGCTATGTGCACTTAATTGCATATTGAATAAGCGAATGAAGGTTATTTACACAGCGCCATTAAAGGCACTTGCCTCTGAGCATTACAAGGACTGGAAAAGAAAATACTCCGACTCTAAAATAAGAATTGCCATAAGCACTGGCGATTTCGATTCAAGTTCGCATTACCTTTCAAAGTACGACTTAATAATTACAACTAACGAGAAGCTCGACTCATTGATAACACACCGTGCCGATTGGCTTTCAAGGGTTGGACTCCTTATTGTTGATGAAATACATGAAATTGGCAGCACGAGAGGCGCTACCATAGAAGCAGCAATAATGAAGATGCTTCAACTAAATGAAAAAATTCAAATTGTTGCGTTAAGCGCTACAATACCAAACGCTGATGATATTGCCTCCTGGCTAAAAGCAAAGCTTGTTGTAAGCGATTATAGGCCTATAAAGCTTATGGAAGGCGTACTTCTTGGCAAAGAAATATCTTTCGGGAAGGAAAAATTTGCTCTGGAAGAGCAAGGCATTGAAGGTCTTATCTTGGATACTATTACACAAAAAAAACAGATACTGGTATTTATGCTTACAAGGAAAAAAGCTGAACAGATGAGTGAAAAAATTGCCGATTTTGTTGATAAAAAACTATTTCCAAAAGAAAAACTTTCTTTGAAACAACTTTCCTTAAAGGTTGAAAACGTCCTCGAAAATCCAACTGAACAATGCAAAAATCTCGCAAAGCTTGTTTCAAAAGGTGTTGCTTTTCACCACGCTGGTCTTATGCCGAAACAACGTGAACTTATTGAAGATGCTTTCAGGGAAGGAAAGCTTAAGGCAGTTGTTGCTACGACTACGCTTGCAATGGGCATAAACCTTCCTGCGTTTAGGGTTTTCATCCCTTCATTATATCGGTACACTGAATTTGGCATGCAAAAAATACCAGTGGCTGAGTATAAGCAGCTAGCAGGAAGGGCCGGCAGGCCTAAGTACGATTCTTTAGGCCAAGCAATTACGCTTGCAAGGAGTGAAGACGAAAAAGAAGAAATAATAAGCAATTTCATAAAGGGCAATCCTGAGCCAATAGATTCAAACCTCTCCTATGAGCCAGTGCTAAGGACACAGCTTCTTTCAATAATTGCAAGCAATATTGCTAATGAAACAGCATCCATTGAAAACTTTTTCCAAAAAAGCTTCTATTTTTACCAATATGGGAATATTCAGGCGCTTAATAAGAAAATCAACTTTTTGTTGAATGACCTTATAAGCTACGGCTTTGTTTTTCAAGATGCTGCGCGATTAGTTGCAACACCGCTTGGCGAAAGAGTTGCTGAACTTTACTTAGACCCGGAAAGTGCCCATCGCATGATACAGCACTTAGTGCAAGCCATGACTGAGCTAAAAGCATTGTATTGCCTTGCTGAAGCCACAGAGTTTGGTTCATATCCTAAGATGCCCAATTCAAAGAAGGAAGCACTTTTCCAGGAATTTCTTGCTAGGGAAAATGAGCTTATGCTTGATGCAATGAAGACATACTTTATGGATGAATTTGCCTTGGAGAAATTTAATGCGTCATTGCTGCTAAGCAGCTGGATAAATGAGGTAAGCGAGCAGCAGATATTGGATGATTTTGGCGTTGAACCAGGGCTATTGCACTCGAAGCTAATGATTTGCGATTGGTTATCTTATTCTGCTGCAGAAATAGCTAAACTCTTAGGTAATAAAGAAAACGCTTTTTTCATGGAAAAAATAAGGAAAAGGTTACAAAGCGGGATCAAAGAAGAGCTTATACCTTTAGTGCAGCTGCGCGGCATAGGTCGCGTTAGGGCTAGAAGGCTTTACAGGGGTGGCATGCGTTCCATATCGGATCTCAAAAAAGCCCAGGTATCAGACCTTGCAAAAATAGTCGGTGAGAAAATAGCACTAAGCATAAAGGCGCAGCTTGGTGAAAAAGCCATATGAAACAATTAAGCGATTTTTTCTGAGCAAAGCTACGCTGAAACTTTAAGATAAAAGAAAAGCTTATTAACCACTAAAAACATTAGAATTACAATTATTGGCTAAAATTAAGGGTTAATTATGTTTATGTTTACCTGGAAGGTGCTTTTATGTCAATAACGGAAAAATTAAAATCCTTCTATTACATTTTTGAGGACCGCTACTATGATGTCCTTGATCGTGTTAACAAAGTCGTTCCTGTCTACAAAGTAATAGACCCAATAGATAGGCATTTCCCTTCTTTTATACTTTTCATCCTTCTTTTGGTTTTCCTTCTGACATGGTTTTTTATACTGCCGCTTTTAACACCACCACAGGAGTATGAGTTCATCACGCACATAGAGGTTCTAGATAATGAAACAAAAAGCCCCATAAGTGGTGCAGAAGTTATTATTAAGCCAACAAGTGTTGAAGGTCTAAGCACAATAACCTTAACAACAGATTCCAAAGGGCTTGCTACATTCAACTTTAAGACAAAGCGCAAGATAGAGTCCATGGAAGCAAAAGTTTCAATTTCGAAGAAGGATAGCAATTATGATGAAATAAAAAACAAAGATGTTGTCCTGGTGAATGCTGAGAAAAAGGTTTTTTCGCTGAGGAAACCCGGGCTTGTTTTCAAAGGCGCAATTGAAATCCATGTTTTGAAAGATTCTCCTGGAAGTGAAGCAATACGGGATCGCCAGATAACTATAACTTTTGCCTGCCAGCGCGGTAGCCCACCAGCAAACATAAATAAGCACGGTAGCGAGCAGCCATTCAAGGTTGAAAGGCCTCTTGGCTGCGAAGGCCTAAGTGCGACAGCATCAGCACAGGGTTTTAATCCAGCCACGCTCTCCCTTGAAGGCAAAGAAATAGCGATATTTAAACTTGCACCACTACAACAAATTGAAGAAAAGGGCATTCTAGAGGTTACGGTTAATGAGCATGATGACTCTCTAGCAAAAGATGTTGTAGTAAGAGTTTACGATGCTACGACAAGCAGCATGGTTGCACAAAAGACAACCACCGAAGGAGGTACAGCCCTATTTGAGGCATTAAGGGCTGGCTACTATGATGTTAGTGCCATAGCTTCTGATAGCAGAACTGCCTCAAAGCAGAATGTTAGAGTCATAGCGAATGAAAAAACACAGGTTGGCTTAAAGCTAAATAGGCCAGAGCCAAGGATAAACTACAAAATATTCTTGAAGGTAATTGACTCAAACTCAAGAGCCATAATTTCAGGCGCGGAAGTTATAATTTATATGGACCAATTTTATTTGGATTCTTTGATTTCTGATGAGAATGGGCTAGTTAATTACAGGATAAATGAAACTGATAGAAATAAGTCTTTCAAGATAACTGTTAGGCACCCTAATTACTCAATTTTGACAATTTCTGTTCCAGTTCTAGAGGCAAGCGCTTCAGTGCCAACAGAGATAGAGCTTACAGCACTTGCGGAGTATGAAACAACTTATGTGCCGGTAGCAATAATAAAAGCAAATAAGTATTACGGTAGTGCACCACTGACAGTAGAATTTGATGCATCAAAGAGCTTTGACCCGGATGGAACAATAAAGAGCTACGAATGGGATTTCGGTGACGGAAACAAAGAAACAGGCGTTGCTAGGGTGCACACTTATGCTTCAAAAGGAATATACTTCGTAAAGCTTCGTGTAATTGATGAAAGCAACTTAATGGGTGAAGCAAGCACAATGATTCAGGTTGGGCTTGATAGCTATGCACCAGTGCCAATAATAATTGCTGATAAATACTATGGTGAGGTTCCATTAACTGTATCATTTGATGCCTCTTCAAGCTTTGATCCCGATGGAACAATAGTAAAATATACTTGGAGATTTTGTGATGGCAATACCTCGAACGAACAAAAGCCAACCCACACTTATTATAACCCGGGAAATTATGTTGTATCACTGACTGTTGAAGATAATCAGGGAAAAAAATCTATAGCTTACCAGTTGATCCAGGTTAGAAAAAAGCCAGATATTTCTGAGCTTTATGCTCCAATTGCGATCTTCACAGCAGACAAATACTTTGGCGTGCCGCCACTAACTGTTTCATTTGATGCATCAAAGAGCTTTGACCCAGATGGCACAATAAAAAGCTACGAGTGGGACTTTGGTGATGGTACAACAGCTACTGGAAAAATCGCAGCACATGTATTTACAAATAAGGGCACTTACTTAGTAAAGCTCCGCGTAACTGACCAAAATGACCTTTCTGGAGAGTCCAGCGTAATAATACAAGTTGGGCTTGAAAGTTATAGGCCTATTGCAATTATAAGAGCAGACCGATATGCTGGCAAAGCACCTTTAACAGTCAATTTTGACGGCTCATATAGCTTTGACCCTGATGGTGTAATTGTTAGCTATCTGTGGGAATTTGATGATGGTAATACAGCAACAGGCCCTACTACAATACGCACATTCGAAACAGAAGGCATCCACAAAGTTTCTCTGACTGTAACTGACAATAACAACAAATCAGACGAAGCAGAAATTTATATACAAGTAGGAAAGATTCCAACACTTACAATTGGGAAGGTTTTGGTTAGGGTTGTAGACCTAGATGGCAGGCCTGTGAGTGGTGCAGCAGTTTACTTATACCGCGAGGATCTGCCTTTTACTCTGAACACCCCTGGTTACGCCATATATACTGATTCAAATGGCCAATATCTCTATGACTGCGTCGAGCCAAGCATAAAGGCATACTATGCAAAAGCCATGAAAGACAATCTATTTGGCGAATCAAACCGCGAGCTTGTATCCGCAGGAATGCTGGTCACTTTAACAATAGTTATGTCAGAGGACTACGGCGAGATTGAGGCAACCGTTGTTGATCAAAATGAAAACAAAATTTCAGGTGCTGATGTAATCATCTACAATGAAACAGGCACTGTTGAAGCAAGATGCAAAACAGGTCTTTCAGGAACATGTAGCTCAGGACCAATAAAGGCCGGCAAAATAGTTTATGCTGCAGCCTCAAAAGAAAATTATATGGGCTCATACAGCGAGCAGTTCCAAGTTATAGCTAAGAACTTACACTCCATTAAACTTGTTCTGTATCCTAAAGGCCCCGACTCCGGTATTGAAATGAGCTTCATTGATATTTGCAACGACTGGCAATGCAAAGAGAAAGTGTCTGTTGTAGCTTCTGATGCAAATGCTGAAAGATATTATTATGCCAAATTTTACCTTAAGCTTTTTGCAAATGAGAGCACAAACATTTATTCTTACCTAAGGGCCGGTCTTGAAAGCCAGGAAGCCCTCCCTGCTGAGAATTACAAGATCAAAATAATGGAAGTTAGGGCTCCAGGAGCCAAAATTTTCTACGCCACTTGCTACAATCCCTCAAACAAGTATGAAATAAAAACAAACTGCATTGCTGGAATTAACTCTGGATCGAAAATGGTTTTGCTTCAGTGGAATAAGCTTTCAGGTCAAAATGGCGTAATTGTGCCAATAATGTTAAAGTTTGGCGTTGAAAAAGGTCTTGGCACAAACGAAAAGCTAGAATTGAGGTACGCTGCCAAGGCCATTCAGTTTGGTACTGAACGCAAAACAGATGAAAAACTGCTTACCTTGGTTGTTGGTGATCAGATTTGCACTGAAAAGAAAATAGTTTGGCACTTCAAGTTATATATCAGCAATAGCTTAGTCAAAGACGGGCTTACTGAAAGGGTTGCAACAGACCTTAACTTAGGCAAAGAATATATGCTTCACTACTCGATAAAAAATTGCACTGATGTTGATTACACTGGGGCAAAACTTGAAGTTTGGGATGAAAATGTCGCAAACGCAATTTCATTCCCAGATTTCACTACGCCTAAGCCACACACCCTTTATGCTAGCATACCTTCTTTAAAGCCAGGTCAGACGCTTGAAGATAAGGTTAAAATAAAAGCAGCAAATATAGCGGAATTTACAAGAATAATATTCAAGCTTTCAAAGGGTGCGGATGTTCCAACGAATGGCACGGCTATTGTTCTGTTCAGAATAATTTCCACAAAGGAGATGAGGTTCGAAGGTTTACCACAAAGCCTACCGCCAAATGTTCTTATAAACATCACAGGTTATCTAAAAGACACTAGAACAGGTGCTGGCATAGCGAATGCCACTGTTGAGATTTCACTCAACGATGCTGTGCTTGGGACCGTTACAACTGAAGCAAATGGGCGCTTTACATATGTACAGCCAGCAGGTACTGCCTTACCAAAGCCAAATGATGTTGTTAAACTAAAAGGAACACACCCAGATTATGCAATGGCCTTAGCAACAATCCCCGTTAGGCAAGGTGGCTATGTAGGAATATCATGCATAACGATAAAGCCATCTGAACCCATAAAGCTCAACAAAGGTGAATCAAGCAAAGTTACAGTTATAACTAAGAACTGCCCAGAAGGTGTAGCTGTTAAGCTCGATTCACCACTTTCTTTGTCGCAAAAAGAGTTTACTATGGGCACAGATGAGACAAAAGAAATTCCATTTACTGCTACTGGCCAAACAGTTTCTCAAGGAGTTTATCCGATTTATGCAAGTGCAAGATTCATCAGTGCTTTAACTTACAAAAATATTGGAGTAGTGGATGTAATTGTTAACGATCCAAACTCCTGTTTTGTGATGGACAATTACATTTACGATATGAAAAGCGGCAGAGCTACAGGCATAATAAGGAACAAGTGCCTTTATGCTAACAATGACCCCGACATGCCACTGATAACAATAGCAAATAATTCTGTTGAACTTAAGTATGCTGATAAGCCGGTTAGTATAACGTTCAAATGGCGTATAAAATCAGAGGCTTCGGAGAATGGTTCAAAAAACATTAGCATTACTTCTTATGAGGCAACTTCTACAATTAATCTTACAACCACTTATGTTGCTGATTTGGCTGAATTTAATGCAGAGGATTATATAAAAGGCAATGCTTCTAAGGGTGTAAAAGGACTCAAACAGGCACCCGGCTATAGTGGTGGCAAATTATGCAATGTCAAGTTTGTTCCAGAAAGCGATGACAATCGCGTGATTGTTTGGATTGAAGGTTCAAAAATCATGGGTAGGTTTATAGGTGAACGCGAAGACCGCGGCGAATATAACTTCACTTTAATAAATAAAGGTGTGAAGAACACAATGTATACATTCATTAGTATTGATGATTATGTGGTAAGGTGAGAAGATGACTACAAAACTTGTGTTTTTCTTATTTTTAGCAGTTGTCATATGTACAAGTGCTTTAGCTGGTGATCTTACAGTTACGGTAAATCCCAACCCATTCGAACAAGGGGGTCTTACAACATTTACAATATATCTTCCACAAAATGAAACAGTTAGGGCCCTCACCATTGATTTCTATTCTGGGAATCAGTTCTTATTCCAAGTTTCCCCAAGGATAACTACCCCCACAAGCCTTTATGGGTGGAATGGCTGCAATCCAAGCAACAACCAGTGCCTTGCACCAGGAACTTATTCATATGTAGTTAAGGCTGGTTGTGGTTGTGGTGGTCGAAATACGTATGAAGCCCGTGGTACCGTAACAATAGTGGCTTCTGGCGGCGGCACGCAACCACCCAGTGGCTGCTATGCTACTGAAAGCGAGTGCAAGAATAACAATCTGAGTAAATGCAACTGTACACAAGCGGTTAATTGCCAATACGACTCATCAAACAAATGTTATATTTTTAGTAATTGTGATAATTCAAAATGTAGCTCAGGCGGTGGAGGCGGCACGCAACCACCAACGACAAAGGTTTCAATGATCTCCTTTTTGCAGATGATTGGTCAATGCGGTGCAATAAACTACGCAGCAATTGCAGAATGCCCCACACAGGGACCCACCGCATATCCTGATGAAGGCAAACAGGGCTATTGGTGTAAGGTTACAAATGTTGGTTCTCCCGGGCAAGCAGGTGCTATAAGGTATTGGGCTCTTTTAAGAAATGACCCAAACAATCCTTATGATGACCTCTCATATGAAATATATATATTCTATGCTAAAAAGGTTTGTCAAAACCCGCCACAGGCTGATACTGTTGGTTGTGAAGAGTGCGTATTATTTTTTGAGAACATGAATCGTATTCATGAGATACCTAAATCAGTAAGCGATGGTGCCATAGCAACATTGCGGAATCATCAAAGTTGTGGCGGCGGAGGTGGCGGCGGTGGTACTCCAGGACCAGGCCCTGGCCCAGGCCCAAGTACGCCATCACCGCCTTCACAGGAGCCACCCGTAACTGAGAAAGGGATAACAGTAGATGTTAGGCCGAATCCATTCCAGCAAGGCAGCACAACAACGTTTACTGTTACTACTACAACAGCGCAAGCAGTATCTCAGATCTATATTGAAATTTATGACCTCACTGGGAGTAAGGTTTATGATAGCGGTTGGGTGAACGGAAATAAGCTAACTTGGGATGGTGTTGGTAACTATGGTAGATGGAATGGCGTTGCACTGAGGGCCCAAGCATATATCTTTATGGTGACAGCAAAGATCGGCTCTGAAACAAAAGGGCCTGCAAAAGGATTTGTATACATAGTAGCAGCAGGTGGCGGAGGTGGCGGTGGCGGACCAACACAGTCGCCTCCACCAGGTGCTAGTCAACCACCAGGGCAGTCCCCGGGACAGAGTCCAGGGGCCCCAACACAAGTACCACCAGGCACCGAGTGTCAAACAAATGCTGACTGCGTTTGCAATGATGCTTGCTATAACGGGCGCTGTATACACCCCGAGCTTACAATAAATGTTAGCGCAAACACTTTGCTTGCATATACTGGGCAACCCTTAGAGACAACAATTGTATGGACTATAACAAATGCTGGTGAGGATGCCGCAGTTATTAAAGATGTTAAGCCTAGTGGCTGCGATGGTGTAACTTGTGAGCTTCAGATACAGGCAGGAACAACTATAAAAATAGCCGGCAATGACCAAGCCACTAAAAGAAAAGATTCTAAAATAATATTAGAAGGTAATGAATCTAGTGACTTAGACAAAGGGTCAAAAATAAACTTGCAGGGCGACTTCAAGTTTGACTATGGGGAAGTTGAAGTTGGTCTGGAATGGAAAGCAGTGAATCTGAAGAACACATATAATAGCCCTATTGTTGTAGCAAAACCCATCGAATCATGTTCAGGGAATGGTGAAACACAATGCGATAAAGTTGTTGTGAGGATCAAAGGCATACAATCTAACTCTTTCGAGGTTAAATTGCAGAAATGGGGTAAAGATGATGATAAGCCCTTGACACGCAACTATAAAGTACAGTATTTAGTTTTGGAAGAAGGGCACTATAATGATGTCTCTGGGCTAGAAATTGAGGCGGGCAAGTTTAAAACAAATCACAGCGGCAGTTTGATATCTTTTAAGAAGAATTTCCAAAAAACCCCTGTGTTAATTACAAGCATAACCTCTTTTAATGATGCCCAGCCAGCAGTTACTAGGAATTTTAACCCTTGCAAGAATGGAACACAATACTATCCCGGCGCATGGGTCTTAAATTGTGGCGAAACTGACTTTATAACAAAAATACAAGAAATAAAGCTTCGAAACCTCACTAACCTTGGGCATGCATTTGAAGACATACATTACATCGCGATAAGTCCAGGAAAAGCAGAGATTAATGGAACACAATGGGAAGTAAGGTGGATCCATAATATTACTGATGAGGGTTCAACGATATATTACGAAACTGACTTTCCAGAAACACCCATTGTTATTGCCGATGTTCAAACAACCAATGAAGACCAAGCGGTAATGTTAAGATATTATAAAAAGGAAAGGGACTCCATACACTTTTTCCTAGCTGAGGAAGATTCAAGGCCTCGCATATGTTGGGGCTGCAATTGGTGGGCTCACAAACCAGAAGAAGTTGGCTATATTGCAATAGCCAAAACGGGCTCAACAGGCCTTAAAGCAGTCATTGAAACTGACAAGGATGGCTGCACATGTCCACCTTGCACGATAAACTTTGATGGCTCAAAAAGCACGGGAAACATTGTTAGCTACGAATGGGATTTCGGTGACAATAATGCAAAGGCAACAGGCCAAAAAACATCGTATACTTATACAAAAAATGGCACTTACACAGTTAAACTAACTGTGAAAGATTCCAATGGGAATAGCGCGAGCGCAACAAAAACAATAACAGTAAGCGACTGCACACAACCAATAAAAGGAACTGTTATAGAGCCAGGAAAAAGCATAAAAATAATACAAAAGGTAAAAGGCCTTAAGCCAGGAAAATATGAATTTGACTTACAAGTCTCATATACGGACCTATTCAATGCTGCAAACAAACAAGCAAACGAGTGGAAAAAGATAACAGTTGAGGTTGCAAAGCTAGGAAGCGAAAAGTTCTCTGTAAAGCTAGTTGGTGAAGAGCAGGACTACTGTGTAGGCCCCAATGGCCTATTTGGTATCACCGGAAAGGCAGCACTGCCAAAGGTACGATTCTCTTGGCAGTTCGAGGGTGATGCCGCAATAAAAATTGATGAATGCGATGATAAAGGAACATCTGACTTTATCTATTGTGACCCAACACAATTTTCCATAGAGCTTGCCCAAAAGCTCAAAAAAATATATGAGCTAGCATCAAGCAAAAGATATGCCGAAGCAAAGGCATACCAATCATTTAAGGCGCATCTAATGGGCGACAATTACTCAGAAAACTTCCAAAAGGACTTCGTAAAGGCATACACCGAGGGATTCCTTAAAGCGCCAACTTGGTTTATTTCGGGTGCAACGCCTTGGAGCAAATATTTCTCTGATCCAAGCGCATTGAGCTTTGAGCCAAGGCAAATAGATAGTGGCCTTTACCTTGTCACTATGGATATAAATTTCAAAACTGAGGATTGGGTGTTTTTCAGGGAAGGCAAACCAGATGCTAAAATTACAGTCAAATTTGAAAAGTTGCGCGATGCTGCAGCAGATGTTGAAGAATTGCCATTCTACTACCTTCCATTCAATGGGCTTGTTGGAAAAGATGGCAGAACAGATTACGGCCTTGGCTATACAAACCAAGGCACCCCAATTGTAATAAGTGTTGTTGGTAGTGCAGACAAGGTTGATACAAGCGTACCGAGAGGAAGATTGCAGCTAAGCACAGCAGCTTATTCTGAGCTTAAAGATATTTTGGATGCACAAAGCAAGCTTTTCAAGGCAGATTTATCGGCCAAGAAGATTGAACTCTACAATAGCCAACCAATGCCTGTGCTCATGGGAATAAAGAGCAAAGATGGCCGCGGAGAATGTTTCTATAAAATTTACAGCTTACAGTCAGCAGTTGGCTCCGGGTTCGATGGAATAACCTACTGGACAGGCATGGCAGCATCGCCAGACCTTAATTGCCGCGACTTTACAGGCCAAGAGCTACCTTTAAAGAGAAAAGATACACAGGCGGCTCTAATTGATAGCAGTTGCGCAGCTAAGAAGAACAATCTGCCGGCATTTGGCTTTTACTGGGGCGGTGTGCCTAACAACCAAAGTATGTTCCTAAGCACTATATTCTACACACCGTATGGCAAGAAGATGAGTATCTCTAATGCTTGCAGCTCGGATGTTTGCTTGTTGGCTTCAAAGTCAGGTATAACAAGAGATGTTGGGCAAAGCTTAAGTTTGGATAGTTTACTTAAAGCCGAAACATTGAGCGAAATAATACCGCTAATCGAACAAGAGTATGTTTGTGTTGTTCCAGAGCTTTCAGGAGTGCACCCATCTCAGAACAGCTATGTTTTCTTTTGGAATGAGCAAAAACTTCTGAAGGACTTAGAAATAGCAAAGACAAGGATTGCTACTGAATGGGGCTTTAACTGGCAGAACTATAAATGCGATTAAATTTACAGAGAGAACTAAGTGCTAAAGCGCTTCTCAAGGGCTTTTTTTACCTTATTAACGTCCAAACCAAGACGTATAATCCTGCTTTGCCCCTTAAAACCTTTCCCAGAACTTGTTGTTAATATTATTCCGTAAGTTTCTAACTCCCCAATATACTCTTGAAACCACCTTATGCTTACAGGCGCAACATTAAAGCTGGATGCAACCTTCTTGTATTCATCGTATATTTCCCCAGAGCAAAGCGCATGCTCATCATCAAACCTTTTTATCCCTTTTTTATCAGAAGTTAGCCTTGCAATAGCGTATATAACTAGCTGTTGCTGCTCAGGCAAAGTTGAGATCATATCTATTGCGATTTCCTCCTCAACTTCGCATTTGGCTTTTCTAACCTCAGCATCCGTTACCTTTTTGAGCATTTCTTTTTCAGCCAATTCACCAGCACGAAGTAAGAGCATGACAGCAGCCCTAGCGTCGCCTGACTCTTGAGCAGCGACTGCTGCAGCATATTTAATTGCTGACTCATCAACAACACCCTTCTTAAAAGCAATCTTTACCCTATCACGAAGTATTTCAGCAAGCTCCTCAGCATTGTAAGGTGGGAATACAATCTCCCTTTCGCACAAAGAGCTTTTTGTTCTAGCATCTAAGCGCTCTTTGAATGTTATCTGGTTGCTTATCCCAATCATTGAAACAGACCCTTTTTTTAGCTCTTCGTTTGCCCTGGTCAATGCGTAGATGAGTTCGTCAAGATCCTTTACTTTATCAATCTCATCCATCGCAACAATTAACTTTGCCTGATTTTTTTCACAGTAGCTCAAAAGGTTTTCATAAACAAATGTGCCACTATACCCAATTATGTCCTTTTCAGGCAAGAGCTTTTGTACAACATTGCTCAAAACCTTGTACTTGCTGTTGTATTGCCTGCAATTTGCATATATAGTTCTTATGCTTAAGCAATTTTTATTTGCAAAATCTTCGAGCTGGTTTAGTACATATTTCGTGCAGCTTGTCTTGCCAGTCCCAGGCTTACCATAAATGAAAAGATTTGTTGGCCTATCGCCTTTTGCACAAGCGCTTAGGACTGAAACCATGCCTTCGATCTGCTTTTCCCTAAATGGAAGCTTTTCTGGAAGGTATGATGGCAGCAGTATGTTTCTGTTTTCGAAAATTTCGCTTTCAAATGCACATTTATCAAATATGTTGCCCATAGCCCCCATAAATACTAAAATTAACAAAAATATAAAATCACAAATGGTTCGGAATTCAAGACAATGCTCTTTATAAACTTCTCTTTACAAACTCAGAGCTTCCCAACTCATCTTAACTCAAAGTGATGTTTATAAATTTAATTATATGCCTTTAATATATAGTCTAAGTGTAAGGCAAAAAAAGGTGAGGTGATATTTTTGGCATTGCTAAACAAAGTTTTTAAAAAAGAAGAATTTGATATTGAGGACTTTCTAAACAGCCTTGATGTTGAAGAGGAAACAATGTATGAGGATGTAGACGCTTTTGTAAAGCCCATGGTTCTTTCAGAAGAGGCGGATGTTGACAAAGTAATTAAAGAGGTGCGATCCGGAAACATAATACTCCTCAATGTTGAGGCTCTAACAAAGAGGAATGTACTTAAAGTAAAGGAATATGTAAATAAGCTAAAATCATTTGTTGGTGAGATAGACGGAGACATAGCAAGGATTTCCCACGACAGGATAATTATTACCCCCTCCAAGGTAAAGATAATAAAGAAGAAGATAAAGGAGTAAATATCTATCCAGCCACCACCCAAGTGTCACACTGAAGCTTAAAAAGGAAAGCAGCAGCAAGGCAACTATTAATAACTGTAAATTGTTTGTTTGCTGCTTTTCCTCTTTTCACATACGTCAGATGCCATCGCATGCAAAGCAATTAATAATCATAAAAATTCTGCAAGCATCTTTTGTGGCTTTGCTTGGGTCTTAAAAAGAGAGCCTATCTCGTCTTCAATTTGTAGTGCTCTTTGTTCTAAGTATTCACCCAGCCCATAATCTTTAATTATCTTCTTCGTGACTTCCAAGTATTTTTCAACACTGCCCCGTGCTATAGTTAGTATGAGGCCTTCCTTGCCGCATTTTAGGCATTTTCCGCTAAGGGGTATTCTCCTATACTTTGTATTACAGGTTGTACACCTAAATTGCTGCCGGCAGAAAGACCTAGTATTTCCTATTATGTCTGGCAAGAGGTGTGTTTCTATCACCCTTGCTAAAGAGTCCTTAAGGTTAACCGCCTTTATCTTGCTCTGAAGCTGTGCTTGCTTGAAAACCTTTTCTTCCATTGTCTTTAGCATTACATATGTAGAATACTCCGGACCTGAGCAAACATCTGAGGATTCATGCGTATATAGAAACCCACTATACTGCTTTTCAGTGTTGAGGCGATCCTCAACGCATTCAACCTTAACTGCATCTGGCAAAGCAAAGCTTAAGCTTTTCTCATATAATTCCAAAGGATACTTGCCTGCAACGTCCATACAGTAAACCTCAGTGTCTATCTCATCTGGTTTAAGTACTGTTGTGAAAACCAAAGGCGCATCCATCCTTCCGCCACGCGAGCTCGAAAGATAATGCTGCGAAAAGTTTAGTAGCACATCCATAAGAAGAAGTACCGAATCTTGGTCACCATCTGCGTTTCTCCTTTTGGTCTGGTGGAAATAAGGGTGCGCCAAACAGCCCCTTGTTTTTGTAAATCCTATTATTCGCCCAACAATTGCGGCAGAGGTGTGTGGTGCAAGAGCAAGCACATAATGTCCTACCAAATCTTCCCTAGTTTTTACATTGTAAAAAGGTTCTGCTCCATAGAACTTTTGAAGTTCATCATCAACAAAGTTGGCAACTTTTACAAGGAAGTCACCAGCCTTATTATGTATAATTATATCTTGTGGCATTAGTTCTAAAACCTGGTCTTCGCTTTTTAGCTCATCGCCAAATATATCTCTAGTGTAGCCCAATGCTTTTAATCTTTCTAAGCTTACATTTGCCTCTTTTGGCTTAAAATGCGTTAAAGGGATGTTTATGAGGTCATACCTTATGGTGCCGTCCCTAAATGTATGCAAGTTATACTTGGCCCTTAAAAGGCCTTTCTCCAAAGGTTCAAAAACTTTCTCAGTGCTTATTAAACCATGAACCCCCTTAAAGGGATTTGGAACCTTTAGGTTTAGGCCTTCAGCAGCTTCTTTTAAAAGCAGGTCCAACCTTTCTTTTCTGATTGTGTAGTGTTTTGTGTCATTGCCGCATTTCTCACATACTTCGCCTTCTGCTTTTGTTTTGCAGGATGGGCAAAAATTTAGTGCAACTGTGCGTGTATCACATTTTTTACAGAAATATTTTGGCATAATTTGCTTGCATTTGGGACATTGCATTGTTATTATTTCAATCTCTATTCCAACTTTTTTTTCTGATTCTGTTGCGGCCTTATTTATGCTTCTAGTGCTGCCACCATAATCACCTATTGGAAACAAAGTGTGTGGGCTACCTTTCATAAGCCGCTCGTCAGAGGCCTCAGGTCTCCCCATGCGTGCACCCAAGAAGGTTCCACATTTGTCCCTTACTCTAATGCCGCAAACCTTACTGATGAACCTATTTACATCTTCACCAGCATCATCCGTTTTTTCAATCTCAGCATTGCTGAAAAGAGTGGCAAGAACAGTGGAATCGGGCTCACTTATAATTATTTTTGAGTCCATGCATTTGTGCGGAAGGCCAATTTTTTCAAGCACTTCTTTTAATTCACTCTCACATTCAATCAATATTTCATTTTCACTTTTTCTACAGCTCTTCTTAACTGCTTTTATCAACATTTTGATTTCTTCAACATCAGCCGCCCTGTAATAATATGAAAACTTTGGGTGCAAAGCTATTCCATAATTTCTTGAAAGCTCTAAAGCTTCACTAAAAGAGACCTTTTTTGGGTCTTTCAAAGCTTTTAGAGCAATTTCTTTCTCTTTACCCATTGCATGAACTTTGCCTATTGCTTCTTCAAGTTCTAAGGCCCACCACTCTTCATTATAGCCAGCTGGTAGCAGCGGGTGTGCGCTGTATTTGAAGTCACCATATGCAATAAGTATATCGCCCAAAAAGAGAATTTTTTCTACCTTGTCCTTTATGGCTTTTGCTTCATCTAAGGAATCAATCTTTGCAACAGACCCATCTTTCAGCTTCACAATCGGGCCTTCAATGCTGTCACAAGCAGTTATTACCGCAGATTTCCCAGGCCTTTCAATCTTTATCTGGGTGCCTATTGCTATGAAGTCCTCTAGCAAAGCCATAGTTGCAGGATGTATTGCTTTTCCCATAATTCCGCTTGCCCTAGTGCGCCCATATCTTAGCCTAAAGCCACCTATTTCGCCAGGATAACTGAAAATAGGCCTACCAACAGCGACACCTTCTAAGTATTTGTAGCTTGGCTCAATCTCTGAAATTGATTGTTCGCTTTTCTCATGCTTTATTATTCCTTCAAGCCAACTCCAATCGAGGTTTAGCATTGAAGCAAACTTTAGAGCTTTCCTTGCCTTTAAAGCTACGCCTTCGCTTATAACCAAGCAGGCACCGCCGCGAACCCTATTATGTGGTATCCTTGGAAGGTCTCTGTGAACAGACACTTCGCGCTCCTCTGTTGGTTCGCCATTTATGCAAACAGGACAACCATTTATTATCTTTCTTATTTCATCATCACTCATCTTGTATTGTCTGCTAACTATTTCATCATATATTTGTATTTCCTCAACATATCTTTCAACTTCGTCCTTTGTCGGCTTATACCTGTCAAGGCCTAAGAGCTTTCTTGCGTAGTCACCAAGTATTAGTGGCAATACTTGGGCAGTTCCGCCAGCAGCCCTTATTGGGCCAGCATAGTATATGTCTATGTAATTCGTGCCGTCAGGATTTTTTGAGATTTTTACCTTTGGGATGCCATCTATAGGTGCAACAACTACGCCTTCTGTCTGAAGTACCAAAGCAGTCTTTATTGCTTGCTCGATTCTTTTTTCATCATTTGGAATGTTACAGATTTTGTTTAGGACAATCTCTTCAAAAATCTTAAATATTGCCTTAATTCTTTTGTTTTCGCCAGAGATTTCATCTACTATTTGGCGGTATCTTTTAGCAACCCCTTTTGGCCCTGTTATTGTCTCAGCCCTTTCAGCAAGATCGCTAACTGACTGGGTTTCAACATCTTGGCAAAAATCAAAACCTTTTTTTCTTGCGTTTTTAGCTACAGAAACTGCATCTTTTATATCTGACTCTATTTTATTATAGTAATCCCTAATTTGTGGGCTTGCAACTATTTCCATTAGGACACCATCATTCTAGCATATATCTTCCTGTCTTTTAGGTTCATTGCAATTGCTATGCCGGGTGTTGGAGTATGCCCTAGCTTTATTTGATATTCTGTCCTGTCTTGCCACGTACTATTGTTGACTATTGTTGTACCCCTATATGTTAAGTAACCAGTATGATGCAAATCACCCATAAAAACCAGGTCTGGGCTATCTTTCATAATAACATAATCACTTATTTCTGGAGCATAGGGGTGGCTTAGACCATAAGTAAGCATAAGGCATCTGCGCTTTAGCAACTCAACTACGCCATATTGTGGCTGATCATAGCTAAGGCCACTGATACTAGCAATAAGGTCATGAAGGCAGGAACCATGATACAGTAGTACTTTAAGACCTTCAATTTCTACCCAGCTAGGTGAGCCAAGCAAGTGTATATTGCCTGCAGCATAAAGTTTTGGTACGAATTTTTCTGGTATGGGTTGCTGCGGATCAGCCCATCGGACAGCATCATGCTGGCCCGGAATTATAAATATTTCAATGCTATCCGGTATTTGCAGCATATAATCTGAAAATAAATCATACTGCTCTTTTACGCTTTTTATATTCAGCTCACTATACTGTTTAGGGTATACCCCAATACCATCTACATTGTCACCAGTTACGAACAAATACTTTATCTTTTTTACAAACTTTTTTTCTTCTTCACTACCAGCATCACCATTGATCCAGCTTATAAACTTCTGAAATGCACCTTCAAGAAAAAGCTTGCTCCCAACATGCAGGTCTGATATGCTTGCAACACATATATCCTTTTTAGTGAGTTTCATTTCCCTTTGCGGTATATCAGGCCATATTATCTCTTTTGCAAGCAACATTTCCTTTGCTATTTTGACACCTCTAACACATATTACATCATCTAGCATTACTTTTTGTCCATCTAAACTAACACCACGTTCATTCTTTGACAATACTACTACACATCTGCCTTCTAAATCTTCAAGCTCTATTGCAGTATTTCCAGTTTTAGTTTCCCATTTTCTATAAACCATGCCTATTACTTCTAACTCCTCGTTCTCCTTCACATAGCCAAAGTTCTTTATCGGCTTAGCACGAATACTATGCCTCTGCTCCAAAATAGATTTTAATGAATTGAACTTAAACCTGAATAACTCAAGAAAGTCATCTGCGCTGCCATTCCCCTTACCTCTGTTTGCATGGTTTTGCGTTTTTATTACCTTAAAGTTCTTTGGTGCCTGTTCTTGAATAAGCTTCTGGCTTGAAGCCTCATACGCTTTTTCAGCAGCCTTTGTTTCCTCAGCAAGCATTATCTTTGTCTTTGTTGCTTTTTTTTCAATATCCTTCTTGGTAACAACAAAATAGCCCTCTGAGGCAAGTTCTTCAATTATATCTCTCCAATCAGACCTTACAAACAGAATATCTAATGCGTCCTTGCTTAAAAAAACCTTTTTATGCCTGGCAAAATCAATAATATCATCGCTTTTATTTTTGATTTCCTCATCCATGCAATCATTCTAACTCTTTTACTTTTTCTTTAACACTTTCAAGTTTGCTTATGGCAGTCCATATCGCAGTCCTTGTGTGTAAAGGCATGTTTATGTCGTTGCTTATATCATCTAGCAAGTAAATCGCCATTGAAAAATCAACTGTCTTTGGTTTCTTGCAATCAACCTTTTTTAGGGCGTTTTCGACAGCAGCCCTTATATTTCTTGGCACACCACGGTCTTCAATTATTTCTTTCATAGTATGTATTGCTTCATCCAACTCATCTTTAACGCACTTCTTCATAAAGACACCTCAAAAAAAGCAGTCTTTTCAAAGAATAATGTGGAAAAGGTTTAAAGATATTATTTTTTCTCCAATGTCACATTTTTATGCTTTTTTGTTCTTTTTGCATAAGTTTATAACCATTTTCCTGCCAAATTATTAAAATCAGCAATATATCAACAACACTTTTATCAGCCGTTTGCCTTATAAGTGGTGGTTTATACGATAAAAATAGATTTTAGCAGGGTATATGCTAAAAATTACAAGCGTTACATGATATTGCCAGTAATTCTTTTTTTCGTTCTGCCAATAATTGCTTTTATATACCCGGGTATTGAGCGTGGCATAGACCTCAGCGGAGGAACACTAATTATCGTAAGATCTGAAAGGCAGATTTCTTCTGAAAACCTTGAAGGTGTTCTTTCAAAGTACGACCTTACAGAGCTTACCGTAGTGCCATTTTCAGGTGGTGTGCAAGTACACTTTGGTGCAAGCAAAAAAATAGAGGCAGCATCCAGATATATAAAGGATGCTGAAAGCACACTTTCTTCCAATCCACAGCAAAGCCAGGCCTATTGCCAAAATGCATTTTCAGAGCTAAGCCCCTTTTATAAAGCTGAAGCACCAAAAGACCCAAAAGAATGCATCGAAGAAGCGCGAAAAGCAATTCTCTTAAGCAGGGACTTTTTGAAGGAATCAATTAACAGGGACATAAAAGCAACACTAAACCTTACTGAAAGCGAGGTTGAGAGGATACAATACACTGAAATTTCACCAGCGCTAGGTGCGCTTTTCTGGGGCGCTGCGATAAAGGCAGTAGTAATTGCGGCAATCCTCCTTTTCGTTTTAATGTTCATTTTCTTCAGGGACTTTTTCCCAGTTATAGCAATACTGCAAGCAGGGCTTTTTGATGTTCTGTTTGCCCTAGCTGCTTTGGCGTTGCTAAGAGTGCCCTTTTCTCTTGTAACTCTTTCAGCACTCCTAATGCTTGTTGGCTATTCAATTGACACTGACATAATGCTTACCGCAAGGGTATTGAAGAGCAGCGGGAAACCAAGCGATAATGCAGCATCTGCCCTTAAAACAGGCCTTACAATGACAGGCATTACAATAGTAACAGCAGCCATAATGCTAGTTTTCTCGTCAATTTATGCAATTGACATAATTTTTGGCATCTCAGTAGTACTTTTCTTTGGCCTAGTAGGTGATCTTATATCAACATGGCTCATGAACGCGCCTGCAATTGTATGGTATGTTGAGAAAAAAGGTGCAAAGCAAAGGTGATGTTATGGCAAACAGCGCTATGGAATTGCTCAAAAGCTATAGGATTTGGATTTTGCTTCTAGGGATTTTAGCAGGCGCAATATGCTTAATGGTTGCTGGCATAAACTTTGGCATTGACTTTGAAGGCGGAACAATGTTTCAGGTACAGCTCAGCGAAAAGATAGACCCTGCAAAGATGGAAGAAGTTTCAAATGTTATTGAAAAAAGGCTCAACTGGAGCGGCCTTCAAGATGTTAGGGTTTACTCAACATCAACAGAAGAAAACAACTTTCTTTTCATTGTTGTTAGAAATGTAAACCCAAAAGAGGTTGAAAACCTAGGATCTTTAATAACTCAACAAGGGCGATTTGAAGCAAAGCTTGGCAAAGACATTCTTTTTACAGGGAAGGACTTGCTGATGATTGATTCTGGTGTTAACACAAGCACCGTAGTGAAAGTATCAGAGAATTCTTACCGATGGACTCTGCCTTTTGTGCTCGAAGTATCAGCAGCAAGGCGCTTTAGGGACTTGACATTTCACAAATGTGAGCCGATAATGCAAACAGGCGGTGAAATGGATTATGACTGTGAATACACCTATTTCTTTATCGACAGGCCTCATGACAAAGTAATTGTGCTCACATCGCAAACTTATGAGAACGATAAAGCATATTTTGCTTCTGGAACAGCTGAGGTGCCAGCAGGCACAAAAATAGAAGAAGTACTTGATGTTATCGATACTACTGTTATTGTTGTAGATACAAATTCTCAGGACTCTGTACAGAAAGCGATAGATGATATTAAAAATGCATTAAAAGACAAAAAAGGCATACTTGCTGACCCAATGCTTGGTGACGCAATAATAAGCAGGCTAAATGACCTTAACACCAATGTAAAGATAGTTTATGGCCTAGAAAAAGAACCTTGGCTTTACAAGGTTTCAGGAATGCGCTCTGTTGTGCGGCTTACGCCATCTGTCACTGGCAACAAGCCCTATGTAGAGCGCAAGGAAGACATGCAACCGCTAACTGACTTGGTTATAACTGGCCATGCAACTAGCTATGCTGAAGCAAGCAAAAGAAAAGAGGAGCTTAAAATAATACTCACCTCTGGATCTTTGCCTGTTTCTGTAGAAAGCATAAGCACATATTCTGTCTCACCAACGCAGGGAAGGGACTTCTTGGCGAAAGTTGCAATTCTCGCAGTTATAGTTCTTATTGCTGTTTCCGCCATAATCTTCCTGAGATATAGGAGGCCATTGCTTTCAGTTGCAATAATCTTTACTGCCTTAGTTGAAGCGTTCCTAACGACAAGTTTTACTTCGTTTTTGGGCCAAAGCTTAGATATAGCAACATTGGCAGGAATAATTGCAGCAGTTGGCACTGGCGTAGATGACCAGATAATAATAACTGATGAATTGTTGCGTGGCAAGAATGGTGGCAGCAAAGAAGAGGTCTCACTTATAAGGCGTGCAAAAAGAGCATTGTTCATAGTTGTTGCAGCAGCATCAACAACAGCTGCAACCATGCTGCCCGTAATATTTATGGGAAATGTGCTTGTAAAGATAGTTGGCTTCGCATTTGCAATACTCATTGGTGTCTTGGTTGGTGTTCTTATAACAAGGCCAGCATATAGCGAGGTTGTCAAGAATCTGATATAACACCTTGAAGCTGTCCCAAATGTCAGCCAAAAACTCAGAAAATCTTTTAAGAGTGGGTGCAGAAGCAAAAGTTTTTGACTCAACTTGGCATGGGCTCGCTGCAATAAGAAAGGTACGCGTTAGGAAGGAATACAGACACAAAAAACTTGATGAGCTACTTGCAATTACGAGGACAAAAAGGGAAATTGCACTGCTGCACAAAGTAAAAATGTGTGGTATTAATGCCCCATTTGTTTTGGACTACAGACAAGACGAAAGGGAGATT
>JAWALG010000015.1:0-23635 GCA_038886995.1 Candidatus Iainarchaeum sp.
GCTGCTTGAGCTGTCACTGACTATTACCTCATACTCATGCTTTGGCACTGTCTGATCCTTTAATGCAAGCAGTGTCTTCTCAATAAACTTTTCCTCATTAAGCGTTGGGACAATGACTGAAATCAATGCTCACACCTCGCAATGGCCTTTGCAATTACTTCCTTTAATATCTGACCAGACCTTTCTTTTAGTTCATACGTGACTCTTGTATGCGGCTTGTTTATCTTCAGTAACCTGCCAAGGTCAATCGGCGTTGCAATTACAACTGCGTCACAGTCACAGCTATTTATTGTTTTTTCTAGGTCTGCAATTTGCTTATCAGAGTATCCCATCGCTGGGAGCAGCTTGCCTATGTTTGGATATTTTTCGAATGTTTTCTTTATCTCGCCAACAGCGTACTTCCTAGGATCAATTATTTCTTTTGCTCCAAACTTTTGCGCAGCAACAATTCCTGCGCCATATTTCATTTCCCCGTGCGTTAATGTTGGTCCGTCTTCTATTACTAGGACCCTCTTGCCCTTTATTATCTCTGGGTTTTTTACACTAACTGGAGAGTCACAGTGCACAACTAGTGCTTTTGGATTGGCGCTTTTGAGGTTTTTCTCAACTGCTTCTATATTTTCCTTGCTTGCTGTGTCTTCCTTGTTGATTACAAATACATCTGCTAGCATTACGTTAGTGAATCCAGCATAATAAGAAAGTTCATGGCCTGGCCTGTGTGGGTCAGCAACAGTTATATAAAGGTCAGCAGCATAAAAGCTGTAGTCATTATTGCCGCCATCCCAGAGAATAACATCTGCGCACTTCTCTGCTTCTTTGAGTATTTTACCATAGTCAACGCCTGCAAACACAATGTTGCCAGCATCTATGTGTGGTTCGTATTCTTCACGCTCTTCTATTGTGCATTTGTGCTTATCAAGGTCATCGTATGTTTCAAACTTTTGCACAACTTGCTTTTTTAAGTCACCATAAGGCATTGGGTGCCTAACAACAGCAACTCTCTTTCCCATCTTTTTTAGTATATCGCATACATACCTTGTGGTCTGGCTTTTTCCGCAGCCAGTGCGTACAGCACATACAGCAATAACCGGCTTCTTTGATTTAATCATTGTCTGCTTTGTGCCAAGTAGCCAAAATGATGCCCCAAGCTCGTTTACAAGAGCTGCTTTTTGCATTACGTAGTTATGCGATACATCAGAGTATGAAAAAACAACAGCATCAACTTTATTCTTCTTAATGAGATCGGGTAGCTCCTCTTCCCCAAATATTGGAATCCCTTTAGGATAAAGTTTTCCAGCAAGCTCTGGTGGGTATTTTCTGTCTTCAATATATGGTATTTGCGTTGCTGTAAAAGCCACAACTTTATACTCAGGATTATTTCTGAAAAAGATATTAAAATTGTGAAAGTCACGGCCTGCGGCGCCCATTATTACTATTTTTTTGGTCTTTGCTGTCTTTGCCATAAAAACACCTATTTTCCAAGGGCCTTTACTATGGCTTCTTTGTCAAAACCTATGATTATTTTGCCGTTTATGTCAAGAACAGGAACTCCGAGCTGTCCGCTTTTCTCATACATTTCTCTGGCTTTTTCCTTGTCTGCGGCAACATTGTATTCAATATAGTCTACGCCATTATCTTTCAGGAATTTCTTTGCGATTATGCAATAAGGGCAAGTCGGCGTTGAGTAAACCACCACTCTGTTTGTTTTGCTATTCTTAGGCATAAGCCCACCTCCACGAAATAGCTATAATAATTTGAAAAATAAAAAATAAAAAAAGGATAGGATTCTAAGGACCAAAGCTAAAAGCTTTTACTCCCTTCTCCTATCAAACCTTCTGTTGCCGCCCTTTCTTTTCATAAAGCAGTCTCTACAATAAACCGGCCTTGTGCCATCCGGCTGGAATGGCACATCGGTCTCTTTTCCGCATTCGCTGCAGATTGCCTTGTAGAGAGTCCTGCCAAATTTGTCTTGCATTTTCTCACTCCTTTATACTCTTGAAAAGGGTTTAAATGCCGCTGCCTTTGGCTCTGTTGTCATAGCCGCAAGCAAAGAAGCACTTAAAGCCCATTTCAGCATAATTAGCTCTTCAATAGAGCACCTTAACAAAGTCAGAATTAGTTTCACAGCTTATCTTCCTTCATAATTTTTTTATTAATTTATGCCAGCCAAGTATTTAAAAAATGAGTGGTTTTAAGTTTTTAGTGAATTTTATGGCTTTTCGCGAGTTTTTTAGCATATTCCTTAAAGGCATTCTGATGGGTGCTGCAAACATTCTGCCAGGCATTTCAGGAGGCACGATTGCCTTTATAACTGGCATATACGAGCGCTTAATTTATGCAATAAACAGCTTGGATTTCAGTTTCGCATTGCTTTTTTTGCAAGGCAAGAAGAAAGAAGCCGTAAAGGCTCTTTCAAGGATTGATTTTGGCCTTTTTGTGCCATTGCTGTTAGGCATTTCTGTCTCTTTTCTGCTGCTCTCACGCTTTGTGAAGGCAATGCTCACTGAGCAAACGGCAATTGCATATGCTTTTTTCTTAGGCCTCATCGCTGGCTCACTGATTTTGATTTTGGGTCACGCTGCAAAATCCAAGTTCTCAAAAAAGGTTTTTATTGAAAGCACTTTTGTTTTTTTTATCTCCTTCCTATTTGCCTTCTATTTTTTTTCAATTCCCCAGCTAATGCTTGAGCATTCTCCGTGGCTGCTATTCCTTTCAGGCATTGCGGCAGCATGTGCAATGCTTCTTCCCGGAATTTCTGGCGCATACATTGTTCTGGTTCTTGGACAATACGACTACCTGCTTGACGCATTGCAAAATCTTTCTTTTTTCCCCTTGTTTATATTCTCACTTGGGATGCTTCTTGGCTTTCTTGGCTTCTCAAAGGTTTTGGCAAAGCTAATGGAAAAATATAAAACTTTAGTTTTTGCTTTGCTTTCAGGACTTGTTTTTGGTTCCCTAAGAATGCCAGCCGAGAAGATTATTGCTGCGCAGCCAGTCAATTACTTGGCTGTTATTTTGTCAGCACTAGCTGGCTTCGGAATTGTTATCCTTATTGAAAAAAAGGCGTCTTCAGTGAGAGCAAAATCTAAGAGTGCCTTTTAGTCAGATGTCAGCTTTTTATGCATTTTCAGCAGCATATCTTATGATGCAAGGTCAACAG
Organism: Candidatus Iainarchaeum sp.; assembly: GCA_038886995.1. GTDB lineage: Archaea > Iainarchaeota > Iainarchaeia > Iainarchaeales > DTGL01 > DTGL01. The sequence continues at coordinate 3,161 of JAWALG010000015.1, forward strand.
AAAGAGCCCTATACAGAGCTTCTTGTAATAGTACACCCAAATTGGCTTAATTATGCTAACGTCTTTGGCCTACAAAAAGAAAGCGCAATAGCATTGACAAAAAGCTGCTACGCAAAAGGCCTCCAAGATGCTATTGATTGGCAAAGTTACAGAAAAGCAATGTTTGCAATTTATGGCAGGGCGATAATAGAAGCTGCAAAAAACCCAAAGACAATTGTTGCAATTTTTGCAGTTCCTATGGGAATGAGCGATTATAGGGCTATTGCAAGCAGTGATCGTGCAAAAATAAAGAAATCTGAATTTACTGATGCAATGAGGTTAATAAGGTTTGCGAAAGCAATGCTTGGAAAACGACTTATTGTGATTAACTCACCTGCACTAAATGAGCTTAAGAAAGATTGTGAAAGATTTGCTCAGGTAATTGCTGGCAAGAAAGTGCCACTTAGCAAAGATTTTGTGCTTAGGGCGGGCGGCGAGATAAGCACTGGCTGTGTACAGACAGTTGCAAATAACCTTAAGGTGCTTCTTAACCCAAAAAAGGCCTTTGTTGATAAAAGCATCTGTGGAGATCTCCTAATTAAAGAAAATCTTACAAAGCGTAAGCCTTTTAGGCGTACAGCAATTCCAAAAGTAAAAGAAAGGATTCGTTACCAAAGGGCTAAGTATAAAAAATAGATAATATGAAGCCAACTGCAACAGCAAAAGCCCCAAACAAAACTGCAGATGTTTCGATGCTCAATATGAGCAGCATTGTAATAATGATTCCAAAGAATGTTGGCAATGGCACAGGACCTATGCTAAAGGGCACTTTAAAAGGCCTATTCTTTGCAGGGAGCTTCATCCTCAAGGTAATGAGTGCAAAATTTACAATTAAGAATATCACAAATATGGAAAAGTTAACCGTGCTTGCAACAAATTCAATTGAAGCAAATGAGAGCATTGCTATTGATATTATTGCAGTTGTAAATACTGCTGCATTCGGAACTCCATTTTTTGAGACCTTTTTTAGGAAAGCTGGCAGTGCGCCTTCATTGCTCATGCCATATAGGATCCTTGATGTTGCAAGCATTATTAACAAAACAGTGCTTGCAGTAGCGAACAGAGCAATTATTGACAGCAGCAGATGGCCTTCTTTGCCAAAAACTATGCCGCCTACAACAGCCATTGGGTTTTGTGATTTGGCTAGCTCCTCAGCATCAATTAAGCCAAGAACTGAAATAGCAACAAGTATGTAAAGAAGCGATGTTAGAAATATTGAGAGTAGCACTGCAGCAGGTATATTCTTCTCTGGATTTTTTGTTTCTTCTGAGAGGCGCACAATCTCTTCGAAGCCAATATATGCAAAAAACACCAAAGCAGCAGCACTAAAAATCCCACCAACCGACTTAATTGCCATGAAGTCAACCTTTGCAGCATTTGGGATTCCAGCCATTATAACTATGAGCAGCCCAATTATGCTTATAGTAGTAATAGCCACAGCCAACTCTGCAGATTTCTTTACTCCTGTTAGCAGCACTATTGCTGAAAAAATTATGAGGACTGCTGCCCAAAATAGCCAATCATAGTTTGCAACATTTGGGTTTTCTGAGGTGCCTAAAGCACAGCTTAGGCAGAAAATGGCAGAGATGTAGCCACCAAAGCTCATTGCTACTGTTGTAATGCCAACGAAAGATGCAAATATGGCGAGCCATGCAACTATAAACGCAAACCTGTGTCCAAAAGCCGGTTTGATGTAATCATACTCTGCGCCTGCTTTTGGATACATCGATGAAAGCTCAGCATAGCTTAGGCCTGCTGTTGCAGCGACAACAGCAGCGCAAGCAAAAGAAATCCACAAGCCATTTCCTGCAATTGCTGCTGCTTGTGCAATTATAGCATATATGCCAGCACCTACAATTATGCCTATGCCGCTGAATAGTGCTTCAATTAGCGTGAGTTCCCTTTTTAGAGGCATTTTATAATTAGAGCAATACTAAATTTAATACTTCATGTTTTTTTGCTACTTTTTTTACATAACTCTTCTTCTACAAGGGCGCAGAGAATGTGAATTACCAATATGTGCATCTCTTGTATCCTTTGGGTATTTTTTGAATTTATGCCGATAGCACAATCAACCATTTCCTTGAGTTTTCCTCTTTTTGAAGTAATTGCAATTGTATAAGCACCTATCTTTTTTGCTGCTATAACTCCATTTATCACATTCTTGGAAAGGCCTGATGTGCTTATGGCTATCACAACATCGCCTTTTCTCGCTAAAGCTTTAATCTGCCTCGAAAAAACTTCTTCAAAGCCAAAGTCATTTGCTATTGCAGTTGTTGTCGGCAAAGATGATGACATAGCTATGGCGGGCAGAGGCATTCTTTCTTTGCCAAGCTTTCCTATAAGCTCTGCTTCAAGGTGCTGTGCATCTGCTGCTGAGCCACCGTTGCCAAAAACTAGAATCTTTTTCCCTTTTTTTATGCATTCTGCCATCTTCTTAGCACAAAAGCACACCTTTTGCAAGCTCTCTGTTTCAGCTAATTCCTTTAGTGCCTCATAATGCTCCTTTAAAGCACTTTCAATAATTCCTTTTTTTCCTGCCATCTTACCACTAAGTGATTATAATCATGTCTGCATGATGTTTCCACTGCTCTAGCAAAGCTATCCTTGCTGGCTCAAGCGTTGAATAAAACCTATCGCGCACATATGCAGTAGTTCTGCCCCTTATATTTACATCCCTTTTATATCGCCTTTTTAACCTTTTGTTTGGAGCTGACTCAAAATAAACCCTTATATCAGCGAGATGTCTTATTTTTGGATGAAAGGCCATAGTTCCTTCAACAAAGAGTACTCTTGTGTGCGGTATGTGCTTTGGTTCTAACTCCTTGTGTGTTACTAGGTCATGCACAGGCATTGTTATTGGTTTGCCCAAACGCCAGCCTTTTATATGCTCTGCCAGAAGATCTAGCTTAACTGCTCGCGGATCATCGTAATAAAGAGGATATTTTTCAGCAACGCTCTGCTCCTTAAAGTAAAGGTCTGTTGAAACTACCGCTGCGCCAAATTCCTTTGCAAGGCGTGAAGTGAAAGAAGTTTTTCCTGAGCCCATGGTGCCACACACAAGCACAACAACAGTGCTGCTTCTTACTTGTTGAATTCTTCTTTTAAGTTCATAGAATCCTTCAGTTATCCTATAACGCGGAATTTTAGCAATACATCTTTCATACCTTTTTTTTACCCTCATTTCTTTTGCCTTTAGTTCGCCCTTCCTTTTCCTTAGTGCTTTTTGCGAAAAATGTTTTGGCATTCTGTAAGACGGCATAATAAAAACTTACATTTCTACTATATATACTTTTTTGCAAATTTATGCAATAACTCTATGCAAGCACGATTAGGTTTGCCTTATGCCTCTGCTGTTCCATATACTGTAGCCTTGATTCCTCAACTGTTGAATAGAATCTGTCTCTAGCATATGTGATACTTCTGCCTCTTTCCTTAACGTCCCTTCGGTATTTTCTTTTTAGGCGCTTTTGCGGAGATGATTCAAAATATACTTTTAGATTAGAAACTTGATTATTTCCGGATGGAATGCAACAATGCCTTCTATTATAAGAACCCTTGTGTGTGGTATTTCCCTTGGCTCAAGTCGCTCGTGCGTTATTGGATCATGTGCTGGAACCATTATGCTTTTACCTTTTTTCCATTCCTTAATAGCTTCAGCCATTGCTTTTATGTCAACTGAGCGCACATCGTCAAAGTATAATGGCAATTTTGCAACATATTCTGCTTGCTTGTAATAAAAATCAGTTGATATTAAGCCAGCATTTAAGTCCTTTGCAAGCCTTTTAGCAAAACTCGTCTTTCCAGAGGTGCTCGGGCCACATATTGCCACAATAAAAGGGCCTTGTGATTGCAAAACAATTCTTTTTATCTCTTCCATTGCAGGGACAAGCCTCAGCTTTGGTATTGAAGCTGCCTTTTCCGCATACCTTTTTCTCAGCTTCTGCTCTCTTTCCCTGATTTTGGCAATTCTTTTTTTGAGCATCTTCTGTGTGTAATGCTGTGGTGGCCTGTAATACTTTGGCACTGCCATAACTAATGCCTAATTGCAAAAGTTTAAATATTACTTTGTATCTATTATGTTAAATTTGCGGTGGTGGAACATTGGGAATTCAGGACATCATACTTCCTTTTACAAAGAAAAGCGACCTTGAGAAGAAGAAGGAAGAAATGCGCAAGGCAATTGGGCTCTTTGGGGAAAATAAACAGCGAACTCCTGATGAGTCAGAGGAGCTTGAAAGGCTTGCTGAAGAGATAAGAGCCCTTGAGAGCAAATCACAGAAAAAAGATGCCACCAAAAAGGAGCAAATACGCGAGGAAATAGACCTTAAAGAATTTGAGGATAAGAGCATTAAAGCAAAAAAAGCAGCCCCAGAACTAAAAGAAGAACCATTAGAAGTGCCAAAAACCGTAAAGAGCGCGCAACCAGAAAAAATTGTTAAAAAGGAAATTAATGCTGTTGAAGCCCCCCCTTTGGAAAGTAAGCCAGCAGAGGTGCGTGATAAGAGCAGCGCAGCTGTACCAAAAGAAGACCTCTTTGGAAAACAGCTGCCTGTCTTTTACTTTTGGTATTGCGATCTAAAGGCAGGCAATCTTTTAGAGTTTGAGCAAGCAGTTGCAAAGGCACCGATAAACTCTTTGGAGCACCATGCATCAAACCATGATTTTAGCAACTGGCTTTCAAGCAGTATGCCAGAATATTTCATAACTCCTTTAAAGGCAGCCGAGAACAGAAAAGGCGAAGATCTAAGAAAAGCGATACTTGAACTTATGTCAGGCCTTAGGCGTAACTTTAAGGAGCCGCAACTCATTGAATCAAAAGCAGTTTCAAATCAGAAAAGCGAGAAGAAGCAGCTGAAGGAACCAATATTCTCAACTTTTTAAACTTTTCTATTTTTTGTGCTAAAAACAACATTTTTTAATTTTTCTGCAAAAAACCGCAAAAAACACTTATAGCATAGTTTTAAATATAGGTTTGTGCATTTTTTTAAACATATAAACAATGTTTTTTAAAAAAGGAGGCGATTAAATGGAAGATTATGTGGTTAAGTCAAAAATAAAGGAATATGCCAAAAACAAGGACATAAGGATTGCTGGTGACTTCTTCGACGGTCTTAACAAGGTAATTCAATATAAACTCGATAAAGCAGTTGAAAGGGCCAAAGAAAACGGAAGGAAGACCCTTAGGGGCTTTGACTTGTAAAAGCCCTTTTTTATTTTCTTTTTATCTTTATTTTATGAGTTTTTGGTAGTTTTGCTTTTTGCCTATGGTTGCAAGCGCACGATTTGGTAATAGTTAACATGGTTCTCCGAGTCAACTACTGCCTGCACTAGAATTGTGTTAAGATTCCCGCTCAATCTAATCATTCTGCTTATTTCAGGCATTGTAAAGCGCTCGTTTTGTGTGCATACGTTTACAACATACTCTGTATGTGCCTCGCCAGGCCTTTTGCCTTTCGGATAAACCCTAAGGTCAAAACCAAATTTGTATCCCGTTTTCACAACATAACCTTTACTACGCAAGTCTTTGAATACAAGATACTTTGTGTAAAACCTTTTGTCTTCAGCTAAGCCCGCAGCCAAAATTTTATCCTCAGATACATCTTTTTTCCCATCTTTTACTTTTATTTTGCCTTTTTCAATTAGGTAGAGGGCTTCATTAAGGTCAAGCATTAGTTTCCTTTCTATTACTTCACCAAAAGCATCCTGCGAAAGCTCATCCCTCAACCTTGGGCTTTCAACTATCACTTTATTTTCTACAAGATTTGCTGTTTTTTCTTTATTTTTGCCTATATTGATCCCTGCCTTCTGTTTTTAAATTAAAATGCTTACAAATTAATTTAAAAGATGCGTGTGGTTTAATATGCAAAAATTTGACCCTTGGTCTTCAAAGCAACTTGATTCTGAAGCATTGTTCAAGGAATTTGGCGTTGCTGGTCTTAAGGATTCTTGGAAAAAGCTTCTAAACCACTATCTCGTGGAACGCAGCATAGTCATAGGCCAACGTGACTTTGAAAAGGTTGCTGACTGCATAGCCAAAGGCAAACCTTTCATTAACATCACTGGGCTTGCGCCAAGTGGAAGGATGCATTTAGGCCATAAGGCGGTAATAGAGCTCTTCATGCTATTCAAAAAGCTCGGTGCTAAAAACTATTTTTGCGTAGCTGATATCGAGGCATACGCAAGTAGGCCCAACATTGAGACCATGGCTCAGGCAAGGGAAATGGCAGCAAATAATGTTGCACATCTTCTAGCGCTCGGCCTCGATGAAAGTGACATATACTTGCAAAGCAACTATGAGCCGCGTTACTATGAGTTTGCTTTCGAAATTAGCAAAAAGATAACAAAAAGGGCCTTTGAGGCAACATATGGCCATGTTGACCTTGGCAAGATGGGCTCAGCGCTTTTGCAATATGCTGATATTTTGCATCCACAACTTGAAGAGTTTGAGGGAAAAATGCCAAGCATAACGCCAATTGGCATAGACCAAGATCCGCATGCAAGGATTACAAGAGATGTTGTGAAAAGGCTTCCATACGACATGGAAGTTCCTTCTTTTATCCACATAATGCACGAGTCAGGCCTCTTAGAGGGCAGTAAGATGAGCAGCTCAATTCCTGAGAGCGCAATATTCTTAGATGATGCCCCTGAGTCAGTAAAAGCAAAGATATCAAATGCTTTTACGGGTGGCAGGGAAACTGCTGAGCTGCAGAAGAAGCTTGGTGGCAAGCCCGAGATATGCAAAGTTTGTGAAATACTAAGGTTCCATTATCCAAACAGTGAAGAATTGCTTGATATAATTTCATCATGCAAGAGTGGCAAGAGGCTTTGCGGTGAAACAAAGAAGTTGGCAATAGAGTTCCTTAGCAGCTTCCTTAAAGAACACCAGCGCAAAGTAAAAGAGAAAGAGGCAGCTGCAAGAAAAATCGTCTTTGGAAGAAGAAAAAAGAATTTAAAAAATTAAATTTTGCACCATGTGCATTTCTTAAGCACTCTCTCCTTTGCAATTTCGTTTGCAACTGCTCTAGTGTTGCCCTTTTTTCCAGCACGCTCTAACACAAGTTTGGTGTTGCTTGTTATCTTTTTCTCCACAACCTTGAACATCTCTTTTGCGTCGCCGCCTTTGTATTCAACATAGCTTGATATAACGCCACCGGCATTAGCAACGAAATCAGGCACAACAACCTTTCCTTTTGCTGCAAGGGCCTCTTCTACTTCCTGTGTCATTGGTATGTTTGATCCTTCTACTATAAGCTTTGCTTTAACCATATTGACCTCATTGATTTTTATGAGATCAGGCACGGCTGCTGTTACCAAAATGTCAACATTTAGGCCTATTATATCATGCCTGTCCATAAGTTTGACTTTGCCATCATAGCCAGTAACAGAGCCAGTTTTTTTAATTGCATCCATTAGCTTCTCGTATTGCAAGCCCTCTTCACAGAAAACGAGCCCTTTTATGTCTGATATGCCAACAAGCTTTGCGCCTGCCTCGCTAAGGTATTTGCCAACAAAGCTTCCAACATTTCCAAAGCCCTCTATGGCAACCTTAGCTCCTGAAAGTTCAATCCTTGCGAACTCAGCCCCAATCTTTGCTGCATGGAAAACCCCAAAGCCAGTGCTGCCTAACTCATGCGGCAGACCACCCATTTCTTTTGGCTTGCCTGTGCATGCCTTTCCTGTTTTCAGTGTTTCTGCAAATACGCGCATTTCCTCCTGTGTGGTATTCATATCAGGGCCTGCAATGTATCTCTGAGGCACTATGCCTTCAAGCTTTTCAGCAAAGGCCTTTATTAGCTCTGCTTTTCTTTCCTTAGTTGGGAAGTCGGTATCTGCCACAATTCCTGCTTTTGCACCACCAAAAGGCAAATCCGCCATAGCGCACTTCCAGGTCATTCCTCTGGCAAGTTTTGCTACTTCTTCAAGAGTAACTGTTGTGGTTAGCCTTATACCGCCTTTACCAGGCCCTAATGCAGTGTTGTCTATAACAACAAAGCCCTTAAGCCCAACCTTTGGGTTATACACAGTTAATGAAAACTCAGGACCAAAAACATCAAACTCCATGCCCGACACCAGCCATAATTAGAGTGGATTATTTATTTAATGTTATTCGTTTATGATTCTTTTGCCTTTATTGTCTCAATCAAGTATTCCTTCTTTTTTTTGAGTTCTTCTATTGCTTTTTTCATAGCATCATTTTCCTGTTCAACTATTAATACTTTTTTCACACCTTTAAGCCGTGCGTTTCTGTCAATCTTGTTTACAAGGTTGCCCCATTCCACAATAACTTCGCAGGATTTTCTCTTTTTGCCAAAGAACTCACAGATTTCTTCTGCCGCTTTCTGTGCTTCAGAAAGGAAGCTTGTAGCTTCGTAAGAGGTCTTGTGAATTTCTGTATCAACAACGATAAGAACTGTCATTTTTTTTATTCCTTTTGAAATTTTTTCTAATGTTTCCATGCTTGCTTCCTTTCCTGAAACAATTGGAAGCATCGCATGCATAAAAACACCTAACTTATATACTCATAGATGCCTTTCCTTCTCTCAGTGATTTCCCCATTTTCCCTCAGAAATTCACACACTATTTTGACCAGATCCTTATCTAAGCTGAGGTCATTTGATATTGCTTCTATTGTGCAAGTTTTGTGTGCCATAATGTACTGAAGTATTATTGGGGCGCATTTGTCGTACAGAGGTCTTTTGATTATAAAGTATTCACCATCGAATGTCTTTATTCCAAAGACCTCTTTGCGCCTTATCTCATCACTCAATCTTGCAGATAGCGCTTTTGCAACATTTTCATCTCTTATAATGGCATATTCTTGCTTAATCAGGCGTGTTTCATCTGCGCTTGGCACGACCAAAGTTTCTGCTGCTTTTTTAGGCGTGCTGACATATTGCTTTTTTTCGTTCTCAAAGCCCATCTGCCAATCAGCCGCTTTTTTTGTTTTGGCTTCCTCAACAATGTAAGCTTGCTCTTCAGTTGGGCTTGGTTCTTTCTTCTTTTGTTCTTTTTGGCTTCCTGATGCAGCTGCCTCTAAGCTTTGTGATGTCTCCATTATTTTTTTGCCCACCTCTTTGCCAACGCTTGCTATGCCTGTCGCAATTCCGCTTGAAAGCTTGTATATCGCTTTTTTATACTTATCAGACGACTTATAGAGCACTATTTTACCCTCGTTTAACAGCTCCTTAAACCTTCTAAGCTCTTCTCCGCTAAGATGCTTTTCAAACCTGCCTTCAACTCTTTCCGAATATGACTTTTCTTCTAACATTTTGAAGATCTTCTTGTCTGTTTCAGCATGCTTTGATGTTTCGCCCGAAAACCTTTTCTCGACTAAAGCGTAAGATCCTGAGCTGAGCTCTACAAGCTCATAATCCGAATTCTTACTCAGGCCGAGGCCTTCGGCAAGCTCATCTGAGATTTCATAAGCAATAGAAGCCCCTTTCTTGTATATCCTTGCCATAATACCCTATATGTTGTGTATATCGTAGGAGTTAAAATATTTTGCCCACAAAGAAAAGTGTTTTTTTTAGCCAGAAAACATATTTTACCGCTTTTTTTGGTGTTTTTTCTAAAAAGGCGGTTCTGAATTCTAAAACGATAATATTAAATACTAGGTATGCAGCAGTTAATTATATAAAGGTATCTTTTTTCGAGGCGACTTTTTAGACCAAAAGTTGTGAAATGCATTTGTTGAGTTGGGTGTATGGGAAGGTGATTTTGTGGAAGCAACAAAATGCCCGGAATGCGGGTCAACAAAGCTTAAGAAAGATGAATCCAGAGGTGAAATAATCTGCGGCAAATGCGGCCTTGTAATTTCTGAAGACCTTATTGATTTAGGCAAAGATTGGCGCTCCTTTGACTCAGACCAATTTGAAAAGCGCGCCAGAGCTGGGTCACCCAAAAAATATGTTAAGCTTAACAAAGGCCTTGTCACAATGATAGACAGGAAAGGCAGAGACCTTCGCGGAAACAAGCTTTCAACACAAGGCAAAGCACAAATGTATCGGCTTATAAAGTGGCACAAGCGCACATCAGTAAGCTCTTCCATGGAAAGAAACCTTAGCATTGCGCTTACTGAGTTGCGAAGAATAGCGAGCTACCTAAACATCCCTGAGTCTTTGGTTGAAGCATCAGCCCTCCTATATAGAAAAACCGTAGAAAAAGGACTCATAAGGGGACGCCTTATTGAGGCGGTTGTTGCAGCAATCCTCTATGCTGTTTGTAGAACCTATCAAGTGCCAAGAACCCTGAATGAGATGGCCGAGGCATCAGGGCTAACAAAGAAGGAAATCGGGCGAACTTACAGGTTCCTTGTGAGGGAGCTTAAGTTTGATGTGCCTTTGACAAACCCAGTGCACTACATCCCAAGGTTTGCAACAGAGCTTAACCTCAGCGGCGAAGTGCAGGAAAAAGGCCGCGAGATCATAGAAAAAGCTATAAAGAAAGGCCTTATAAGCGGTCGCGGCCCTACCGGAGTTGCAGCAGCAGCAGTTTACATAGCGAGCTTGCTATTGGCAGAGCGCAGGACTCAGAAGGAAGTAGCAAATGTTGCCGGCGTTACAGAAGTTACAATAAGAAACAGATACAGGGAGCTTAAGAAAGAACTCGGTATAGATGTGGCTGCATAAGCCACCTTTTTTTATCTTTTTTCAATTTTTCCTATTTTTAAATTTATGTTGCCACATGTTGTTTAAACAATTTCTTGATGCTTTAAAAAACAATATCTCATAATAGAATACTATGGACGACAGAATTTCTATGCTTGTAAAGATATGCAAAAAGAAATGCCCGCTTTGCTACGCACGGAGAACAATAAAGAATGACGAGTCAGAGCGAAAGGAAGTTGAGAACGCGCTAAAAGAAATGATCGCTTATTACGGCAACCTTTACGATGACCTAAGGGCTAGGAATGCGAGCGCTGAGGAAATTAAGAAAGCTTGGGGAAACATGCGATATTGCAAAGACCTTTATGAGACCTGCCGTAAATGCGACCGCACAGTTGACCATGTGAACAGGGCCTTTCCAACAAGGATTGGGTAAGTAATACTCATAAGTGCTTGTTGGCTTTCCTATGCATTTCCCATCGCGTTAATCTAATGCCATTTTTCCCTTATGAAGTAGTGCTTTGCTTAGCTCTTTATTAGGACCTTGCTTCCTATTGCTTGGCCAGGGAGGCCTTTATCGAATATGGCACGGACAGCGCCTTTGTCACCATGGGCATCTACAATTTTCCCACTGATTTTTTTGCCGCTCTCAGTTGTGTATTCAACAACTTTTCCCATAAAGGAGTATGCCTTTGCTTTCTTATCTATGCCTGGCAGTATTATTATTGCTTGTCTTGTGTTTTGCGTTCTTCTGCCACGCCGGTAGTTCTTTATGATGCCTTCCATACTAAATCAGCATTAAATATCTTCCAATGAAGCATTTTTAAATTTAATCAAAGTGATTTGTTTCAATGAAGAAAATCTTTGTTGCGGGTGTTGATGAAGCAGGTCGAGGCCCAGTGCTTGGGCCTTTGGTAATTTGTGGCGTACTAGCTAGCAAAGAGCAAGAGGAGCAGCTTGCCGAGCTTGGTGTTAAGGATTCAAAACAGCTCAGCCCAAAGAAAAGGAAATCATTTTTTGCAAAAATAAAGGATATTGTTCAGGACTGTGCTATAATTAAGATAAGCGCATCTGAACTCAATGAGCTCATGCCTAAGAAATCACTCAACGAGATTGAGGCACTTAAGACAGCTCAGATAATTGAGCAATTAAAGCCCAGGCCTGAAATCGTTATTGTTGATGCGCCTGATGTTGTGCAGGAAAATTATGGCAAAAGAATTCAAAAGTATCTAAGCTTCAAACCTCTTATAAAATCAGAACACTTTGCTGATACAAAGTATGCTGTAGTGAGTGCCGCATCAATCCTTGCGAAAGTAGAAAGGGACGCAGAGATTGCAGAGTATGTCAAGAAATATGGTGATATCGGATCAGGTTACTGGCATGACCCTCTAACTAAAAAATTTATAGAAAAATATGTTGAGGAAAACGGCAAATTGCCGCCATTTGCAAGGTCTCTTTGGGACCCAGCAATAAAGACATTGGACTCCAAGCTGCAAAAGAGGATTTTTGACTTTAAGTAAAAGAGCTATATCAAGCCATCCTTTTTGCTTGTCTTCTTTTTCGGGTGTTTAGCAGCAGCTTCTTCTATGTGCATCATCATCTCGCTGTGCAAAGCTCTTATGCGCGTAAGTGAACCACTATGCAAATATTCCATAACTTCTTTCACAACGATGTTTGAGGCAGCAGCTTCTGGCAGGCAAACAAAATCAGCATTTTCTGCGTAAAGCTCTTTCGCTTCTGCAAACGAATGCGCTCTTGCAAAAACAACCATTGCTGGGTTTTCCTTTTTTGCATATTTTAGCAATTTGACAGCTGAATCAAAGCTTGGAACGGCTATTATAACCACCTTAGTATCTTTAATCTTTATCTTTCTCCACAAATGCTCATTGTCAATTTCCCCGTAAACAGCAGAAATCCCCTCTTTTTTAAGTAAGGAGATAACATCAGGATCGTGGTCTAGCACAATCGGATTCTCGCTTTTGAGGAATCTTGCAAGAGAGCCACCCATTATGCCTCCGCCAGCAATGATGACCTTTGATGACAATTCCTTTTCTTCAAATACGCTTTCCAGATTCCTGCTGAAAAACACGGAAAATTTTTGCCTGTTCCAAGGCATTTTCTGCAATGTGCTTTCAATCGTTCTTCTGTATTTGAATATGTAAGGCGTAACAATCATCGAGAGGCCAATGACAAAGATTACTGTTGAATGAAAATCACCAGTAAGGGCCCCTGCGCTATGCCCTTGGCTTGCTAGGAGGAATGAGTATTCCGACACAGGAATAAGGCAGAAAGCCACTGATGCTGCAATGTCGTTTCCATAGCCAGCAAGCATAGTTATCCAATAGGTGATGAATGGCTTCAATAAGAAGATGACAATTATTGCGAGCACTATAACTGCTGTTGCCGCAGGCAAAGAGAATATATTTAGCTGCATGCCTAGAGTTACAAAGAATATTGTTACAAAAAAGTCCCTGAGTCCTCTTATCTCATTTGCCACTTCTGCACTGTATGGAAGCGCCGATAAACTAACACCCGCTATGAAAGCACCTATTGCCATGGGCATACCAAATGTTTCTGATATAAACATAAATGCGAAGCATACTGATATCGGTGCAAGAAAAAGCACCTCAGTGTTACCTGAAAGCCTTTTGAAAACTGCTGGGTAAATAAACCTGTTTAAGGCAATTGCAAGGAAGAGTAAAGTAGCGCCGAAAACAAAAACATCAAAGATAATTTGGCCATCTAACGCAAAGCCAATTTTTAGAAGTAATGGCATCATTAAAACAATGGCTGCGTCTTGCACTAAGGATATGCCAAGCATAAGCCTTCCATGTATTGTGTTTATACTGAAACTATCTGAAAGCAGCTTTAGGATAAGCATTGTTGATGAGCATGATAAGATGACTCCCAAATATAATGACTCTGAAAAGCTAAGGCCGCTTATTGCTAAGCCCAAAAGCATTGTTATGGCCACAGTCAAAAGAACCTGGACAAAGCCACTAACGATTATAACAGTGCCAAGATTTTTTAGCTTGAAGAGGTTTGATTCAACTCCGACAGAAAAAAGCAAGAAAGCCACACCGAGCTGGGAAAGCAGGGCAACATTTGATATATCAAGTTTTGGAAAAAAAGATGTTGTTAAACCAAAACTACTTGAAATAAAAGAGATAAAATATGGCCCTATTATTATTCCGCCAAAGATATAGCCAACTAAAGGAGGTTGCTTCGCTTTCCTTGCAAAGAAGTTCATAATTGTGGCTGCAAGGAGTATTAAGCCAAGCTGCCAGAAAACAGTTGAGAAATCAGCCTGTGCCATGCCTCTCATACCGGCTTTTTTTCGCACTTATTTTTACTATTTGCAACTGCAAGGGTAAGGATTATTGCTATTATTGCGGTTAAAAGGCCTCCTTCATCAATGCTGTTGTAGTCAAACCTCGGCTTGTTGATATTAAAAAAAGTAGTGTGTACATGTCCATCAAGCGACTCAAGCACCAAACAGTGTATGCCTGGCGGATATTCACCAATGTCTGCTGAAGTGTTGCAAGATATTGTCGACTGAGAGATAATGTAGTTTATATCATAGCAGTTTTTTTCTTCATATGTTGAGTATCTAACATTAGTGCCTGAGCCAACTCTATTGCCGTTTTCATCATAGCATTCGACGTAAAGAGCTACCCTATTTGTATCTGTTATGGTGACATTTGCGTCAGTGATAAATGTCCTGGCTGAAGCAATACCGCAAAAGGCGACTATAACAAATAACAGTAGCTTGCATTTTTTCTTGAGCATAATTACCTTACTAATGATTGTTTTAGGGGTTTATTAACTTTACTGCACATTAAAAAAGCTAAATTTTTAAAGCCATTTATGCAAAAATTGTAACATGGAGGCGATGTCAAGAGGGCAGATAATTTCAGTAATATTGTTATCTGTGCATTTCCTGCTTTTCGCCTTCTTAGGGGCATTTTTTGTTTTCACAGGCCCGTTTTTTTATTCAATCAGGCCCGGACACGAGCTTTGGGGCCAGATGGTTAAACAGTTGGAATCAAACCCAGAATTTATGAGGCTTATTGAAAATGAGGGTGTAAGTGCTGAATCTTTTTTGATTGAAAACCTTCCGCTTCTCGGGACTGCCTTTATTTTTATTGGCTTGTTTATGGTCATAATTGCAGTGTTAAGCATTTTGTCTGCCATCTTTATATACAAAGGAAAAAATTGGGCAAGGTATTTGGGTCTAGTATCTGTAATTTTTGGAATGCTTATCCCCGGCTTTTTAGCTTTTCTAAGCATACCAGGCCTTTTTTTGTTGCTAATGGCTTTCATAGTAATATACTTCCTTTTCTTTGACAAGGAAACCGTGGCTGTTTTTAGCAAAGAGAGTTCTTCAGCGGCGTTAAGTAAAGTGGATGATAATAGCCAAGAGAAAGCCAAAGGGAAGCTGAAATAAGGCAAAATAAATCTACGCTTATTAATAGTTTAGTTAATAGAATGGAAAACTTTTGCATAATAGCTGCACTTCTTTTGCGACTTCTTTAATATTGGAATCGCTGTGTGGATCCGCAAGCACACGATGGATTAAATAAGCAATTTCCTTCATTTCGCTTTCCTTCATACCTCGCGTGGTAAGCGCTGGTGTGCCGAGGCGTATTCCGCTTGGGTCAAAAAGCGAGCGCCTATCATAAGGTATAGCATTTTTGTTGCAATAGATACGTGCCTTTTCAAGAACTTTTTGTGCCTCTCCGCCGCTTATGCCTTTATTTGTTAGGTCCACTAGCAAAAGGTGATTGTCAGTGCCGCCTGAAACAAGCCGAAAGCCAAGGGCAATAAGCTCATCTGCAAGAGCCCTTGAGTTTTTAACTATTTGTTTGGCATATTTCTTGAATTCTTCAGTTGAGGCCTCCTTAAATGCAACTGCTTTTGCTGCAATTACGTTTTCATGAGGCCCACCTTGGAGAAAAGGAAAGACTGCCTTATCCACATTCTTAGCATGCTCCTCTTTGCACATTATTGCTGCGCCTCTTGGGCCACGAAGTGTTTTGTGCGTGGTAGTAGTTACGATGTCATAATAAGGTGCGGGGTTTTCATGAACGCCTGCACAGCAAAGCCCAGCAATGTGTGCAATATCTGCCATTGCATAAGCACCAACAGAATCTGCAATCTCTTTAATCCTCCTGAAATCTATTGCACGAGGGTATGCAGTATAGCCAGCCAAGATAAGCTTTGGCTTCTCCTCTCTCGCAAGCTTTTCAATAGCATTATAGTCGAGCATCTCGGTTTCTGGATCAAGCACATAATGCACCGCTTTAAATAACTTGCCTGAAAAATTTGCAGAATGCCCATGCGTTAGGTGCCCACCCATGTCAAGCTTCATTGCCATAAACTTTTCGCTAGGCTCCATAAGTGCAAAAAATGCAGCCATGTTTGCTGGGGCGCCACTAAGAGGCTGGACATTTGCATGCTCTGCAGAAAATAGCTTTTTTAAGCGTTCTATTGCAAGCTTTTCTATCTCGTCTATTATTTCGTTGCCACCATAATACCGCTTTCCAGGATAGCCCTCGCTGTATTTGTTGGTTGCAACGCTGCCTAGCGCTTCGAGCACCGCTTTGCTTACAAAATTCTCGCTAGGAATAAGCTCAAGGCCTTCCATCTGCCTCTTTTGTTCACGGATAAGTAGATTGTGTGTAAGAGGGTCTACTTCCTTCAACCTTTTTTGCTTCCTCAAATGAACCACTTTGTTGCCAAACTATTACCTGCAGGCACCGTCTGAACAACCACCTGTGCAGGTTATGGTTGTACTGCTAAGCGTCCCAGTTGAACTACAGAAGTATTCGTTCAAGTATGTGCCATCTTTGCAATAGTCCGTGTTTGGAATGCCTTGCCAAGTTGTAGTTCCCTTGACATATGCGTTTGGACCTCCATCACTATCCCAGCAGCTTCCATCATCAGTGGTTCCACCACTACCAGTGCCACTTCCAGAGCCGCTACTGCTGATTTTACAAGCCCCATTTTCGCAAACACTAGGGCAAGTTATTACAGTATAATATGGTTGGTCATTTTGGCAGAAATACTCAAAGACATTTTTGCTATCCTGGCAAGAGTCCGTATATGATTTACCCTCATATGTAACAGTTCCTTTTTTAGCACCGTTCATTCCGCCATCACTATCCGTACATTTATTTTGTGTCCCACTGCTTGAGCCACCAGGTGAATTACCCGAGGAGTCACCCAAACCACCACTAGATCCACCACTCTTGCCAGAACTACTGCTCACGCACGCCCCATCAGAACACCCATAAGGGCAACTATATGTTGTTGATCGTCCTTGATTATTTTCGCAGTAGTATTCATTTACAACGCTTCCATTGCAGAAATCAGTATAAGTTTGACCACCAAATGTTACGCTGCCCTTTGAATTGAAATTCTTTCCTCCATCAGTGTCATTGCACACTTCTGGCGAAGAGCCCTGCACGCAAGCACCATCTTTGCATGTGTATCCCGTTGGACAATATTCCTCACTAACCGCAGTCATTCCCCCACTGCAGAAATATTCTACAACTTTGCTACCCCCGCAGCTACAGTGATCTGTTGAAAGTTTTCCATTTTCATTAACAGTTCCTTTTTCATATACATTTCTTCCTCCATCACTATCTGAGCAGTTTGAAGATGGTTTTGCCTCTACAAATGCACCATCTTTGCAGACATAGTTGTGGGGTGTTGGGTACTCTTCCATCTCGGCGTTGTTCCATACACAGTAATATTCATATAACTTCGTTCCGTCTGCAGAGCATTTGTCAACATAAGAACCTTTTGGATCAGTTGTTGTTCCTCTGACATAATAATCCCTGCCTCCGTCACTGTCTGTACATGTTGTTGGTTGGCCAGTGTCTTTTTGGCATGCGCCATCGATGCACCTATAGCCAGTTGGGCAGGTTGTTGTGTAATATTTAACGCTGTTAGTGTCACAACCAGATGCAGAGGTTTCACAGTAATGTTCCATAATACCCCCACTGCTTGTACATATGTCAGGATAGTAATTGCCATTGAATTCTACTACCCCTTTTATGAATATTTCTTTACCTCCATCGCTGTCTGTGCAGCCGGCTGCTTGTGATGGCTGTGCGCATTTTCCACTAACACAGCTGTAGCCAATAGGGCATGTGAAAACACTTGATTTTGGCTGGTTGTTCTCACAGTAATATTCCGTTAGCTGGCTTGTGCTTCCCGGCTCGCAGTAGTCAGAAAGAGTTTGGTTGTTGTAGGTTACTTTACCAAATGTGAATATGTCCCTTCCACCATCGCTATCTGAACAGGTTGGCTGTTGTCCACTATCAGTGCCACCGCTACCACCGCCATCTGGTACGCAAGCGCCATTAACACACTTATAGCCACTTTCGCAGTTTACTACCTTGCTTAGTATAGTGTCCAAATCAAAGCAATAATATTCTACAAGTTTACCGTCTGCAGTGCAGTAGTCAGCATATGTGAAACCCATGGCACTAGTCGTCCCCTTTACTTTATAATTTTCCCCTCGGTCGCTATCGGTACATGTTGAGCACATGTAACAATTGCAGCCATCGCAGCACATTGTTTCCATATTAAATAATATTTTGCAAGTTGTGTCGCTGCTGCACTGGCAGGTTGGTTGGGGCTTTGGCGTGCTTGGTTTGTTTTGGTCCGGTTTATTCTGATCACCACCAGAGGAACCTTCACAAAGTCCTTTCTCAGTGTTACATGTTTGCCCAGCAGGACACCCACAGTTTATTTGTCCACCGCAGCCATCAGCAAAAGTTCCGCACTTGCCTTTATAATCATCGCATGTTTTTAATTGGCATCCACCACCGGCACAAACACTATTTACACAGCTACCATATACATAGCAGTTGCATTGCGTATCAATCTTGCAAATAACTGCTTCTGTGCAGTCACAAGTTCTGGTTAGGCCGCCACCATATGCTGTCTTGCATTCAGCAATACTTTTATAGCAAGCTGGGCAAATAGGTGAGGGGCTAGGTTGCGTAGAGGGTCTATTTGTATCTGTGCTTTCACACAAACCATTGTTGCATCCCTGAAATTTCATGCAGTTACATTCAGAATTATATCCGCAGATTACAGCCGCAGCACAGTTACATTTCGATGTAAAACCAGAGCTATTTGCTGAGACGCACTGAGAAGCGTCTTCATAGCAATCAGCACAATTAGCTGAAGGTGGGGTTTTTTGCTGCTTTGGTACGCAAACACCTGCTGAAAGAGTTGTCGAGCACTCTTCATTTGCGGAGCAGATGTTTCCACAAGATATTGTTCCATTGCAACCGTCATCTAAGACCCCACAAACACCTCTGCCAGCATAGTATGCACAAGACCTTTTTTGGCACGGGGTTTCCGTCGGTGGAACACAATTTTTTCCTTCACAAACCCAACCACTCCTGCTGCAGTCGTCCTGTACACCCTCTTCTCCGCAACTGTTCTTCCAATATAATACATTGCCTTTGCAGTAATAATCTATTACCTCACATTTTCTTTCATTGCTAATACAGTTGCATCCATCGCATTTTTGGCCTTCGGAACACTCTGTGTCATCAACGCATTCACAGGCCTTTTTTGGCTCAGGCAGCTGGAATGCTCCATAAACAGTATATTCTGCACCATGTAGCACAGGTACTTCTCCGCTGAATATCTTTTTCTTTTCTTGGTAAGGAGCTACAGCAAGCTGTGTTATGCCCGCAACCCAGTAGGCACCTCTATTTTTCATATTTTCGCTTACTGTCTGCATCTTCGCTATCTGCTGGCCATATTTTAGCTTTTCGTTGTATGGAACAAAATAAGCGCTGTATGTTCCTTGGCTTATAAGGCCTGGCGACTCAGAGTAACTTATTTCTTTTAAGTACAAGTCGGCATAAGCAACCTGTATCTTAATCGTTGTCGGTATTACTCCGTTAAGAGCGCATGTTTCTTCGCAAACACTTGATACCTCAACATAATTAAACCTTGATACAAGCGGGTAAATCTCATAAATCAAGTACTCTTTCCCTGAGTTGTCCCTTAGCACAAGCCTCGCGTAGCCATTTTCTTGCCTAAATCTCACAGTGGCTTTAATAGTCATACTATAAATGGCTTTTCCAATATCCAAGTCGTAGTAATAGAAGCCCTCCTCTGTGAATGATTGGTTCACATCAATGCTCTTTTTCTTTCCTACCGCTGCTTCAAAATAGTCTGCCTTATCCTCATAGACAGTTGCCCTTGCTGAGACCAGGCCTGTGGGATAATTTCCACTGTTGTCTCTTACATATGCATGATATAAGTATGAGCCAGGTGTTTTTTGCTTCACTTCCCATGTGTTTGAGCATTCTTTTTGTATGCCTTCACACTTATATTCATGCCAGACACCATTGTAGTAAAGGGCGATCAGCTCAATATCATAGTTATCATAGCCAGTTACGGTAACTAACATTGGCTCATTCACACCAACAGCTCGCGGCTTTACCGAAATTTCAGCATATGGATATACTTTCACTTCCGCAAAACAAAAAGAAAAAAACAATGCAAATAAAACAAAACATAATAGCTTATACGCTTTCATTTCTTTCACCGTGGTGCTTTTTAGTTCTAAATTTTAAGTGCATTGTAGTATAAAAATTTTTGTTTTATGGTGTTAAGAAACCATTTTTTGTTTGTGATGTCAACAGAAATCCTTTTAAATAATGATTCCCAAATAAAATAACGAGTCAGCTAAGCAACGGTGGTTATAATGGAAACAAAAAAATATTCCTTTTGCTTATAGCCCTTGCTTTTGTTGTGCTTCTTTATTTAGTTTTTTTCAATTTTTTGGCTC
>JAWALG010000016.1:0-22592 GCA_038886995.1 Candidatus Iainarchaeum sp.
ATTCAAAAATAATTGAGTTTGCAGCATCTGTGCTAATCATTCCAATAATGACATTCGGCCTTTATGTCATTGCTCATGGGCATCTTACACCAGGCGGCGGCTTCCAGGGTGGTGCGATAATAGCAACAGCGTTTGCACTTCTTTTTGTTAGCTTTGGACAAAAAGCAATTAATAGCATTAGAGACGACATTCTCGTTGCTTTAGAATGTATTGCATTGGTTGGCTTCATAGGGCTTGCTTTTTTAGGCCTTACTAACACTTTCTTCTTTAACTTTTTAGCAAATAGTGGCCTATTGTTTGGAAAAAGTGTGCCCTTCGGTCCGAATTCAGGTATATTTAACAGCGCAGGTGTCATTCCATTAATGAACTTTTTTGTTGGTCTCGAGGTCTGCTGTGGCCTAACATTAATCCTTCTTTCCATTTTAAAGGGGGCTGAATAGTTTGATTGTAAACATATACTTTTTTGCAGTAGCACTTCTCTCCTTAATCGGTCTTTATGCGATAATATTTCGAAGGAACATGATAAAAATTGCAATGGGCCTTGTTATAATGGCTTCCTCGGTAAATCTTTTCTTGATTTCTTTAGGGTATAGGCAAGGTGGCATAGCACCAATATTCACAGAAGCGCCTTTGAATGCTGGTGATGCCGCCATGAAAATGGTTTTGCCAGTGCCACAGGCATTAACCCTAACAAGTATCGTGATTAGTTTGGCAGTAACTGCACTTATGCTTTCCCTTTCAGTTTTGCTTTATCGCAAGACAAAGTCGCTTGATATCAATGAGATAAAGGGGGCGCTTAGCAATGATTGAATTTTTGGCTAAGAATAGCATAGCTTTGCTCATAGCGCTTCCATTGCTTTCTGCATTTATTGTGCAGTTGATTGAGAAGCTTAGCAGATTTTTGAGGAACCTTTACATACTTTTTGCGATAACTGCCACTGTAGGACTGGGCTTATTTGTTTCTTACACAATTTTTACAGCAGGGCCTATGGTTTACACTTTCGGTGCATCCGAGCAAGGCCTTACAATGCCATCAGGCCTAACAATTCCTGTAAGAATAATTCTTGTTGCTGATGCTTTTTCAGCATTCATGATTATAGGATCAAGCTTAATACTCTTTGTTTCAGCAATATATTCTTTTGGCTCGGTGCGTGACAATTTTGGCAAATACTTCAGCTTGTTCTTTGTTATGGCCGCCTCTGTTTATGGAATTCTCTGCACAGGCGACCTTTTCAATCTATTTGTTTTCATTGAAGTTCTTTCGATAAGTTCAACAGGTCTGATTGCTTTCAGAAAAGATAAGGCAGAGTCATTGATTGCAGCTTACAATTATCTCATTGTTAGCGCTTTTGCTTCCCTTATGATTTTGTTTGGAATTGGCATGCTTTATGGTCAGTATGGGTTGCTTAACATCGCAGCAGTTTCAAGAGCCATGAACTTTTCATTTGTTGATGTCTTTGCTATGGTTCTTCTAATAGCTGGATTAGCAATGAAATGCGGCTCTGTGCCTATGCACTTTTGGGTGCCAGATGCCTATGGAAGGGCACCCTCAGCAGTAACCGCTTTTCTAGTTGTTTCAAGCCAGGCATCTCTTTACGCCCTTTTCAGGGTTGCTTTCACGCTTTTATATGGTTTTTCACTCACCCAGCTTGTCGGGCTCGCGCTTATCGCTTTTGGGATTTTATCCATGTTTGTGGGCGTTACAATGGCTCTAGTCCAAAAGGACATAAAGCGACTCATGGCATACCATGCTGTTTCTCAAACCGGCTATATGCTCCTTGGTGTTGGCGCGGGGCTATTTTCGCTTAACACCTCATTGTATTCAACAGGACTTTTGGCAATGGAGGGCGGTATATTCCATATAATAAACCACGCAATTTACAAAGGCCTTTTGTTCCTCACAGCAGGCGCAATAATATATGCGACCAAAGAAAGAGACCTTAACAGAATGGGCGGCCTAGCAAGAAAAATGCCGTTTACAACAATTTTTTTCATAATAGGCGCAGCAGCAATTGCAGGCCTGCCACCAACAAATGGGTTTGCTTCAAAGCTTTTGATCTATGAATCCGTATTTGTTTTCCATCCTATGCTTTCAATAATTGCCATGATAGTTAGTATGCTTACTCTTATTTCCTTTGTGAAAATATTCTGCTCGGCCTTCCTTGGGCCAGAACGCGATGAATTTAAAGGCATAAAAGAAGTGCCAGTGCCAATGATTGTTGCTATGGCTTTTCTTACAATTTGCATAATTTTGTTTGGGCTTTTCCCAGGGCTTGTGCTTGAGGCAATAGTTGAGCCAGCAGCAAAAGCACTTTTAAGCCCAGCAGCCTATATGGGGGCGGTGTTTTGAGCGTTTTGGAAACTCAGCATGGAATTTGGTTTCCGTTGGCTTTTGTTTTATTTGCGTCTTTGGCTCTTTTGGTATCCTATGCTTTCTCGCTTTTAGGCAAGAGGGGCTTTACATACAGCAAAAATAAAGCAAAGCCGTTCATTTCAGGCCACGACGCTTCTGCTTATGCGGTAATAAAGGCAAGCGACTACTTTTGGGGGTTTTTTAGGGCTACTGAAAATTATTACAAATTAGTGAAGGGCATTCACACCGGTCTTGTCAATGACTATGTGTTTTGGTTTGTTGTTGTTGCTTCAATTTTGCTAATAATATTTTCCGCAGGGGTGTTTTTTTGGGCATAGAATCATTAAAGCGCTCTTTATGGGTTTTTCACGTAAACGCTGGATCATGCAATGGCTGTGACATAGAGATTGTAGCTGCGCTCACACCGCGATATGATGTTGAGCGATTTGGCATAAAGCTTGTTGGCACACCCAGGCATGCTGATGTTTTGCTAGTAACAGGCCCTGTTACAAAGCAAATGAAGGACAAACTATTGCGGGTATACGAGCAAACACCAGATCCGAAGCTTGTTGTTGTAGTCGGCAATTGTGGATCAACATGCGGAGTATTTTACGAGTCATACAATATAGATGGTCCTGTAGACAAAATCATTCCAGTGGATGTTTATGTGCATGGTTGCCCACCGAGACCAGAGGCCATAATAGAAGGCATCGCTAAGGCCTGGGCAAAGCTTGAAAGGACAAAGGTGAAACGATGAATTCAGAAAAATTTGTTGATGAGCTAAAGAACCTCTTGGGTGTCTACACGAAGGAAATTTTAGTGTCTGAAACTCAACATGGAAAGAGCAAAGCAAAAGCGTACCGCGTGTGGGCAACAATTGATTCCACAAAGCTTCGCGATATTATAAAAAAGATTTCAGTTTTGCAAAAGAACCCCCACTTTTCAGTTTCCTCTGGCAATGACCTTGGAGAGGAAATAGAGATACTGTATCACTTTGCACTCAATTATGCTAAACCAAAAGCCCAAGTTCTCCTCACATTGCGTGTAAAAGTTCCGAAAAGCTCTCCTGTGATAGATACTATAACTGACATTATTCCAGGTGCAGAGATTTCAGAGAAAGAAAAAAGAGAATTTTTGGGTGTAGAATTCAAAGGCCTTCCGCAAGGCGGTGCTTTCTTGGATGAGTCATTGGCAGGAGTCCACCCTTGGCGAAAGGACGAAAAAGGAGTATCAAAATTTGTCAAAAATGTTCACGATGGTGAAAAGCATGCCTAAAGAAGATAAAAAGGTAAGCATACCAGTTGGGCCTATTCATCCGGCTTTAAAGGAGCCGGTTCAGATCGAGGTTTCAGTTACTGGCGAGTGTGTTACAGATGTTAATGTTACCTTAGGCCATGTGCACCGTGGCATAGAATGGATAGGCACAAAGAGAAATCCAATACAAACCCTTTACATTGCGGAGCGAGTTTGTGGCATCTGCAATATTTGCCATCCGATGGCTTTTTGCATAGCCATTGAAAATGCAGCTAACATTGTTGTGCCTGAAAGGGCTGAATACCTGCGTACAATATATGCTGAGCTTGAGAGGATTCATTCTCACATACTATTCCTTGGCGTTGCTGCGCATGAGATGGGCTTTGATTCAATATTGCATTATACTTGGCTTGCCCGTGAAAAAGTCCTTGATGTAATAGAGATGCTTACAGGAAATAGGATAACAAAGGGCATAATGATGATTGGCGGCGTAAGGCGAGACATATCTGATGCTCAAGCAGCCAAGATAAATGAGGCCTTAGAATACTATGAAAAGATATACAAAAAGATGTGCAATATTTTTATTGATGACAAAACAATAAAGATGCGAACACAAGGCATTGGCATATTGCACAAGAAAGATGCTTTAAAGTTTTGTGCGGTAGGGCCTACAGCCAGAGCATCAGGTGTAAAGAAGGATGTAAGGCAGGATTTTCCATATGCCGCATACGCTGACTTAGATATTGAGGCCTTGGCACCAGATTACCTGCTAAAGGAGATTCGCGGGGATGTATATGATAGGGTTATCATGCGTTTGGTTGAAGTAAAGCAATCAGTAGATATCATAAGGTCCTGCTTAAAAGAAATGCCTTCAGGGCCAATATGCTCTGAGCCGGTTCTACAAAAACTGCTTTTCAGCCTTAAGCAAGTTCAAGGCGAAGGTGTTGCATTGGTTGAAGCACCCCGAGGAGAGCTTATACATTATGTGAAAATGGAAAAGGCAGATGCGCCAAGTGCATGGAAGATAAGAGCTCCAACATACGCGAACCTACATGTTTTGCCCAGTATGCTTCTCAACAGCGAGCTTGCTGATGTTCCTGTTATTGTGGCTTCTATAGACCCGTGCATGTCTTGCACTAATAGGGCCATAATTGCTGATAAAAATGCTTTGTTATACCAAGAAAAGTTGCACGACTTGTGTGTTTCAAAAACCAGAAGAATGAGGGGTGCTGCTAAATGACAATACTTTTTTTCTTGCATGCTTTTGGCATAGTGGCTTTAGCCATTATCCTTGCAATTTTTTTCAATGGCATTGAAAGGAAGCTTGTGGCAAGAATGCAAGCTAGGCTTGGGCCACCGTTGGTACAGCCATTTATAGATATAAAGAAACTGCTTATGAAAGAGAACATTGTTCCAGACACCGCAGTAAAATGGGTTTTCAATTTAATGCCAATGGTTGCTTTTTCTACGGCAATTGTTTTGTTCTTCTATGTGCCTTTTGCAGGCCAAAATACGCTTCTGAAAGGTCAAGGCGACATGATTCTTGTTTTATATCTTCTTATGCTGCCGCCGCTTGCTTTAGCAATAGGTGGATTTGCCTCTGGCTCAAGCTTTGCAAGCATTGGCGCACAACGTGAGCTCGTCCTTATGCTTAGCTATGAGTTTGTCCTCGCAACAGTGGTTTTTTCCTTAGCTTGGCTTTATTCAATTGCTTTTCCCAGCATGCAAGTATTTTCATTGGACTATGAATTTAGGGCTTCACCTTGGTCTGTTGTTGGACCGATAGGCATAGCAGGCATAATTATTCTTTTGGTAAGTTCTCTTGCAGTAATGCCAGCAAAGGCCGGCAAACTCCCTCATGATATGGGTGAAGCAAAAACAGAGATTGCAGATGGCGTTCTAGTGGAATATAGTGGTTTAAATCTTGCTCTGTTATACATAACACAAGCACTCCGCACTTTGGGCTTTGCCTCTTTTATTGTTTTTTTGTTTTTCCCATTTAATGTAGAACACTTTTTTGCCATTGACAATGCCTATTTACCAGTTGTTAACTTTATTTTCTTTTTGGTAAAGGTTTTTGCTGTAATGTTCTTTAGCGCCTTTCTTATAAGTGCTGTTACCGCAAGGTTCAGGATAGACCAAGCAGCATCTTTTTACATTTCTACGGTTTTTACGCTCTCACTCTCTGGTCTCTTGCTCATAATAACTGACATTCTTATAGGTGGTTCGATCTATGCTTTCTTCGATTAAGCAGATGCTTAGGCAGTTATTTTCAAAGCCAGCAACCAACAAGTTCCCAACCAAGCGTGTCCCAAAAAGTGCTTCAGCTTTCCTTTCAGATTTTTCAAAAGGCAAAGCAAAGCTTAACCCCCCTGTTGCTGTTCCAGAAAAATTCAGAGGTCAACTTAAATATGACAAGGATAAATGCATAAGGTGCAAGCAGTGCATAAGGGTTTGTCCAGCGGCAGCACTTGAGTTTGATGAAAAGGAAAATGTTATAGTGCACTATGCTGCAAGATGCACTTTTTGTGGCCAATGTGTTGACATATGCCCTGTAAAATGCCTAGAGCAGACACAGGAGTTTCTGCTTTCAACCTATGATAAAAAGATTGGCTTTGCGGAGAACCATAAAAAACAAGATAAAAACAAAAAGCATTTACCCTAGCCATGGTATATTTTCGAAATCCTCTTTGCGTAATATTTCAAATAACTTTTCAGTGGCTTCCAAGCACTCTTTGCTTATACTTGTCCCTATTTCAACCTTCTTTGGTTGTATGCCTATCAATATAACTTTTTTTGAGTGCTTTTCAGCAACCGAGATAAACTGTTTTAGCGCAATTGTGTGTGTGCTCGCGAATGCTGAAGAAGCGTTTTCTTTACTTATGCGTCTGATTGCACCTGGCTTTAAACCCATTTGTGCCGCATCCACTATTACAACAATCTCTGGCTTTTCCCTAATCACTTTGCTTAAATAGTTTTCAGGCACTGTGCCACAGTCAATTGAAAGCCAGCCCTGGCAATTAAACTTTTTTGCTATGTAGCAGCCAACCGCATCGTCGCCATTAAGCTCATTGCCTATGCCAAGAAGAATTTTCAATAGTCACACCTGTTCTTCAATGAGACCTTATTCGTCTAACTGTTTTGTTATCTCCGCTTAGGTTTCCACTTTTCCCAACCACAGTATATGAAATCCTTTTGCTGCCTCGCCTAACTTCCAAATGCCTTAAAATGCCTTTTCCAGCTGACGACTTTTCTCTGATGTTTGTTATGGTGACCCCACAGATTCTTCTTGCAGTGACGCTTACTTTGCTTCCTTTAATAGGCCTCACAGCCCTTAACTGCGACCTTTTGACTGGCAAGAAATCACCTTATCACATAAGTGCTTTCGTTGTATTTAATCTTTTTGTTGTTTTCTTATTTCCTGAAAGCAGAAGCAGTTGTTCCAGCATCCCAACTCAGCCGAGGCCTCACACGGATCATCCAGAGCTTTTCGCTGTTGTCGTCCAGCACTATTGCAAAGCCCTTCCCAGTTGGTATTTCCGCGTAGTATTTTTCTATGCTTTGGTAAAGGTATGTTGGCCTTAGCGTTCCTACTGCATCAATGTCAGGTCCTGCCGTGAGCCGATGTGAGATAAAAATGTCACACTGAGAAAGAAAATCAATGTGCAACCTTTCAGGCATTTGTGTTGCGAGGACCAAGCTGAGGCCTGGCTGTCTACCTACCCGAGCCCACTCTAGTAGAACACTCAGTGCAATGTTTTTGCCGCTTTTCGGCATAAAGATGTGTGCTTCATCTATGAACAGCCATACAAGAGGCATTTCGCTAGTGCGCACATTTTCAGTCATAAGCTTTGCTTCTTCTTCCTTCCTGTAAAGCATTCTTTCCTCAAACAGCCTTTTGCCCAATAGCGCGACAATAACATCGCGGACGCCCTCCATTTCTATTGACTGCCTATAAGCTGAGACATCAATTATTGTAATTGATCCAGCCCTTGCTATGTCCCTAGTTTTAGTGCCTGTTTTCTCTATTACGCCCCACGTTTTCGCCATCTTCAATCTGTTTACCAAGGCCTGCCTAGTATTGAAGTCGAAATCCTTGTAATTTTCCACAGCGCTTATTATTTCATCTATACCAAAATAGGTTCCAAGCTTCTCCTTTAGCTCTTCTACTGCGCGGTGTATTAATATGCCTTCCGGATCTTTCCATGTAAGCTTGAAAAGAGCCATCCATTCTGTACCGCTAAGCTCTGATGCTTTAATTGTAAAGGTTCCGTCTGCAGGTATTCCGCGGTCTTTGTAAAATGTTAACAGGCCTTGTGGCACTAAAACCCGTGCGTTTGTTGCCTCTGCTTTTAAGCCCCACTCCTGCAAAAGGTTTGTCTCGAACCTATTTGGTGTTTTTAGTGACCAAAAAATTCCAACAGTGTCTATTACTATGACTGCAATCCTGTTTTGTAAAGCTACAGGCAACCTTGCAAACTCTTCAATGAGCACAGCCATTGTGTAGCTTTTACCATAGCCGCGTTTTCCGCAGATAAGAATCATGTGTGGCTTTGCTAGGTCTATTAGAATCTTCCTGCCAAGGACTGGCCTCTCACCTCTTGAAAGCACAACTCTGCCAAGATACCCAGTACCTTCTTTACCGTATCGCTCTCTCTCTGAAAGTGACCTGCCAATTACACTTTCATCTTCTTGAAAAGCATTAGCCACATTTTTGTTTTCCATCTTATTATTAGAAGCGTTTCAATATTTATATTTTTTCCTTTAAATTGGCTGTTATTTGAAAAAGCAAAAATATAAATACTAAAAAAATATTAGATAAATAGGGTTGTTTATGCAGGGGCTAGAGGAACGCGAGGAAGAGCTTAGGCTTTTCCTTAAAGGTGTTGAAGAGCAAATTTCAAAATTTGAGAAAATAAAAGAGCAACTGATGAGTAAGCAGGATAGCATAAAGGCAGAGATGCAGGCAAATGATTTTTCAATAGTGCCTGTAAAGATATACTCTCGGGATTCAGAAGACCTGGTAGCGGATGTAGAGAGGCACCTCATTGAGCTTGAAAAATTCAAGGCATATCTTGCAAATGAACTTAAAAAAGTTGTAGAAGAGAGAAGAATGATTGAAGTTCTGTCAGCAAAGTTTGGTCAATCCTTCACTATTGAGCCGAGCGAAGATGGTTTTTTAGTGAAGTATACTGATGATGGCCTGCAAGACATATCCCAAGAGCTAAAAAAAGGCCGTGAAACGATATCTGATATAAAAAGCAAGTTAAGGAAATGAATGGCTGGTAGTGGCAGGATAGGCAAAAAGATTTTCTAATTCTATAAAAAATTCTTTTGCTGAATAAGAATGCCTTTTACTTTTCCCAAATGAGCCAAGGCAAAGGAGGGAGAAGGGTAGCAAAGGTTCACAGGGGGCTTTGCTTTTGGGGGTGGTTGGGTGTTGGGAGCAAAGAGGTTTTTTTAATTGTAAAAAAAACCTTCTTTCCCGCACGAACCTTTGCAAGGTACCCTTCTCTGAATAATTTGTTTAAGCGTTGTGATGCAGCATTCACGCAGTTGTATGATAGCATCTCTTTTACATCTTCTGCGCTTATCATTCCTTTCTGGTCTGCAAGCGCAACTATGCGCTGGTCAACATCTGCAAGTATCGTGTGCTCTTCTTGCTCTTGAGCATTCATGTATGTTTTATTTTCCAATGCTTTTAATCTCTCGTTAATTTCGGCCATTATTTTATTTGTTTGCTCCCTTTCTTTTGCAAGTTGGAAAAGCAACAGCGCAATAAAGAAAGGATCCGAGCACTGCTTTGAAATTTCCTCAATGTCTGCAGTCAATCCCTTAAATTCTTTTGCAAGCTTTTCAAGCGTTAAACCTTTATTCATGACTGGTTCTTGATTTGTCATAATATATCATGATGTAGTCATGATTTTAAAGCACTTTCGGTTAATTTTATTAAAATTAGAATGCTTTAAACTTAATTTTACTAACCTTAATAAAAAATAAAAAAATAAATAAATGGGGCCTTTTAGGCGCCCAAACTTATTTTTTAAGCTTTATTTCCATCGCTGAAACCTTGAGCTGCTTGCCATCTTCCGAAGTGACTTCCTCTGTGGATATCTTTATGTCGTCTATTTTTGCGTCTGAGACAAACTTGTTTCTTACAATCTCTGCAACGTCGACTGCCTTGCTTATGGCCTTGCCTCTGGCTTTCACTATCACTTCATCTACGCCTTGGTTCATCTGTGTAACGACTGCAAGCACATAAGCCATTGTGCTTTTCCTACCAACAAAGACGACATTGTCCTTGGAAATCTCATCGTTTTCTTTTTTGTTCATTGTAGCACCTCCGAATTTATTGAGCACAATCTGTGTTATCGTATTTTTTGAAAATTCACAAATCAAGCTACTTGAGGTATTTTATTGTATTCTGTAATATCGCTCTTGTCAAGCCAGGATCATAATTAAAGTATATAACTTTTCCCAAAAGGTGCCTTCTCTCTACAATGCCTGTATACCATTTTGCTCTATAAACATCTAAATCTGTACCTTCTTGTATATATGCTATCTCGTTTCCATGAACTGCAACATCATATACCTCAAATGGTATTGGTCCCTCGAATGGCACTGCTGGCACTCTTTCTATGCCCTCAACAATAGGGTGCTCGTAGTCAAGCGTGTAAATAGTGCCGTTTACCCTTATTGGTTGAAGGCAACTTGGAACACCTCTTATGTCTGCTGTGCACTCCACTGGTGCAATGTCACCCATGTTTGCGCGCCATCCAACAACTTCAGGGGCATCACTCCTGAGTATGCCTGAATTCCCAACAATTATTAGTTTGCCACCTTTTCTAACATATTCTTCTAAGGCGCTGCCTAACTGCCTTGAGAGATATGGCCTAAATGAGCTGTTTGTTTGATCTAGCATAACCATGTCATATTGAGAAAGCATATGCTCTGGCGTTATGCCTAGAAAGTCAGTATCCCTGTAAGTGGGTCTTACTAAATCCTTTGATGCATTCAAAGCTTCCATAGTTAGTTGGCTCGGTCTTCCAAGTACTAGCATTTTTGCAGGTCTGTTAAAATCCAAGCCAGGTATGTCCCACAGGCCAATCCAGGCGCCAGCAAGAACTGCCACTATAACAAGAAGTATGAGCGGTATTAGGCCTTCAAAGTGATATTTCACTTTGCTTTTGAAACCACCGCCTTGCGGTGTAAACGCTTGCTCTTCTCCACCTTCATCATACATGTCTGCCACCTTTACCATCCCTTATTATTTATAGCTTTTTTGTTTTTTAACTTTTTCTTTGCTTTTATGAGCAAATATAACACAAATTATGGCTCTCGGTATTTAAAAACCTTTTGTTTACTCTGCCTGGTGCTGCTATTGCAATTGATAACCTCACTACTTGCTTTTCTAAGGCGGTTCATTACTGCAAGGCCTAGGCCTTTTTCATCAATTGCATTTGTAACAATAATCTCAACCCTCTCAGAATCAAATTTCCTCAGGGAAAAAAACAAGCGCTTTGCGATTTCCTTTTTGCCATATAGGGCTATTATTTTGACCTTTTCATTGCCTGGCTTAACCACTTTTATACGCTTACGCGTTCTAAGTAAAAGCAATGCGGTATTTTTTCCTTCAGATGACTTTGCCAGGGCAATTTTTTCTGCCTCAAGGGCTGCCTTTTCTTCAGGACCCTCAACAAGTATCATCTTGGCTTTAGGTGCGTAATGCCTATATTTTGTGCCAGGCGACCTTGGTGTTGAAGCTTTCCCTTTAGCCATTGCTATTTTGCCCACTTTAATTTTTCCACATACTGCTCTAATGTCTTCTGCAGTAACGCCGCCAGGTCTAAGAATCTCAGGTACTTTGCTGCTCATATCAATCACTGTTGATTCAAGGCCTATATCTGTATTGCCTGCATCAATAATGCATTCAACCTTGCCAATCAATTCTTCAATTGCATGCTCTCCTGAAGTTATGCTTGGCCTTCCAGAGATGTTTGCTGACGGCGCCGCTATCGGAACTCCGGCTTCTTTGCAAAGCGCTCTAGCAACCTTGTGGGAAGGCATCCTTACTGCCACAGTGTTAAGGCCACAGGTGACTTCAGGGGGGATAAGCAGCTTTTTTTTGAATATCATTGTTAGCGCTCCAGGCCAGAATTTATCTGCAAGTTTTTTTGCTTTATCTGGCACTTCTTGCGTTATATCGTTCAATTGTTTTTTGCTGTATATATGCACAATAAGTGGGTTATCACTAGGCCTACCTTTTGTCTCGAATATGCGCTTAACAGCTTTTCTATTGAATGCGTTTGCCCCCAAGCCATAAACCGTTTCAGTTGGAAAAACCACTAGGCCGCCGCCTTTTATTATGCTTGCTGCCTTTTTGATTTTTGCTTGCTCAGGCCTTTTTGGATCTACTTTCAGAACAATGGTTTTCATAAAGTAATTAAGCCGTTGATTGTTTAAAAAAAGGCACCTTTATCCATAAAGCATTCCAATGAACATCTTTTCTAATATTGTCGGGTATCTGTTTTCCTTAGGCAATGACTCGTGCATAAAATACTCCGGCGGCATAGCATAATAAGCTACATTTTCTCCAATTTTTAGCCCAATGATATTTCCTTTTGCATTTGTAACAATAAATGGAAGTGTTTTCCCATATGACTTTCCATTGTGTGTAACATTTGCGCCAGTGTTTAGCACCATTATGCTTGTGCTTGTGCCCTTTTCAATTGTTTTTACAACAGCAAAGTCAGTTTCTGGAGTTATGTAGAATGTTAGTGAAGGTGAAATGCCATAAACAAATGGGTTGTCTGGGCTTAGCGGCATGAGATTTCCAACCAAGGTTTCATGGCTAACCTCCCCTATTATATCCTTATAATTGCAGACGTACTCTAGCGAAAGGAGCTCATTCAAAAGTATTGCTGTATCCTCATGCTTCCTGGCCCATGGGTTTATAACAGTGTGCGGCTTATTTGAGTCCCCAAGTTCATCTCCATAAAGAAACTCCTCATCTGAAAAGGCCTCAGCTGCTGCATCGCCAGTCCATATTAGATTGCCCCCTTGGTTTGCGTATTCTACAAACATTCTCACCTTTTCAGAGCTCATCTTCCTTGCTTTTTCAACAATCACAAGGTCATATTCTTTTAAATTCCCAGCTTTAAGCATGTCTATGTTTCTTATGTCAGGTCTCACTCCTAGTGACCTTGGGTTTGACATCAATGTTTTCAATAGCTCAGGATCACCTAAGCCATCTTCGCCTACTGCAATTAACACTTTTGGTTTGCCCCTTATCGCATAGTATATACCACACCAACCAGGAAGCGACTTGCATTTCAATGTATTCGTCCATGTAAGGATATAGAGCAGCACGAACACCAGAAGTAGAAATACAAATATCCTTGCTGCAAGTTTTGTAATATCTGTGTTTGCGCCAACACTAACCATACTTTTAAATAAGTTCTTCTCTTTATAAAATTATATTGTTTAGGTTTTAGGGGCGGTTTTAGATGGTGAAACTTGGCAAAGGCAAAAAAGCATATGCACCTAGCGGTGCTCTAGGAATAATGCGCTTCTTCGATGCTGACACAAAAGCGCCACAGATAAGGCCAGAGTTGCTTATAATAATAATAGTGGCTATAATTATAGGAATTTTGGCAATAAATTATATTGGATTAAAATAGTTGTTTGTTAATGCTTTCTGCGGGCGTGTAGCTCAGTTGGCAGAGCAATGGTCTTATAAAGGCAAAAACCTTAAGTGCACCATCGGTCGCAGGTTCGAGTCCTGCCACGCCCAATTAACACTACTTGTGATCTTTATACAGCTTTGCTTTTATTCCAAAGATTCCTGCAAGTATAAAAGAAGAAAACATGCAGATTAGGATGTTTGTATCCAATTCAGCGCCGCTCACAATCATTAAGGCGTTTATCGCCATTGTAAAAGCACCACAGCCAAGAAAGCACCATTCCACATACATCCATTTTTTCCATTCCTCCATTTAATCACCTTTCGCTGCTTTTTTCCTTTTCTTCTCTGTCGGTTTTTTTAATTCCGTTATTATCTCTTTGGCTTCATCTTTTAGTGCAAGCCCAAAGCCGATGCCGACAGCAATTGCTATAGCAATCGCTATGCTGCCGAAAACTATTACAAAAGCATAGTGCAGCACCGTGGTATTTACTCCAGGCATAATCTCAACAGCCATTATGACTGATATAAAAACAACAAATGCTTCAGCTACTAGGCCTAAGATTTTCCCTATTTTCTCGACAGAATTTTCAATGGTGTTCCTTATATAACGGCCTATTACGAGCCCTGACAATAGGATAACAATGGCTAAAAGCATCAATAAAATAACATAGATTATCCAGTGCAACGTGCTTCTCAGAATATCATATCTCATAAGCTCGGCGCCCTGTGCCATAAAAAGGAGTATTATTGACCAGTGCAATATGTTGCCAAGTATAGATGTCAAGGTTTTCGCAGTGACTATTTGGAGAAGGTTTTGTTCTTCGAGCCATTCTTCTATTCGCATATTTGCTGTGGTTCTTAAAAACAGCTTTTTTAGTATTAGGCCAACGATGTATCCGATAAGGGCCAATATTATAAAACCGAGTAGCCCAGGCAACGCACGATAAAGCTCATCAAAAAGCTTTGTAACAGTATCTTGAAGCAAATCCGCCTTTTCTACTGCCAAGCATAGCATAATGTTCAAAATAACTCTTGTTGAAAACATTTAAATCCTTTTCATAAGCTCGTCGATTGCCTTTTCAAAGTCAGATATTGTTGAATTATTTTTAACCACAAGCTCAGATGCCTTTAAAACCCTGTCAAGCCCTTTATTCATAAGGTCATCATTGTCCCTTGCAAAGAATTCATTCTCATTTTTCGGATCGAGTTCACTGCGTCTTGAGAACCTTAGCTCCCTTGCTGCTTCGACCCTCACAATATAAAATTTTTCTGAGACCTTCTCAAGCTCCGCAAGTTCTTCAAGTGATCTTGCGCCGGTAACAACAACCTTCTCGTTGCCTCTTATGATTTGAGCCATTTTTGCCCCAAAAACACCCATACCAAATTTCTGGCGCATGCTGTTGCCAAACTTTCCTGCATTTGCTTTTGTTGGCTTTATCTTCTGTTCTTTCATCAGTGGCACTATCACATCAGAATAGAAATCGAACCTTTTGAAACCATATTTTCTTTCAAGATAGCTTGCAAAGGTATCTTTGCCACTTCTGGCTAGGCCAACTACTGCTATAATTAGCATAAAATGAAAAAAAGAAGAATAAGTATAAAAAAATAGTGGAAAGGGCCTATTCAGGCCCAATAGCTTTAATCGAATTCACCGCTGCTTTCAGGGCTCTCACTTGGGCCTTTTGACTTGCTCTTTGAAGATCCCGCAATGATGTCATCTATGCGCAATATCATCTCTGCAACTTCTGAGGCAGATGTTATTGCTTGTGTTTTCACTGCTAATGGCTCAATTACTTTAAGCTTGTTCATCTCCACAATCTTTGCCTTGTATACATCAATGCCGAAGTATTTGCCGCTCTTTTCTCTGTGTTTTGCCCTGAGCTCAACTAGCGTATCTATTGGGTCCATTCCTGCGGTCTCAGCTAGTGCTTTAGGTATTACCTCTAAAGCATCTGCGAAGGCCTCAATAGCAAGCTGCTCTCTGCCCCCAATTGTGGTAGCATAATTGCGCAGCTGCATTGACAGCTCCATCTCTATGCTGCCTCCGCCGCTAACAATCTTGCCACTCTTCACCGCAGCACTGACTGTACCTATTGCGTCGTTAACTGCCCTTTCAGCTTCAGCAGCGACATGCTCTGTTCCGCCTCTTATGAGTATTGTCACTGACTTTGGGTTTTTGCAGTCCCTTACGAAAACCATTGATTCGCCGCCGAACTTCTTTTCTTCAACAACCTTCGCATAACCAAGGTCGTCCTTGCTTATGTCTTTTATTCTTGTTACGATCTTAGCACCTGTTGCTTTGGCAAGCTTTTCCATGTCTGATTTTGTTACGCGCCTTACCGCAATGATGCCTGCTTTTGCAAGGAAGTGCTGTGCCAAGTCATCTATGCCTTTCTGGCAGAAAACACAATTGGCGCCTGCCTTCTTTATGCTCTCAACCATGTCTTTTAGCATGCCCTCTTCTTTCTCAATGAATGCTTGCAATTGCTCAGGATCAGAGATGCTTATCTCTGCATCTGTTTCTGTTTCCTTGATTTCTAAAGCAGAGTCGATAAGCGCGATCTTTGCATTTTCAAGATACTTAGGCATGTCGCTGTGCACAATCTCCTTATCAACAACTATTCCATTTATGAGTTCGCTTTCGCTTAGGTTTCCGCCTTCTTTCTTCTCTACTTTTATCATTTCTTTGTCTATCACATACTTGTTGTCCCTTTTTTCAGCGACCTGCATTACTGCGTTAACTATCATTGTTGCAAGGCCCTCAACTGATTCTGTGCCGCATTTGCCAGTCATAGAGGTTGATGCAATGCTTCTGAGCGTGTTTTTGTCCTCTATGGATATGGTGTCTGCTGTTGCCTCGGCTATTTCACATGCTTTTTTTGCTGCCAACCTATAACCCTTTATAATGATGCTTGGGTGTATTCCATCAGCCAAGAGCTTCTCTGCGTTTTCAAGCAATGACCCAGCTAGCACTACTGCTGTTGTTGTGCCGTCGCCAACCTCTTCGTCTTGCGTCTTGGCAACTTCTACAAGCATCTTTCCAACCGGGTGCTCAACATCCATCTCATCAAGTATTGTTGCGCCGTCGTTGCTTATTGTTACGTCTCCGAGCTCGTTCACAATCATCTTGTCCATTCCTTTAGGGCCCAGAGTTGTTTTTACTGCTTCAGCAACGGCTTTTGCAACAAGGATGTTTATTGCCTGTGCATCTTTGCCTCTTGTCCTTTTTGCTCCCTCAGAAAGAAAAATAACAGGCCTTTGGTTTGTATCCTGCACCATTTTTTCACCTCCAAAAATATGTTTAGATGTAGAAAAAAACCAAATATGGTGTTTAATACATAATTTAGAATACTATAAAAAGAAAAAAGTAAGAAAGATTTTAAAATCTAACCTGGTGTTTTGCTATTATGTGTTCCAAGGTCACAATAAAACCTAAGAAAAAAGTCATTCTCGCGACAATGTCTTCTTCAAGAAGGGCCTCTTTTGCGTTATTAGGGCTAGAATTTGAAGCAGTTGCCTCAAATCTTGATGAGGATATTATCTCCGAAGCCAATCCAAAAAAGCGTGTTGCTAAGCTCTCAGAGATGAAAGCAAAAGCTGTTGCAGAGAAATTCAAAAATTCTGTTGTGATAGGCGCTGATTTGATTGTAGTGCTTAAAGGCAAAGTATATGAAAAGCCTAAAGATTTGAAGGAAGCTTCTGCTATGCTAAAAAGGTTTTCAGGCAAGGAGGTTGAAATTCTTGCAGGCGTAACAGTAATTGATTCGGACTCTGGAAGGAAATTGTCCAAAGTTAAGAGTTGCAAGGTCAAGTTTATGAAATTAAGTGATTGTCTGATTGAAAACTACATAAATAATTACCCGGTTCTTTCATTCTCAGGCGCATTTGATGGTAATGCTGTGCTAATATTCTCGGAGAACATTAGTGGTGATGCACTTTTTTATTCAGGTCTGCCTTTGGCAGAGGTCTATAAAATGCTAGTAAAGCTAGGTGCATTGGATGATTCAACCAAATCAGAATGAAAAAATGCGCCTACAAAAATTTCTTTTACGCAAAGGGCTTTCGCTCGAAAGGTTGATTTCAAAAGGGCATTCCTCATATGTTTTTCTTGTTAGGAAAGGTCGCAAGAGATTTGCGCTGAAGCTAGAGCGTGATGACTCCGGCAGAAAAGATATGCTCTTCAAGGAAGTATCAAACCTTAAAAAGGCAAATTCCTTGGGCATAGGCCC
This sequence comes from Candidatus Iainarchaeum sp., assembly GCA_038886995.1. Lineage (GTDB taxonomy): Archaea > Iainarchaeota > Iainarchaeia > Iainarchaeales > DTGL01 > DTGL01. The sequence goes on from JAWALG010000016.1 coordinate 17,522, forward strand.
AATGCTTTTCTGTTACGACAAAAAGCTGCGCGTTATTCTTATGGAATATGTTGAAGGTGTGACTTTTTCAGATTGGTTAACAAAAGCACCAAAAAAGTCAGAACTGCTTTCTTTTATTGAAGAACTTTTTTACCAGGCAGCACTACTTGATAAGGCAGGCCTTGATCACGGGCAACTTGGCGGCCGAGGCACAAACATACTTGTAAGAGATAGCAAACCAGTCATAATTGATTTTGAAAAGGCCTCGCAGAATAGAAAGCCGCACAATTTTTCAAAGCTCTTCGCATGGCTTTTCATAGGCGGAGCGTCGCCTGTGTCAGTAAAAGTTAGGGAAATATTATTTAATTGTGGCCGTTAGGTGCCTTCTATTCTTGCTTTATTAAGGACTCCATTTCCTCTTCGCTTAAAGCAAATTTCCTCTTTATCTCTTTTTCCATGTATTCGCAATCGGACTTTATCTTATTCACATAGCCAAGAAGGCGCTCGCGTTCATCAGCTATTTCTTCGAGTTTTGTATACTTAGCAACAGCATCCTTGAACATTGCGTAGTCGATTGTCCTATATGGCTGCCTATTCATCTCCTGCGAGATTTTTGCAGCCATATCTGCAAGCCATTTGTTCATTTCAACCTTAACCCTTTTCTTTATCTGCTTGCCAGGGTCAAGGTTTTGGCGCATTATTCTTACTACAACAGAGTTTGGGAAAGGTAGCTTTTCAGCAGCCTCCTGCGCCTCTTCTTTTGTTTGCGTTGCCTTTTCTTTTGGCATTGGCTGCTGTTCCGCCTTTTTTTCAACAATCTTTTCAGCAGCTTTTTTTGGGGTTTTTTTCACAACTTTTTTTGCCAAGCTATCACCTTCATAAGCAGTATTTCAAACAATGAGATAATAAATTTTGGCTACATTAGGTTTTAAAATATGCCATTTTTTTGTTTTACGGCTTTTCGCAAAGTAAACTAAAATTTTCTTTGCACTCTTTTACCTTAAAGCCAGCAGCACGAAGCCTCTCAACAATTCCTTTTCTTAAGCTTTTATTCCTGTAGCGCTCAGATGGCGCACCTGTGTAGTGAAGCATCCTTCCTTGCTTTCTCAGAATCCTAAAGAGCTCTTTATAGAAAGCACCACTATAAAGTTCACCTGCTCGAGAAAATGTTGGCGGGTCATGGATGATGTAATCAAAGCACTCGTCCGGAAAGGACTTTACGATTTCTGCAGCGTCACCTTCGATGAGCTTTATTTTCTCAGAGCTAAATAGTTTTTGTGATGCTCTGTTTTCTTTTGCAATTTTTATAACCTCAACATCTTTCTCAATAGTCACAACAGAGTCAGCATACCTTGATGCTGTTATTGCAGTATAACCAAGGCCTGTGCATATATCCAAAACATTCCCGCCACGGATTTTAAGTAGGGCAATTTTTTCTTCAGCATCTTTCTTAGGGCTTGTGTTTTTTATTCGATGCATTAATATCCCATCAATCATTAAGGCAGGCCAATCAGATGTTTGCACAAGCTTGTACACAGGCATAAAAAAATAAACCATATAAATTTAATTATCCTTATTGTAGTTGGTTTTTATGCCATTTAGAAGAAAACCTAGGCCGTCGAAGAAGAACTTCAATCCTATGGAGGTTTCGTCAAACAACACCGAAACTGCTGCCAGGAAAACAAACATTTTTAGGCGCCTGCATAGGAAATTTTTGAAAATTATAAAATAGATTTCTGCAAATCAAGAACTGCTTTGCATTATTTTTTGCATAGTTTTTCCTGGAAGGTTAACCGCACATCTTAAGCCACTATACATTGCTGAGCTGCCTTTTAGGGGCGCAGTTGTCATTACAACTTTAACCCCTTCCTGTGCCAATCTTTTTGCGGTTTCTCTGGCAGCGCGGTTCATCATTATTTTGCCAGTGCCCAAATCAAGAAAATTAGTCGGATAGAATTCCCTTTCCTTTTCAGGCACAAGTATTATCTTATATCCGGTAACAGTCGCTATATTGTCAAGCAATGCCTTGTTGGCCTGATAGTATTGCGGATCAACCAATAATATCTTCATTCCAGGGATGCGGTTTACAAACAAGTCAACATGGGTGTGCTTCTTGAGTTTTGCCCTTTTCTGGCTTTTGAATGCATCTTTTACAAAACCAGGAGGCATTTCAAATACAACAATTCCTTTCTTCTTAAGGAAACTGATCTCATTCATTGCTGAAAAAGCTATTTGCTTGGAAACAAGCAAGAACTTATCTTCTATGTTTATCACGCCACCGCTATCTCCAAGATAGGAATATATTTTATTCCCAACTCTTCTGCCAAGAAGGCGCTCATCTACGGGAAATACAAACCTGTAATTTTTTACAACAGTAAAAGTGTCCCTGAGCCAGGCACCAGTGTAAGGAGTAGTTCTCTTTGAGATTAGCACTCTGGCTCCAGCTGCTTTAGCAATCTTGCAGAACCTGGAAACCCTTTTATCAATCAAATCGACTTCGCTTACCATTACAACTGGCTCAAGGCCGTGCCTTATTAGGTCTTTTATTATTTGCAGGCGCTCCTTTGAGAAGCGCCTCAAGAAGAAGTTGTTTGGCATTCTTCTTATTTCAATCTTGCGCCTTTCAGCAACATCAGCCCTTGCTTGAGCCCTAGTGATCCAAGGCGTGGCCCCAAGAACAGCAACAGGCCTTCCAGCTTTTTTGCTTTTTGCCTCTGCACGCTTTGAAGTTGGCGCCATAGAATATACTAAAATATTTGTGAGTTATAAAGCTTTGCTTAATTCTCGCCAGAAATGCTATTTGAGTCGAACTCATAATAGTATATAGTCCAACCAATCCTTTCCTTTGGCTCATAGCTAAGAAGCCATCTGTGGCAGTTCCAGTCAGAAACAACGCCGGTGATTGCGCTTGCGCTTATCGCAAACTTTTCTTCGCGCCATTCGCAGATATCTTCCCAGTGAAATTGCATTAAGAAGTTAGGGTAAGGCCATCCAAAGTATATCAGGTGTGGATTTTCCCAATTGCGCTTTTTTGCAAAGTCCATGAAGTAAAAGAAATCTTGCCCCCAATCAATGCTAGAATCAGTGAGATACTTAGGGCCATTTGCTGGGCCTCCAATCAGTTCGTTGAAATAAGCAAGGTAATGTGGGTATATGAGAATGGCTGAAAGCACATGCCAAAACAGCAAGGCAAAAATAACAATTGCGAAGATTTTTTTCTTCTCTTTAAACGGGTTTTTAATGTGAGGTGAGATGTTGCCTGATATGAATACAATTAAGAAAGGGAATGCCGGCAAAGCATACCTAAAGCCAATGTAAAACCTTCCAAATATAGAAAGCGCGATGAAGAAAGCCAGGCCAGGTAAAGCCACAGATGCTAAATCTATTATGCTGCCTTTTTCCAAAGCAAGGGCATCTTTGCTAAGGGCTTTTCTGTGGAATAAATATTTTAGAATTCTTTTAGCAAATAAAATGACTGAAACAATGGAAAATAATACGAATGGCACCGTTGTTTTTATCAAGAAAGACCCAATGTAATATTCAGGCATGTACTGCCTGAATTGGCCGAAGAACCAACCCTCGCGGCCGCCTTTAACCCAACCGCTCATGAACTGGTAGCCCTCAAAAACCCTTGCCGGCACAACATAGAAATACTTTTCCTTGTAGGCATCAAAAGAGTAAATGATGTTTGTTATGATTATAGGTCCTATTAGAAGGCATAAAAGTATTGCTGCATATGCAAGAAGAACAGAAAGGAAGGTTTTCGTTTTTTTCATATCAGGCCTTTTTTGCTTTAACTTGCTTCTGACCTCCTTAAAATAAAAAAACGAGAAAACAAAGAGCAAAGGCACAAAAATAAGCGCTGTGTACTTTGTCATTATAGCGAGGGAGATAAAAATGGATGAAAGCACCAGGAACCTAAATCTCCAAGTTTTCATGAACTTCCACATTGTATAAAAGCTTGCAAAGACAAAGAAGGTCATAGGTATGTCAAGCGTTGCTATGCTTCCATGCGCAATTATGTTTGGCTCAAAGCAATACAGAAGCAATGCAAGAATTCCTGCTTTGGGCCCAAATGCATCCTTAGCCCAAAGAAAAACAAGTAGGCCAAGAAAAGCTGCTGTGAGTATTGCAACTATGCGAGGCCAGAAAATTATACTTCGGATATTGTCTTTGTTTTTTATGTAGAAATCAGACGCAAAACCATATGCTGCGGAAACATCATTGTTTGCACATTTTTCCCAGTTGCGGTTTCCTTCTGTTGGAAGCTCAGGGTTTATGAAAAGCAAGGGCAGGCCATATAATGCTTTCATGAAGACAGGATGTTCCCAGTTAATGCGAAAATCCGAGGTTTTTAAGTAAGAATAACCCGCAACTATATACACTGATTCGTCCATTGTGAGATATTTGTTTAGTATTGATGTTGCGCTTATAAGATAAAAAGAAACCAGTAGCAAGAAGACCAAAATTTCCTCTTTTCCTTTGAGTTTGCTTTTTAACAAATCTTTGATCAAAATCATACCCCTTTTTGGCTCTTGCCTTTATCTAAAACTATTTCTTTTATTTTAACCTCTAAGCCAGCTGTTATTTCAATGTCATTGCTTCTGCATTTAGGGCAGGCAAGCTCCGGTAGTAACGCAACAAGGTCATGTTTGTGATCATGCAAATGGTCGTAGTCATGATTTTTTAACTTTTTCTTTGCTTTTTCCCTTACCCATTCATTGCCACAGGAAAAGCACTTAAATGCTGCGCTTTCAGTTTCAACAGAGAATTCCGCTTTGAGCCCCTTTTCCATTGCAGCACCCTCAAGAATTTCCCTGAACTGCTGTGCGCTGACATGCTGCAATTCACCTATTGAAACCACTACTTTAAGCTTGCCTCTTGCTTTGTCTTTTTTCACGAAATCCTCAACGCTGTTTAAAACCGCTTGTGCTAAAGAGTACTCATGCATATGGACTGGCCGGGACTTGAACCCGGAGCCTCTTCCGTGCGAGGGAAGCGCTCTGCCATTGAGCTACCAGCCCTTTTTCTGCTTTTTTGCTGCTTACTTCAAAAATATTCATTATTTAAATGTTTTAAATAGATGCCTTGG
>JAWALG010000017.1:0-22150 GCA_038886995.1 Candidatus Iainarchaeum sp.
CATAAAAAGCATCATAAGAACAATTGAAATAGCAAACATCAGAGTATCCATTTGACCACCTAATCCTTAAGGAATTCTGGCTTTTTACTACCGGCAGGTATTTTTTCAAACATTCCACTGAAAAATGTTTGTATTAGGAAAAGAACAATAGGTATTAGTATAAGCTCTGGATATTGCACGAACGTAAGATAAACAACAAGTGTTGTGAGTATGGCGGCAATCTTTGCTGAGCCAAGCTGTTTCTTGAACCACCCAAATATCCATATGGTGTAAACTATGCAAAGCACAACCCAAAGGTTTGTTACAAAATCACTTCTGCCAAAGATGGTGTCAAGCAAATCCATGAAATAATATTGTTGTTTCCACAATAAAATCCTTTCTTTGAATGCTTTTAAGCGTATTTTTCAAAAATTGCAACATAATTTACAGCAGCACACCGGCAGGCACCTAATGAAAAGAATAATAATAATAGCCCACTTTTTTTAATAGAGGCATATGAAAAAAGAAGTAGCTTTTCTTCTGGATATTGACTACATGAAGGAAGGCAAATCGCGGATCATGCTTTTTTTCAAAACGGAAAAGGAAAGATTAATTCTATTTGTGCCTGATTACACGCCTTACTTATACATAACAACAGACTCAAACCCTGAGGAAGCCAAAAGAAAAATCCTTGAAGCAGACCTCAACGGTGTTAAGGCTGCTAAAGCGGTTTGCGTTGAAAAGAAACTTTTCGGCTCTGAAGAAAAGGTAAATGCGATAAAGGTTTTCTTCAACTCAACCAAGGAGCTAAAAGACGCAAGGGACGCAATAAAAGGCATCGGATTGAACATACACAAGCATGAATTTGATATTCCTTTTGTAAAAAGATTTCTTCTTGACTCAGGCTTAGAGGTCTTCTCATATTATGAAATAGAATATGAAGAAGACACAAAGGAGATAAAACAATTTAGAAAGATTAAAGATGCACATGACTTGTTTGAAATCAAAATCGGCGCTATAGACATTGAAACATACTCGCCCGAGAGGTTTTCAGATCCAACAAAAGACCCGATAATAATGGCATCTTACGTTGACAGAGAAGAAAAGCTTGTTTTTTGTACAGAAAAAATAAATGTAAGCTATGCTGTGAAGGTTAAAGACGAGAAAGAGATCATTGAAAAGCTCGTTGAAAAGATAAAATCAAAGGATCTTGATTTAATTGTAACATATAATGGCGACAACTTTGATTTGCCATACTTGAAAGTTCGTGCCTCAAAGCTTAAGATAAAATTTGATATTGGCGCTGATGGCTCTGAGCCAGTTACAGTTAAAAAGACAAGAGAATCAGCTACAAAAGTAAGGGGCAGGCCTCATATTGACTCATATCAGTTGCTTCGTATTTTAATGCGCTTTGGTGTTGTAAACCTCATCAAGATGGACTTGGAAAGTGTAAGCAAAACACTTTTCAATGAGGACAAAGAAAAGATACCAGCTGAGGAGATAAACAGAATTTGGGCCAGTAAAAAAGGTCTTGAAAGATTGGCTGAATACAACCTTTTGGACTCTGATGTTGCTTATAGGATTGCTGAAAGGTATCTGCCTCTTTTCGTGGAGCTTGGAAAACTTGTCCATTACACCCTTTTTGATGTGACCAGAAGCTCAAGCTCACAGCTTGTGGAAGCTTTGCTGAGTGCAGAGGCCTCAAATGAAGGAATACTTATACCGAACAAACCTAGTGACAAGCAGGTAAGAGAGAGGATAATGCAGAGCTACGAAGGAGGCTTTGTATATGAGCCACTGCCTGGTCTTCATGAAAGGATTGCAGTCCTAGATTTCACAAGCTTACATCCAACAATAATAATATCACATAATGTAAGTCCTGACTCGCTAAACTGTGAGCACAAGGAATGTTCAGAAAAGAACTCTAGCCCAATAAAATACTGGTTTTGTACAAAAAAGAAGGGTTTCTTGCCGAAGGTCATACAGCGCCTTTTTGAAGAAAGGGTGTCCATAAAAAAATCACTCAAGGCACTGCCGAAAGGAAGCACGGAATATGCTCTTGCTGACGCAAGACAACATTCACTAAAAATAATACTTAACTCATTTTACGGCACTCTGGGCTATGCGAGATTCCGATGGTATAGCAAAGAGTGCGCCGCGGCAGTAACTGCATGGAGTCGGGAGTATGTTAAAATGGTTGCGGAAGAAGCTAAGAAGTTGGGCTTTCAGATATTATATGGGGATACTGACAGCACATTCATAAAGATTCCTGCTGAGAAAAAAAAGGAAGATGTTCTTGCATTTGTAGAAAGAATAAATTCAAAGCTTCCTGGCGTCATGAATCTAGAGCTTGAGGGCTTCTACAAAAGAGGCATTTTCGTAACAAAAAAATCAGAAGTAGCGCAAGCGGCAAAGAAGAAGTATGCGCTGATAAGCGAAGATGGTAATCTGAAGATTGTTGGATTCGAATATGTTCGCAGGGATTGGGCAAACATTGCAAAGGAAACGCAGCGCATGGTTATAAAGGCAATACTTGAGGATGGCTCTCCGGAAAAGGCAATTGCAATAGTAAAGCAGAAAATAAGGGAGTTGCGCGAGGGCAAAGTAAAAAAGAGCGACCTTATAATATACTCGCAAATAAAGAAAGACATTAATGCATATGAAAGCATAGGGCCGCATGTTGCTGCTGCAAAAAAAGCAATCATGCAAGGTCGTGACTTGGGTGAAAGCTCTGTAATTGGATATATAATAACGAAATGCGGGAAGAGCATAAGCGACAAAGCACAGCTTGCAGATTATGTAAATGAAGGGAACTATGATGCAGAGTATTATATAAAAAACCAAGTAATACCTTCCGTTATAAAAATAATTAGTGAGTTTGGTTATAGTGAAGAAGACCTTGTTGCGGGTGGCAAGCAAGTTAACTTAGGTTATTTTAACAATAGGTGATTCCTTGGAAAAAGAAATATCTGCAAAGTATGTTACTGCTGGGTTGATACTTTCAGAAACCAAAACACTTGCCAAAAAAATATTAGTACCTGGTGCTGATATATTTGAATGCGCAGAAAAAATAGAGGAATTCATTGTAAAAAAAGGCGGCAGGCCTGCCTTCCCGGTTAACCTAAGTTTTAATGAAAATGCAGCACATCAAACACCTGACTGGAACGAAAAAATTGTCCTGCGGAAGGACGATGTCTTAAAAGTTGACATAGGGGTGCATATTGATGGCTATATTGCAGATTGTGCTTTCACGATTAATCACTCTGCCAAGCATGCGCTTTTGATAGAAGCTGCTGAGCTTGCTTTGAGTAATGCTTTTGCTATGTTGAATGCTGACCCGACAATTGGTGAAATCGGAAGCTGCATTGAGAATACGATTAAGGAAAAGGGCTTTAAGCCGGTTAGCAACCTTACTGGCCACGGTCTGGAAAGATACGTGCAACATGCACCACCAAGCATACCTAACATTGGTAATAGCAGCAGAGCAAAGCTTTTGCCTGGAAAAGCTTATGCAATAGAGCCATTCGTAAGCACTGGCAGCGGCACAGTAAGAGAAAGTGGAAAGGCAAACATATTCTGCCTTGATGAGGTAAAGACGATAAGGAACCCGCATTCAAGAAAAATCTTAGCACATGTCTTTGAGCATTACAAAACGCTTCCTTTTGCTGAAAGATGGCTCAAAAGAGAGTTGAATATTGGTGATTTTGAGTTAAAGGTTGGGTTAAAGCAGCTTTTGCATGATAAGATAATAAAGGCATACCCAATACTGCACGACATCCCGGGTTCTTTTGTTGCCCAAGCTGAGAATAGCTTTATAAAGACGGAAAAGCAAATTATTCCTTTAGTGGTTGATGATGCTGGAGAAATTAAAGGAAAACAAGCTTGAGTTGACTGCCCTTGGAATATCTTTTGTATCTATCCTGCTTTCAATGTTTTTCCTTGGCTTGAGCGGCTTTAATCTGAAATCATTCTTGCTATTCGATTTGTATGAAATTAGAGATGTTTTCTTTTCGCCGATGCTATGGCTTTTTGTCCTATTTTTTTGCATAGCCAATAGCGTTTTCATTTACTTATTCTATCGAAAAGGGGATATTGCCTCTTTGGCATTGAGCATAATATCTTCTTCTTCAGCCCTATTTTGTGGATTTCTACTTTTCCCAAACCTAAGGCAGCTTATATACGTTATGCCTTTCTATGTTATAGGGCTTGCAATATGCAAGGAGGTATTTTTGGCTAAGATAAGTGAACTTAAGAGATTTAAAAGCATAAGAGCAGCAAGTGGTGCTTTTGGCAAGATGTTTTTAATCCTCTCAATAGGCCTGTTTTTTTGCGGTCTTTTAGCAGTGATGCCTGAAAAGGAGAAATATGCTGAAAGGTTTGAGCAAACATTTTTGAAGTCGTTCATGAAGGTTGTTTTGGGCAGTGTGAGTGATGCAGTAGTGGAAGGGAAAAGGGAGATTGTTAGGGAAATAATTGACACTAATGAGTTCAGAGCAATGGAAAATGTCAACAACGAAGCAAACAAAGCATTCTCAAGGTATATGCGAAATCTTGCCCAAGAGGTTCATTCGCAAAAATACCGCCAAGATGCAATAAAAGATGTTTCAAAGACGATAGAAGATGAAAAATTTTTGGAAAAAGCTTCAGAACATATGCCACTTAAGAAGTTCACGAGCAGCATGAGTCATATTATTTTGCCACTAAATGCAGCAGTGCTCTTCTGGATCTTTGGGCAGATATTTATAAACCTGCCTTGTGCTTTGCTATCTGCGCTTTTCATCAAGATACGCTGGGAGTAAAGTAGAGAGCACAAAAAGTCAAAACTTATTGGACATTATTAAATTGCTTTCTGCTGAATAATACTTTAAGACCCTGTGGTGTAGTGGACAGCATAGCAGCCTGCGGAGCTGCTGACCCGGGTTCAAGTCCCGGCGGGGTCAGTCGCAGGAGTGCCCGAGTGGTCTAAGGGGCAGCGTTCAGGGCGCTGTGGCTTAGTGCCTTCGGCGGTTCGAATCCGCCCTCCTGCAACTTAGCAGCGGAAATAAAACAATTAAAAGGGTTGCTGTGGAATGTTATATTATGAGCTTCAAAGGCGATTTACTTCATATACGCTGATTTTGCCATTTTTGCTAGCAGAAGCTCTAGCAATTGCAATTATAAAACATATTGTAAAATATTGCAGCAATGTTCAATTAATTATGGCTGCGGTGGTGTAACGGTAGCATACGGGCCTGTGGAGCCCTTGGTTTGGGTTCGAATCCCAGCCGCGGCCTTTTTGGTGTTATGATGGCTTTTGAAACAGTCCGTGGAATGCGTGACTTTCCGCCAGAGCTTGCAAGGAAAAAACAATTAATAGAAGATACTTGCAGGTGTGTTTTTGAGCGCTATGGCTTTGAACCTTTAGATACGCCCATTGTTGAGAACCTTGATCTTCTAACAAAAAAGGGCAGCAGTGGGGAAGCAATAGAAAATGAGATATATTCTTTTAAAGACAAAGGCGGCAGAAATCTCGGCTTGAGGTTTGACCTAACTGTGCCTCTTGCTAGGTTTGTAGCGTCATCAAGGTCACTGCCAATTCCTTTTAAGCGTTATCAGATAGGCAAAGTTTATCGCTACGACAGACCTCAAGCAAAGCGCTACCGAGAGTTTACACAAGCAGATGCAGATATTGTTGGTGTTGGCTCCGTTTTGGCTGAGCTTGAACTCATTTCATTGAGCTACGACATAATGAAAGAGCTTAACATTGAGGCAAAGCTCATATTGAACTCAAGGAAGATACTTGAAAGCATTGCTATTGCATCAGGCATTAGAAAGGACCAGATAGGTGAATGCTTCAGGGCAATAGACAAAGCAGATAAAATTGGTTGGGCTGAAGTTGAAAGAGAACTTTGCTCAAAGCAGATTAGGACTGACATTTTGGATATTATTAAAAGAAATGATTTGGATTATGCGAAAAAATTTGTCTTGGATTCTGGACAAAAAGATGAGAGCTTCGGTCGCTTAAATGAACTCTTGGAGTACATTAAGCTTATTGGGTTATCTGATTTTGTTAATGTTGATCTCTCGCTTGCGAGAGGGCTTGACTATTACACAGACATAGTGATGGAAATAAAAGTGTCTCAAGGCCCAAGCATCGGCGGTGGTGGCAGGTATGATAAGCTAATTGAGCAATACAGTGACAGAAGCATCTGCGCAACAGGAATTTCTTTTGGTATTGACAGAATACTTGACAGCATTGGAGATCAAATAGTTTTAGGCGCATCACCAGTAAAGGTATTTGTTTCTGTTGTAAGAAAGGATGACTGCAAAGAAGCCATTAAGTTGGTCTCAAAGCTAAGGGCTTTTAGAATAAGCGCTGAATTTGACTTGATGCAAAGAGACATATCAAAAAACTTAGAGTATGCATCAAGGAAGGGCATACCTTATTTCATAATAATAGGCCCAAAAGAGCTTAGCGAAGGTAAAATCAAGATGCGCGATATGAAAACAGGTCTTGAACGATACATTGCCATAAAAGATATTGAAAAGATTAAGGAAATATTATAAATAAATACTCCCCAAAAGTAATATTGTAATTGCAAATGCCCCGGTAGCTTTAGTCAGCCAGAGCGCCACACTGGTAATGTGGAGGTCGCGGGTGCAAATCCCGCCCGGGGCTCTTGAAAAGCGCTTTTATGAAGTTTCTGCGCTTGTTTGTGAAATTTTTTTGCATTTCAAAAATCAGATTTAAAAATCTAATTGTGCAAATCTATCATTATGGCGCTTGGCAGCTATGTCAAAGTTGTTAAAGCCCAGAAGGAAACACAAAAGCAAGCTTCCTCCCCAATATCGCCCGAGGTTTACACCCCAAAGGCTGAGGAAAACACTAGCGCTGGGATTCTTTTTGACTCAAAAGAAAGCACAGAGGTTTGGAAAAGCTGCAAGCACCTTAAGTATAAGGACAATGAGCCATATTGCAGCTATTTTGTAGCAAAGTGCGGAATGGACAAGTGCAACAAAAGGTTTTTGAGCACTACAAAAAATATACCAAAACTTTAGCTTAATCTTCTCTTTCTTTTTTAATACGGTTTTGCCCATTTTCAAAATTATGCTGCATTTCGTTCAAATTAAGCTTAAGCTTTGGCTTTTTCTTCAGAGCAAATATTGAAAGTGAGATTCCAGCAATTAAGCACGCTGCTGCCAAAAACAAAAAAGATTCTTGGCCTTGGCTAATTCCTTGAGCCGTGCTTTGGACTTCAGTTGCAGCCGGTGTTTTATCAACAACATACTCTGCCTTTCTAACCATGGTCGGCACTTCTGAACCGACACTTTTCATGATTCTTTCCTCTTTAACTTGACTTTGGGAAAAGTTAGAGAGGTATAAAAAGAATTGCAAGAAGGCTAATGCTAAGAAAATGCCTGCGAGCACAAGAACTATGCGCCTGCTTCTATCAAAGAACAAAGTGCCTTTATTTGTGAGGCGGTAATAAACCCATTTTGGGGCATAATTGCTTTCGACTCTCTCAACAAGCTTGGCTTCTTCAAGTTTTCTTATATGTTCGTGAATTGTTGACTTTGAGCAGTTAAGACGCTTTGCAATCTCAGAAACAGTATATTTGCGCTCTGAAAGAAGCTTAAGTATTTCTACACGCGTATCTGAGGATAGCGCTTTTAGCTGTTCATTGTTTATTACAAGCTCCTGCTGCTCTTCCATAAAAAAAACTTAAAAAAAACCATTTAAATTGGTTTCTTTTTTGTTCGCCTTCAAAAAAAGGCCTTTTATGCAAAAAGTAAAGAATTAAAAACAGATTAAAGAATATGTATGCAGAGAGTATGCTTGAAGAAGAGGTAATTGAGGCACTTGTTTCCAAAGTATTGCGAGATGACCTAACAATTGCTGTTGGTACTGGCGAACATGGGGAGAAATTTCTGAAGCAAATTGCAATGAAAGCAATCGAGAATGACTTTAAGGTAAGAATAGTGCCAACCTCTTTAAAGCTTGCAGCAGTATGCGCCTCATTCAAGCTTCCAATTGAATCAATAAACAGGAGTGAGGTTGACCTTGCAATAGAGTTTGCATCGATGGTTGATACTCAATTCAACTACATAAAGCGCGAAACGACTTCGCTTATAAGGGACAAGATGATAGCACAAAGCGCAGCTGAGCTCGTAATTGTTTGCGAAGATACAAAATATGTTAAGCGCTTGCATGGAGTAATTCCTTTTGAGGTAGATGCCTTTGGGGCTGAAAGAAGCTTAATCCAGCTTGACGAGTATGGTAAAGCAAGCTTCAGGTTGGGTCCGAAAGGAGAGCGCTTCTTTACTGAAAGCGGAAATAACATAATAGATGTGCATTTTGACCAAATATACTCGCTGGAAGACCTTGAATACAGCACAAAGAATATCCCTGGCGTTATAGAAACTGGATTATTTTTAGGTTATGCTGACCGAGTGCTTCTGCACAATGGAAAAATAAAGATGCTTAGCAGGATAGTAAAGCTTGAGGAGCAGATTGAGTAAAAACTATAGTTATTAAAACAATTTTCTGTGCCTAATTTTAATGTGAGCCAGAGTAGCTCAGCGGTTAGAGCGTTCGACTCATAATCGAAAGGTCGCGGGTCCGACTCCCGCCTCTGGCAATGTAAAATTGCTTAGGAAGGTGTTTTTGTGGATAAAAAAAACATTGCCTTGATTCTAATTGGTATTGTTTTTGGTATTGAAGGTGTTCTAATAAGCTACTTTAGCTATACACTCTCCTCGGAATTCGGTGAAGCTGCTGCCATTATGGAACAGGAGACAGAATTCTTTGATCAGGGCGCAGACCCTGAATTTGCAAAGATGCTTAGCATGTTATTTATGCTCGGTGTCTTTTACGGCATAGCAAAGACAATAATAGGCATTTTTTGCATTGCTACGGGAGCATCAGAAGCATTTGAGGGAAGAGAGCCAAAGGAAGAAATGGAAAGGCCAAAAACAAAGGGCAAAAGCAAATCTTAGTATGAAAACCTCAGCACTCAATTTTGACATCATTCAGCAAAGTCAGTGCTCAGCGGTCTCTTCATCGGTTTTCAATATAATATTGCAACAGCATTTTTAAATCTATAATGCGCAAAATTAGTAGTAAGCTGGAAGCCCCGGTGGTGTAGGGGTTAAGCACTCCAGCCTCTCAAGCTGGCAACCCGGGTTCAAATCCCGGCCGGGGCATTCTAAGGTAATTGGGTGTGCAGGCAAAAATAAAAGATTTTTTTCAATGAAAAGACGCGAAAAGCAGAGGGCTTTGGAGATGGCCCTTTTTTCGGCAAAGGTCGACCTCAAAAGTATAAAGGGCAAACCTGAGAGGGACATACACAGAGCTAGTAAAAAAGTCGAATCCTTGGCAAGGGAAATTTCATTCATTAAAATCCTTATCCAAGAAAACAGGAGAAAACACTCGCAATACCAGAAAAGCATTAAAGAAGCACGTGATTTACTATAAATACTTTTATGCCTAGGAAAGAAGCAGAAAATTTTAGGGTTAGGCAGCCTGCTGCAAATGTGAGTGCAAACAAAAGCAAGCCAAAAAAAGAAGTGAAAGAAGGAGTAATTAAATTCAGTTATTCCCTTTTTCCGGCAAAAATTCCAATAGAAAGGATTTCAGGCCTTATGATTTGCCGTGACAAACTCTACAAAGAAGGCCTTATTGGAATTTACAAAACTGGGCCTATGAAAGGTATTGGCTATGGAAATGCAAGCATAAGAGCTACCTTTAAAGGCAAAAAGGGTTTTTTTATCACTGGATCGCAAACAGGGGGCATTGAAAAACTTCCTGCTGAAAAATATTGCTTCATTGAATCCTTTAGCATTGCTGAAAACCATGTAAAGGCCTTTGGCAGCGTAGCGCCAAGCAGCGAGTCCATTACGCACGGTGCTATTTATTCTATAAACCAAAGCGTAGGCGCAGTCGTACATACCCATAGCAGAGAGATCTTTGAAAAAGCTGGAAAGCTCGGCCTCAAATTTACCAGCAAAAAGTCAAGTTACGGAAGCATGGATCTTGCGCTTGAATTAAAAAATGCGATTGAGAAAATGGGGTGCCCTGATTGCGGTGCTATTGTTACCCTTGGTCACGAAGATGGAGTATTTGTTTGGCATAAAACCATTGAAGAGGCCTCAAATCTCTGCCTAGAGTTATTGAAAAAAGCAAAAAGCATCTAATGCTACTGCTTTGTTCTTTCCTTTATTTTTTCAAGGTAGTCTTTGTATGAGTTTATGATTAACTCTCTATCTTGAGGAGTAAGAGGCCTTTTCTTCTCAGCTGGCACGCCAGCGTAAAGAAAACCGCCTTTTAGTGCAGAATTTGGTTTTACTAGTGAACCTGCCGCGATTATGATCCAAGAGCCAATCTTTGCGTTATTGAGTATTGTGCTGTTCATCCCTATAAGCACATTTGAGCCAACAGTTGCGTTGTGAATAACTGCAGAATGCCCAACAGTAACGTTTGAACCAATTTTTACTGTTCCGTGCAAAACACAATTGTCCTGTATGCTTGTGTTTTTGCCAATCCTTATTATGCCCTCATCAGCACGTAGGACAGCAAAAGGCCATATGCTTGAGTTTTTCCCAAGAAAAACTTCACCTTCGACAAATGCAAGTGGGTGAATAAAAGCAGTTCCAAATTTTTCAAGCTTAGAAAGGCGTATTTTCACGAAAAAATTTAAAAACACAATATTTATAAAGTAGTTAGTAGATATTAAATTAAACATAACAAGGAGGTGTAGTAATGGACCAAAGAATAGGTGGTTTTGCCTTTATAGCTGGTGTCTTGATTGCATTGTTTGGGGGTGTTATCAGTGGCTTAGGCATTGCAGAACCTGGTTGGATCATAGCTGTGCTAGTAGTGCTTGGTATTATTGTTGGTCTAATGAATGTCAGTGACAAGGAAATAACTGCATTTCTAATTGCAGCAATTGCATTGCTTTCCATAAGCAATGTCGCAGCTGGAGACATACAGAAAAGCTTGGATATGATAGTGCCAAAATTGGGGGCTGTTATTATAAGCATAACCAGCCACATAGCTGCATTTGTTGCACCTGCTGCATTAATAGTAGCACTTATCGAGGTCTACAAAGTTACAAGCACATCAGAAGGTCTTAAAACTGGAAAGGGGAAGTAAAACTCCCCTTATTTTATTCTTTATTTTATCGCGGCATCTAAAATTAGTTAGTGTGTTTTATGCCCAAAAAAACAGTTAAAAAAGCAGGCAAAGAAAAGCTTTTCCTGATAATATTTGTAGTTTCCTCTGTTCTTTTCCTGGCTTTATTTGCAGCTCTTCTGCTTACATCGGCCACGTCAGGAAAAACACGGGTTAAAGAAGATTTAAATTATTACAAGCAGTATGGCTCACAGATTCATGCTGAAATCCAAAGAGTAATAATTGAATCCAAAGAAGCCGCGCTTCAGGAAGCAGACACAAATTTTGAGGATCCTGAAGAGGTTTTAACCTTCAATTTATATCTCTCTTTCATGGATGATATCCTTTGGATTGGTGAAGCTGAAAAAAAGAACTATGAAAAGTTAGCTTTAAGCCAATCTGTTGAAGAGGCAAAAGAACTTTATAGGAGTGAGATTGCATATAGCATAGTAATGCATTATGTCTTAATAGTAAACCTAGTCGCTGAAGAACAGATACCTGAGATGCCTGATGAAAACATACGGGACAAAAGATATCGGCTTGCTGAATCCCTTATAAAAAACCCTGAAAAGTTTGAAATTAGCAAAGAACTATTTGAGACCTTTCGCTCAGAATTTGGACTAAAAACAGAAGAGGTCCAAGGCAAGGTTAATGAGGTATTTTCCTCATATGTTAAAGACCTTGCTGCAAGATTTAAGCGCTCATTGGCTGCTGAAAACCACGAAAAAGCATACATTGAAGCAGTAAAGATTATCAACATTGCAAATCCTTAAAGGTAAAAATTTATAACACTTTCAAAACATAACTATTATGCCGCCTCGGTAGCATAGCGGCAATGCAGCTGACTTGTAATCAGCAGATCGTGGGTTCGAATCCCACCCGAGGCTTGGAAGGTTTTTTTGTGGAGAGCCCTGTTGAAAAGATAAAGGAATCAGTTGCTAAGGCATTAGACACAGGAACGCATTTGAATATTGCCAAAGCCACAGAAAAAATAGCAAAAAAGCTAGGCCTTAGCGAGCGCTGGGTCGAATATACTCATATTGAGTTCAGAAACAAGATGAATGAGATGGCATACAAAAAAGTTCCCTACAATGAACGCCTGTTGTTCTTGCCACATTGCATGAGAAGCAGCACAAAATGCAAAGCACCGTATAGCGCTGAAGGCCTACAATGCTTAAGCTGCAATGAATGCAAAATTGCTTTAATAAAGGCAAAGGCAGAAGAGCTTGGCTACAAAGGTGTTTTTGTTTGCCCTGGTGGCAGCATCGTGCTTGAGCTTGTGAACAAATACAAGCCAAAAGCAGTTCTTGGAGTTTGCTGTTATAAGGAGGCGATAATTGCATTTGACAGCTTAAGAGATTTCGGGGTAGCACCGCAAGCAGTGCTTCTATCAAGGGCTGGTTGTGTAAATACTGAAGTCAATGTTGATGAAGTTATTGAGAAGCTGATGCTGAAGGAGTGAGGTGTTTATATGGATGCTGAAGGAGTACAACTAATAGCAAAACTTGAAGATTGGTCTTGCGTTAAGAAGCTCAAAATTGAAAAAAATATGCAAGCGTTTGAGATTGCTGAATTTCTGATCTCGTTAAGCATGAGCGTAAACAAAAAAGCAGAGGACTTTCTGGCAAGAGAGATTGACTTCAACATTATAAAAAGCGCTGTTGATTCTTGCGTTTGTGAACCAGCCAAGCTTTTGGAAAACCCTGCTATTAAAAAAGCCATAAAGGATTCAATAAAGAATAAAGCAGCTCATGATAGCAATACATTGAAGGCGCTTGAGCTGCTTGCGGGCATTTTTGCAATAAGGTATTGCATGCAAAAATCAGGCCTGCAAATTGATTATTATGAAGCAGAGCTTCCTTCGCTTAAGCTTGCAAAGAAGCTAAACAAAAAGGTTAAATAGATTGCTCGTGCAATAATTATTTTATCCCGCCTTTGCATAGTAGCTAATGCGTCCGGCTGTAGGCTTGGTAGCAACAGTTTGCCTTGTTAAGGCAATGGCTGTTACCGGAAGATCCCCGGTGCAAATCCGGGAGGCGGGATTTAACTTATTTTATTACCTAATAATTTGCTTGCAAGTAAAACTGTAAGATTTAAATATTTTTATGCGCATGTTTTTCAACATGCGCTTATGGGGTTGGGTTCTTATACTCTATGCTTTCTTGACTTTCTTGAGTTTGTTCCTTGCGCCATATCTTTTCTTTTTCATGGGATTTGTGCTACTAATTTTGCTTGGGATGTCAATAAGGATTGTTTATGAGTATCAGCGCGGTGTGCTTTTCACGCTTGGGAAATATTCTGGACTTTTGCATCCAGGCCTAAATGTAATATGGCCAGTAATACAATGGGCAACAGTAGTTGACCTGCGCGTGGAAGTTATTGATGTCCCGGAGCAAACGCCAATAACCAAAGACAATGTTTCAATAAGCGTTGATGCTGTTCTTTATTACAGAATTAGGAAGGAGCAAGCAGATAAGGCAATACTAGAAGTTGAAAATTACAGGTACGCTGTAAGCCAACTTGCACAGACAACAATGCGCGATGTTATAGGTGAAATGACACTCGATGAAGTATTAAGCAATCGAGACGATGTCTCAAAGAAGATCCAAACAATTGTTGACAAGGCAACAGACCCTTGGGGAATTGAGGTTATTTCTGTTGAATTGAAGCATATTGAACTTCCAGAATCAATGAAAACAATAATGGCAAAAGCTGCAGAAGCTGAAAGATTAAGAAGGGCTGCGATAATAAAGGCGAGTGGTGAAGCGGCTGCTTCTGAGATAATAGCAAAGGCAGCACAAACCCTGAATGAAGTCGAAGGCGGTCTTAATTTAAGAACACTGCAAGAGCTTGGAAGCATTTCTTCAGACCCTTCTAATGAGGTAATCTTTTTCTTGCCTCTTGATAGCTTAAGAGCAATTGAAGGCTATCCTGAACACAAAACAAAAGACAAGAAGGTGAGCCATTGATGATTTTGCTTGAAGCACCACTTTGGGCATTCATTGTTGGAAGCCTTTTCATATTTGGTTTGCCAATCATTCTTATAATCGTCTTAGCTTCGTTAAAGATTGTTCACCAGTACGAAAAAGGGGTAAAATTTACATTAGGAAGGTATAGTGGCATAATGGATCCCGGCATTCATATAATTCTGCCAATTGTTCAGTCGTGGGAAAGGATAGATGTAAGGACTCGCGTCATAGATGTTCCACGGCAAGATACTATGACTAAAGACAATGTTTCAGCAGTAATAAATGCTGTTGTTTATTACAAAGTTAGCAACCCTGAGCTTGCTGTTCTCGAGATTAAGGATTACCACTATGCTGTGAGTCAGCTAGCGCAGACAACAATGCGCGAGGTCATCGGCGAAGTAAGCCTCGATGAGCTTCTCGCCCAGAGGGAAAAAATTGCGAAAAGGATTAGGGAAATATTAGATAGGGTTACAGACCCTTGGGGAATAAAAGTTGAATCTGTTGACTTGAAAGAAATAATTCTGCCTGAAAGTTTGGTAAGGGTTATTTCTAAAGAGGCAGAAGCCGAGAGAGAAAAAAGAGCAATATTGCTTAGGGCACAAGGTGAGCTTGAAGCAGCCCAAAATCTCAGGAAAGCGGCTTTGGAGTTAGCCGGTGTAAAAGGGGGTATGCACCTAAGAACATTACAAGTAATACATTCTCTAAGCACTGAGAAAAGCAAAACAGTGGTTTACACTGTGCCTTCTGAGCTTTTAAGACAGATAAATGTAAAGTTTGTGGACATAGCAAAGAAGCTTCTTGAGTAATGGCATTTATCCTAGCTTTGATTCTTTTTTTGGTTTTTTTCTATATAAGTATTACAATGCCGTATAGAAACACAGATAAAGCTGGTATGCAATACAAAGCAATGTGGTATATTCTATTGTACATTACTTCATCTTTGCGTTTTGCATGGCGCATCATCATCACTGTGCTAAATAAGCTTAGCAGCAAGATGGAATAAGTTGATATCATAAACTTGTCAGCGAATGTAAGGTAGCCAACTGGTGGTATGCTTGAAGTAACATTAAGGTGGAACATAACTGAAGCAATTAGTGAAGAAGTATTTATCCCAATCCTTGTCCAAAGTTTGTCTTGCTCCTGGATGAGCAACGCTAGTAACCCTGCAATGACAATGAATATTACCGGCAAGAACGTTTTTATTATTGCAGCAAGAAGTATCCTCCTTATATGAATCTTGAATATAAACCTTGAATAGTGCTCACCGTATGGTTCATAGAAGTGGTCTGTTACCTCTTGCTCATAGCCGAGAAGGTCCCAGCCAACTATCACTACAGAAGAATCAATTCCTGCGGATTTTTCATCTGGAACATAAATTAGTTTTTCAGAAGTGTTCCTTTTATCCTCAATTTGTATCGTTAAAAAATGTTCATCGAAAGGATACTTCTTAAGATCTATGTTCTCAGCAAGTGATGCCTGAATGCGGTAAAACTTTTCATTGGGCTCATCAATAATCCTATCAATAGAGGTTGCACGACCATTCATAAACTCAAAATTGCTTGGATCGCAAGCTTTGTCACACTTCATTGAGAGGTAAAAATCAACCGTGTATGATCCAGTGCTAACTTCAAATTTGCCGATATTGAGAACGTAAATACCAACTTCTACTTTTTGTGGCTCTGAGGCCACGCTACTAAACTGCATAACGAATAACAGCAGCAACAATGCTGATGAAAAAATTTTCGCCTTCACAACATCACCAAAATACTTTTAGCATGGGAACAAATAAAAAATTTATTAACCTGCTCTTTGCTTGCTGTATTACTCAGGAACAATTTTAACACTGACTGAACAGATATCTTTTATGGCAAACAAAACAGTAATTGCACCAAAGGAAATCGCTGACTGGGTAACATTCAAGAAGAATTTTGAACATCCGATACATGACTGGTTTTATTTTAAAGAGGGCTTTTCGAAGGAGCTTGTGGATTGGATCATGGATGTTTTTGGGTTGAAAGGACCTATATACGACCCCTTCTGTGGATGTGGCACTACGCTGTTGGCAGCAAAGCAGAGAAACATTGTTTCCTATGGCCTAGACATTTCGCCATTGGCTGTGCTTATCAGCAAAGTTAAAACAAGAAATTATGATGTTGAAAAGCTAAGGGGCTCTATTGCAATCTGTAAAAGGGAGGCACCTAGCTTAGAAATCCAAAACAAGAAGATTTTCAAAAAATACTTCAGCAGTGAAAACATAGAAGATATTTGCATGATTAAACAAAACATCAAAAGCATACCTGATGAAAAAATACGAGACTTTTTTATGCTTGCACTAATGGATTCTGCTACAAAAGTAGCACTGGTCAAAAAGCAAGGCAGGAGCTTACGTAGGATAAAGAGAAGGCCTTTGCCCATAAGAAAAATTTTTTTTGAGAAAGTAGAAAAGATGGTAGGCGACTTAAGCAATTGTACTGCAACAGGCCCTGAGCCAAAGGTGATTGAAGGTGATGCTCGATACTTTGCGCTGCGTGAAAAAGCCAACGCTATAATCACATCCCCACCATATTTGGGAAAAGAAGAATATGCAAAGGTCTATAAAATTGAGTTGGGCCTATTCTTAGAGCAAGCACCTAAGCTGCAAACATACTTTGGCGAGATTAGAGAAATTCCAAAAACTGGAAAGTATGAAGAGATGCCTATCGAAGCCAAAGCGTATTTTTTAGATATGGAAAAAGCTATTGAAAAAATGCATGAATCTTTAGAAAAAGGCGGCCTGGCATTTATTGTTGTTGCGGGCGGTTGTTTGCCAAATGCTGTCATTGAGTCAGATGAGATAATTGAGCAAATTGCTGAAAATGCTGGCTTTGCAAAGGTTGATAGAATACTTGCTAGGAAAGTGCCTTGTATGCGTGATCGCACAAAATTTGTGGGAAAAACAAGGGAAAGCATACTTGTGCTTGAAAAATGGTAAACCCCTGAAATTAAAAAAAGTTCTTTTTTTAAATAGTTCTTGCCAATAAGCAATTCTGTGAGGTTAGCATATGGCAATGCCAAGTTCACAGCTTTTTAAAGGCAAAGGTGTTAAAAAAGATCTGGTTCTTGAGCTTTCCCAAGGCGAAGATGTTTTTGAATGTATAAGGCAAGGAATGATGCAGCAAAAGATAAAAGAGGCAAATGTAAAAGCCATAGAAGGTGTGCTCTCAAAGGCTTCAATAAATTATATGAGCGGCTCTCGTTACATTTTTGATGAGCTTTCTGGTGTAAGTGTCTTAAAGACCCATGGAAAATATGAGTTGCGTGGCAAGAACAACGACGTTCTCTACGGAAACCTGCATGTAGTTGTAAAATTGGCCGGCAAGCCAGTAAGTGCAACTCTTACAAAAGCAACTGCAAGCGAAGGTTTAAAGATAAGGCTTCAGTTTGTAGAAGTTGAGGAGAAAAAATAGCATGCTTAGGTAAGCTCATCTAGCATTCGAGCTATTTCAAGCATGTTCTTCATTATCCTTTCCACATCTTCCTGCATTTCGGAAATGGTGTTTGAAAGCGTACTTGCACGGAGCAAATATCTCCTTCTTTCCCTAACAATGAGGCCTGCTGCCATAAGGCGGTTAAGCTGGTTTATAACCGCGCCCCTGGATTTATTTATTCGTTCAGAAAGCTCTGTTGAGCTTAGGCCTTCTCTTGATTTGAGAAGCTCCAAAAGAATTTGCTTCGCAGTGTTTGTATCATATGCTTCTAAACATAACGACTTGCAAAGATACTCTATGGCGTTATCAAAAGTAGGTTCAGTTAAACGCTCAACTTTTCTCAAACGTATAACAAAAGAGGATCTGGGCATAATTAGAATATGGCAAAGAAAGCTTTTTAAATACTTTGTTCAATAAATATTGAATATGTTCAATAAAACTTAGACAAAAAAAATAAGGAGGTGGTCACATGAGGAGAAGGTTTGGCTTTTTTGACCCATTTGAGGATATGAGGCGCATGCTTTCAAGTTTTTATGAGTTTGACAACGAAGATTTTCCTGTAGAAAGCCGAATGAGGTATCCAGCGGCCGATCTTTGGGAATCAGATGACGCATACCACCTTAGCATTGACATGCCGGGCGTGCAAAAGCAGGACATAAACATAAATATAGTTGACAATGGTCTAGAGATTACTGCAAAAAAGAAAGAGAAGCACGAAGAGAGAACACGCAACTTCTATAGAATGGAGCGCAACTACAGTGGCTTCTACAGGTTTGTGACATTGCCAGAAAACGCAGAGCTTGAAAAGGCAGACGCTAAGTACGAGAATGGTGTTTTGGAGATAAAAATACCAAAAAGCAAGGAAAAAGTTTCGGGAAAGAAGCTGATTGAGATAAAGTGATGAAATCAGCTTCTTTCATCTTAATTTTTTAATTCTGATATTTGGAGGGGATTTCATGTTTGATGATAGTTTTTTTGATGATTTTGAAGATTTAGAAAGCTGGTTCTTTGGAGACAAAGCCGGCCACAGGGAAAGTGAAGCAGGGCGCTCACAGCTGACCCATGACGTTTGGGAAAGTGATAGTCGAATATTTGTAACCCTAGAATTGCCTGGAGCAAAAGAAAATGATATAGAGTATCAGATATCAGCCAATAGGCTTTTTATAAAAGTAAGGGAAAACAGCTCTGCAGAGCAGAGTGGTTATTATGCAACAATCAGGTTGCCATCAGCTGTGAAGGAAAGGCCTGTAAGCAAGACGTTCAAAAATGGTGTTTTGGAGCTAATATGGGAAAAGAGCAATGGTTCAACACAAAAGGGACAAAGAATAGAAGTTAGATAAAATTAAAGGGTGATTTAGTATGGGTGGCAAAGATAAAAGCAAAGATAAATGTTCAAAGAGTCAAAATGAAGCAAAAAAAGAAATCGAACTCACTGTCGGTGAAGCATATAAGATGGATGTTGGAAGAGGCATTGCGAGAATGAGCACATATGCAATGAATTCTCTTGGAATTGTTGCGGGTGACGCTGTGCTTATTAAAGGGCCTGAGGAGGCGCTTGCAATTGTATGGCGCGCCCATAATGATGAAGAAGAAAAGGAAATAATAAGGCTTGACAATGTGCTTAGGAATAATGCAAAAGTTTCCGTGGGTGACAAAGTAACTGTTAAAAAAGTTGATCTAGAAGAAGCTAAGAGTGTGACTCTTGCACCATTGGAAGAAGTTAGGTTTTCCGGAGATCCTACGCATTATTTCCACGAAAAACTTATGGAAAAAGCAGTTATGAAAAATGCAATGATTGCGATTGATGTTATGGGTACAACCCTGCACTATATTGTAACAAACCTACAACCAAAATGCTTTGCAAAAATAACGCCAAACACAAAGATAATTGTCTCTGAGAAGCGCGTTAAGGCAGAAGCAATGAAGATCCCAGCCATAACATATGAAAATGTTGGCGGCCTTAAAGAGGAAATTTCAATGATAAGGGAAATGGTTGAATTACCAATGAGGCATCCAGAGGTATTTGAGCGCATTGGCATAAGTGCACCTAAAGGCGTACTCTTAACAGGTCCGCCTGGATGCGGAAAAACATTGTTAGCGAAAGCAGTTGCAAATGAAAGCGAGGCAAACTTTTACGCGATAAATGGTCCTGAAGTAATGAGCAAGTGGTATGGTGAGAGTGAGAAGCGCTTAAGGGATATATTCGAGGAAGCTGAAAAGAATGCACCGAGCATAATATTCATAGATGAGATTGATGCTATTGCGCCGAAAAGAGAAGAAGTCACTGGGGAAGTTGAAAGGCGTGTTGTTGCGCAATTGTTGACATTGATGGACGGGTTAAAATCAAGAGGAAATGTGATAGTCATTGCGGCAACAAATAGGCCTGAGGCGCTTGACGAAGCATTGCGCAGGCCGGGGCGCTTTGACCGTGAGATAGCAATTAATGTCCCAGACCAGAAAGCCAGAAAAGAAATATTGCAGATACACACAAGAGGCATGCCCTTAGCAAAAGATGTTGATTTGGATAAGCTTGCCGAGATAACTATTGGCTACACTGGCGCTGACTTAGAAGTGCTTAGCAAAGAAGCAGCCATGAAAGCTCTTAGGAAATACATTCCCGAATTCAAGAAGTATGAAGAAAAGATACCTACGGAAATTCTCGAAAAAATGGAGGTAAGAATGAAGGACTTTTTAGAAGCATACAAAAAGATAGAGCCAAGTGCAATGCGTGAAGTCATGATTCAAAAACCAAACATTAAGTGGAGTGATATTGGCGGCCTTGAAAGCGTAAAAAGCAAATTAAGGGAAATAATTGAGTGGCCTCTCAGAAGGCCTGAACTATTTAAGAAAGCAGGCATAAAGCCGGCAAAGGGTATACTTCTTTATGGGCCTCCGGGCACGGGAAAAACATTGCTGGCGAAAGCAGTTGCAAATGAAAGCGAAGCAAACTTTATTGCAGTGAAAGGGCCTGAGCTTATAAGCAAGTGGGTTGGGGAAAGCGAACGCAACATAAGAAAGATATTCCGGAAGGCGAGGCAGGTTGCACCTGCAATAATATTCTTTGATGAGTTTGATGCAATAAGTCAGGTGCGTGGGGCAAGCTTAACAGATGCTACAGAACGCGTAATAAATCAGCTTCTAACTGAACTAGATGGCATAGAAGAGCTTGAAAAGGTTGTAGTCATAGCAGCGACAAACAGGCCTGACTTGATTGACAAAGCTTTGCTAAGGCCGGGTAGGATTGATGTGCATATTGAGATTCCAATGCCTGATGAAAAAGAGCGTATTGAAATATTTAAGGTACACACGAGAAACATGCCCCTAGCAAAAGATGTAAAAATCACTGAGCTAGCTTCAGAAACAAATGGTTTCTCTGGCGCAGACATTGCCGCAGTATGTCGCGAAGCTGGAATGAGTGCCATAAGAGAAGCTGTTAGGAAAAACACGCAGCAAATCACAATAAGAGAAGAACACTTCAAGGATGCTATTGCCAAAATAATGGAAATGCGGGGCTCTTCAGTTGAAAGCCAAGTGCAGAAAGGGGCCACATAGAAATGATTAAAAGATAGGGTAATTTTTAATAACCTTTTGGCTTTTCTATTTTGCATGCCTATGGGAAGATTGAGGGAAGGCAGGCCTCTTCCTGACACGCAGGAAATGAAACTGTGGAGAAAAAGCTACAGCAGCATGAGCTTTGAAGACCACGAAGAAAAACTGAGGTCTCTTGGGCTTGATGACAATGACTTGGCAGAATTCAAGGAGGTTTGGGAAAGGGAAAGAAGGGAAAGCAAAGAGAAGAGATAGCACCTAAGCGAACCTAAGCGAAAAGATCGGGAATTGGCTGCATAGAAGATGAATAAGCACGGATAGGCCTTTAGCATAATATTTAAAATGTTTTCTAATTATAAATACTAAAGCAAAAAATGCTTTCTTAGCTATGGGATTGGCCGACTTTTAAATCTTGTAATTTTAGCAGGGCGATATTGTGGAAGAAAAAAGGCATTTTCTAGTTCCAAAACACACAATTGTGCCAGCTGAAAAAGAAGCTGAAATCCTAAAGAAGTTTCATGCAACTAAGGAGGAACTTGCAACAATCCTAGCCTCTGATCCAATGGTAAAAAAGCTAAAGGCAAAAGTCGGAGATATTATTGAGATAGAACGCGAGTCCCCCATAGCAGGCAAAAGCATCTATTACAGAGTAGTAAGGTAAGTTATTGCCTGGTGAGCGTATGGATACTTGGGCTCTTTTAGAAGCTTATTTTAGGGATAAGAGTATAGCGGACCTTGAGATCCAAAGTTATAACCAGTTCATTGAAGAAAAGCTTGATGAAATAGTAAGAGAAAACCAGCTCATTGTCCCAAAAATTGAGGAAGTGCGAGTTGAGCTCGGTAATATTCAGGTTCTAAAGCCCAGAATCATTGAAGCAGATGGTTCCCCAAGAGGTGAGTTTTTGCCAATGGAAGCCCGCTTGAGGAATATGACATATGCGGGCCCCATATATGTTGAGATGAAACTGTATCGGCGTGACATAGAGCAGGACTCAAGAACAGTTTACGTTGGTGACTTGCCGATACTTCTAAAATCA